>NZ_JBIWFT010000048.1:0-64556 GCF_044763205.1 Kitasatospora sp. NPDC096204
GCACGCCAGGCTCAACGACCGGCACCCCACCGAGGTACCGGTCGCATCACCACATCATCCGAACTCGTTATGTGCGAAGGACGGGGCTAGCCGACCCGTTCCAGCAGCAGCGGCTCGTGCTCCGCCAGCCAGTCCAGGTAGGCCGGGTTGACCTTGGCCAGATCCAGGTAGGCGGCCCGCAGTTCGCCGTACAGCGCGTCCAGGGCGGGCGGGCTGAGCACCCGCGGACGCCAGGTGAACAGCAGCCGGACGGCCAGCGGGTCCCCGTGCACCGGGCGGACCACCGTGCCGGGCCCGGGTAACGAGGTCGGCTGGCACGGGCGGACGGCCTCGCCGGAGGCGACCAGCTCGGCGGCGGTGGCGTTGTCCCGCACCTGGACGACCCGGGGGTTGAGCCCGGCCTCGCTGAACACCCGGCGCATCGCCGCGTACTCGTGGTCGGCGGTCGGGTCGACCATCCAGGTGTCCTCGGCGAGGTCGGCCAGGTGGACGACCGGCCGGGCGGCGGCCGGGTGTCCGGCGGCGAGCGCGACGAACTGCGGCTCCCTGGCCATCAGCACCCGGTGCTCGGCGTCCGGCGGCACCCGCAGCGGGAAGCCCTCGCACTCGTGCACGAAGGCCACGTCCAGCTGGTCGGCGGCGACCATCCGCAGCAGCGCGCCGGCCGAGACGTCCACGTGGATGGTGGTGTCGGTGTCCGGCAGCCGCTCGTGCACCCGGCGCAGCCAGGCCGCGACCGCCCGGCTGCCGACGCTGCCGATCCGCAGCCGCCGCTGCCGGCCGGGCCCGGCCGAGTCCCGGGCCTCCTGGCGGGCGGCGGCCACCAGGGCGGCCATCTCCGTGATCACCGGCCGGGCCCGGGAGAGCACCGAGTGGCCGAGAGCGGTGGGCCGGCTGCCGGTCTGCTCGCGGGTGAACAGGGTGCCGCCGATGGCCCGTTCGATGCGGTGCAGCTGGGTGGTGAGGGAGGGCTGGGTCATGCCGAGCTGGAGCGCGGCCTTGCGGAGGCTGCCGCTGTCGGCGATCGCGCACAGCACCCGGAGGTGTCTCACGTCGAGCTCCACGTCCGGAGCATAGACGCCGTCGCACCATATCGCCAAGGACATGACAGGTATTCAAGGCATGCCGAAGGGCCGGTCGGCGGACCGACCGGCCGGTCGACCGGCCCGGCGCGCGGCGAGCCGGGCGGCCATGCGGCGGTGCTATCGCCGGTTGGCATCATCCGTGACGGCACCGGGCGGGTCGAAGCTCGGTGGGCAGCAACCCGCCCCGGCCACACCGTCGGGGCGGCCCCCACCGTGCGCCGTCCCGGGCCCGGCCCCCACCGGCCCCGGCGAGCCGGCGCACCGCGAAACCGGAGCCCCCACATGAAGCGATCCGTGCTGTCCGCCGCACTGGGCCTCGCCCTCGCGGCCGGCCTCGCCGTCCTGCCCACCACCGCCGCCTCGGCGACCCAGGCCGGGCCGGCCGCCCAGGGCTACACCCCCTCGACGTCCGCCGGTCCGGCCGCGGAGACCGCGGACAACCAGGCCTTCTTCCGGGCCGTGATGGCCTCGGCCAAGGCCCGGCAGGCCGCCGACCCGTGGCTGCTGACCGTCACCGTCACCTACGACACCGCGAACGCGCCCTCCTTCACGAGTCAGATATCCCAGGCCGCGCAGATCTGGAACGGCTCGGAGCGCAACGTGCGGCTCCAGGAGACCGGCGGCAACGGCGACTTCTCGTACTACGAGGGGAGCGACAGCCGCGGCTCGTACGCCAGCACCGACGGGCACGGCCACGGCTACGTCTTCCTCGACTACCAGCAGAACCAGCAGTACAGCTCGCTGCGCGTGGTGGCACACGAGACCGGTCACGTGCTCGGGCTGCCCGACGACTACTCCGGCCCGTGCAGCGAGCTGATGTCGGGCGGCGGCCCCGGCCCGTCCTGCACCAATCCGTACCCCGACGGCAACGAGCGCAGCCAGGTCGACTACCTCTGGTCGAACGGCCTGGCGGCGCGCGACTGACCCGCCCGGCAGGCGGGTTCGGCGCGGTGGGCCGCCCGGCCGGAATCGGGCGGCCCACCGTTCCGGGTACTTCCCCGCACGGGAGCCTAGTCGCCGCCGGAACGGAATGCCAGGGGCACGAATGAGTCAAGGCGAGGAAAAGACGACTCAATTCCGTTCCGCGGCCGGGGTATTGGATCGTGTTATCGCGGGTTGGCATCATCCGCGCACGCACCGGGTTGCCCGAAGCTCTGGGGACACCACCCGTTGACCAGGTGTTCCCCGTGGCCGGCCCCCAACCGGCCACGTCACCCCAGGAATCGGAGCCCCCACATGAAGCGATCCGTGCTGTCCGCCACCCTCGGCCTCGCCCTCGCGGCCGGCCTCGCCGTCCTGCCCACCACCGCCGCCGCCGCGGCACCGGCCGCCCCGGCCGTGCAGGGCTACACGGCCACGACGTACGCCGGTTCGGCCGCGGAGGCGGCGGACAACCAGGCCTTCTTCCAGGCCGTGATGGCCTCCGCCAAGGCCAAGCAGGCCGCCAACCCGGGCCTCGCGACCGTCACCGTCACCTACGACGCCAGCTCCGCCCCGTCCTTCCGCAACCAGATATCCCAGGCCGCGCAGATCTGGAACGGTTCGGTCGCCAACGTCCAGCTGCGCTCCGGTTCGGCCGCCGACTTCCGCTACTACGAGGGCAACGACAGTCGCGGCTCCTACGCCAGCACCGACGGCCACGGGCGCGGTTACGTCTTCCTCGACTACGCGCAGAACCAGCAGTACAGCTCGGTGCGCGTGGTGGCGCACGAGACCGGCCACGTGCTCGGCCTGCCGGACCACTACTCCGGCCCGTGCAGCGAGCTGATGTCGGGCGGCGGCCCCGGCACCTCCTGCACCAACCCCTACCCGAACAGTGCCGAGCGCACCCGGGTCAACTCGCTCTGGGTGCGCGGCTGATCCGGAGCCTTGCCACGGCCAGGGCAGTGAGCCCCGGGCCGGCCGCGCCGACGCGGCCGGTCCGGGGCACCGCCGCGTCGGTGCGCCGCCGGGGGCTGTCGGTGCCGCGTGCGAGCATGCGGGCGAGACCCCTCCGACTCCGACCGTCAGGAGCCACCGCCATGCCCCGTTCCGTCCCCGACCGGCTCGCCGACCTCCCGTACGCCGAGCTGCTGCGCCCGCACGGCGGGCCGCTGCGCAGCGACGAGCGCTACGACACCGCGCACTTCGACGGCGGCGAGCACACCGACGAGTCGGGCGCCGGGGCGGCCTTCCTGGAGTGCGCCTTCACCGGTGTCGCGCTCAGCGGGGTCAAGCTGCGCCAGGCGCGGTTCAACGAGGTGTGGGTGCAGGCCGGCCGCTGGGTCGCCTGCGACCTGAGCGACTCCGAGTGGCAGGACAGCGCCTTCGTCGGCGGGGTGCTCGCCGGGGTCGCCGGGTACGGCTCGGCGCTGCGCCGGGTGGTGTTCCGCGGCTGCAAGCTGGAGGCGGTCAACCTGCGCTCGGCCGTCCTGCGGGACGTCGTCTTCGAGGACTGCCTGCTGCGCGACGTGGACTTCGGCGAGGCGAAGCTGACGGGCGTGTCCTTCCCCGGCTCCACGCTGGAGGAGGTCCGGCTGCGCGGCGCGACGCTGAGCCGGACCGACCTGCGCGGGGCCGTCCGGCTCGGCCTGGTCGACGGCCATCAGGGGCTGCGCGGTGCGGTCATCAGCTCCACCCAACTGCTGGAACTGGCGCCGCAGTTCGCCCACGCGCTGGGGATCGAGGTCAAGGACCGCTGAACCCTCCGGCGTGTGTCCGGTCTCCTCCGCCCGTTCAGCCGGGCGTCGCCCGGTGACACCCGGACGAACAGTCCGCCAACCCTGGCGCGCGCATCTGGTGGGCCGCCTCGCGCGCGGTGGAGACTGCTGCGCGATCGAGTGAGCCATGACTTGTGTACACAACATCGCCAGCGAAGGGACGGGCCGGGCTGATGGCCGAGTTGAGTCGAAGGAAGTTCGTCACGCTGTCCGGTGCCGCCGCGGCGGGCCTCGCCGTGGCCGGCACCGGCACCGGCGCCGCGGGGGCCGCCCCGAGCGGCACGGCCGCGACCGCCGCCACCACCGCGCCGAGCACGACCGGCACCATCGCCGACGCCCGGCACGTGGTGATCCTGATGCAGGAGAACCGCAGCTTCGACCACTACTTCGGCATGCTGCGCGGCGTGCGCGGCTTCGCCGACCGCAGCGCCATCCAGATCTCCGGCGGCTACAGCGTCTTCAACCAGCCGAACGGCCTGTTCGGCCGCCAGTACCCGTGGCAGTTCAGCCAGACCAAGCCGGCCGGCGGCGCCGACCCCGAGCGCCTGGCCCAGTGCAACGGGGACCTCAGCCACGGCTGGTCCGACCAGCACAAGGCGTGGAACGGCGGCAAGATGGACTCCTGGGTCGCCGCCAAGGGCAACGTCCGCACGCTCGGCTTCCTCACCCGCCAGGACATCCCGTTCCACTACGCGCTGGCCGAGAACTGGACCATCTGCGACGCCTACCACTGCTCCGTACTGAGCGCGACCGGCCCCAACCGCACCTACCACTGGTCCGGCCAGATCGACCCGGCCGGCGCCGCGGGCGGCCCGGCCTACGACGGCGGCGACGAGAAGGGCCTGCGCTGGCAGACCTACGCCGAGGCGCTGGAGAACGCCGGCGTCAGCTGGAAGGTCTACCAGAACGCCGCCGACAACTACGGCGACAACGCCCTGGCGTACTTCGGCAACTTCACGGGCGCCCCGGCCGGCAGCCCGCTGGCCGTCAAGGGCATGGGCTCGGTGCCCAAGGCCACCGGGCGGACCCCGGACGACATCGCCGCCGCGATCAAGGCCGACGTGCTGGCCGGCACCCTCCCGCAGGTCTCCTGGATCGTCGCCGACCAGGCCTCCTCCGAGCACCCCTACGCCACCCCGGCCGACGGCGCGCACTTCGTCCACATGGTGATCGACGCGCTCAACGCGGACCCGGACGTCTTCGACTCGACCGTCCTGTTCCTCAACTACGACGAGAACGACGGCTTCTTCGACCACGTCCCGCCGCCGGCCGCCCCGGCCGGCACCCCCGGCGAGTTCTACAACGGCACCAACATCGGCCTCGGCTTCCGCGTCCCGCTGATCGCCGTCTCGCCCTGGACCCGCGGCGGCTGGGTCAACTCCGAGACCTTCGACCACACCTCGGTGCTGCGCTTCCTGGAGGTCTGGACGGCCGCCCTCGGCAAGCCCGCCACCTGCCCGAACATCAGCGACTGGCGCCGCCGCGTCTGCGGCGACCTGACCAGCGTGTTCGACTTCGCCAACCCGGTGTACGGCCTGCCCGCGCTGCCCGACACCTCGCAGACCATCGGCCTGTCCGCCTGCGGCCCGCTGCCCAACCCGGCCCCGGTGAACAACCAGCTGCCGGTGCAGGAGTCCGGCACCCGCCCGGCGCGCGCCCTGCCGTACCAGCCGAACGCCAACCTGGACCACTGGGACGCCGACGCCAGCGGTGTCATGCACGTCTGGGTGAAGATGTCCAACGAGGGCGCCGCCCGCGCCTCGCACTTCGCGGCCTACGCCAACGCCTACCGCAGCGGCGGCCCCTGGCAGTACACAGTCGACTCCGGCAGTCCCGTCACCGACTTCTTCAACTGCGGCACCAACGGCTTCGGCAACGGCAAGTACGACCTGACCGTCGTCGGCCCGAACCGCTTCCTGCGCCGCTTCGCCGGCGACCTCACCAAGGCGGGCAGGAACGCGGCCGTCACCGCCTCGTACGCGGTCGAGCCGGGGACGGGCAGGCTCGCGCTCTGGTTCAAGCTCGCCAACTCCGGCAGCACGCCGATGACCTTCACCATCGCCTCGAACAACTACCGGACGGACGGCCCCTGGACGTACCAGGTCCCGGCAGGCGGCAGCGTCAGCGACTTCTTCAACGCGGTGGCGTACAGCAACGGCTGGTACGACTTCACCGTCACGGTGGACGCCGACAGCAGCTGGTCCCAGCGGTTCACCGGCCACCTGGAGACGGGCGCGCCGAGCGTCACCGGCTGACCGCTCCCGGCGCCGCCGGCCCCGACCGCTCACCGGCGGTCGGGGCCCGCGGCGGTCCGGCCGCCGGCCTCAGGACCAGGGGGAGGGCGGGAACCAGATGTAGCCGAGCCGGCCCAGGATCCGCACGTCCCAGTACACGACGGTGAAGACCCCGGCGACCAGGAAGGCCGCCGCGGTCAGCACGCTGATCCGGGCGGGCACGGCCGCCAGCCGGCGCTGCAGCCGACCGCCCGCCGTGTAGGTGAGCAGCACGAACAGCAGCGCCATGACCGCGATGTTGCCGACCGACTGCAGCAGGAACGCGCCGGCGCCGTAGACCGGGTTGTGGCTGTCGGCGGCGTGCCGGAACAGGTCGCGGAAGAGCGGGTACGGCCGGCCCACCAGGAAGCCGCCGATCAGCACGCCGACGAGCACCAGCGGTGCGTTCGGGAAGCGGCGGGAGAGGCCGGCCAGCGGGTCCCTGACCAGGCCGACGGCGGCCAGGCCGAGCACGATCATCACGAGCCCGATCAGGCCGAAGGTCACCATCGACTGGATGGACCGGGGTGTCAGGCCCTTGGCCGCGGCCGTCGAGAACTGCGGCATGTGCGTGCCGACGAGGCCGACCAGCGCCCCGTAGGCGGCGGAGACCGGCGCCATGCCCGCGAAGATCCACCCCAGGGGCCGGGCGACGTGCAGCAGCCTGCCGCGCAGCGAGGGCGTCTGCCCGACCAGCGGGCCGACCGCGCCGAAGGCCGCGATGTTGCAGGCCGTGAACGAGCCGGCCAGTCCGGAGACGAAGGCGAACAGGATGCCGGAGAGCACTCCGGTGATCGGCGTGCCGTGGGCGTCGTGTCCGAGCAGGGCGTCGGCGCTGCTGAAGCCGATCTCGTCGTCGACCAGCTTCGCGTTCCAGGCGTACGCCAGCAGCAGTCCGCCGGCGGCACTGAGCAGCAGGGTGAGCCAGCGCCGCCGGGGGAAGTCCCCGGTGACGAACAGTGAGGTGCGGGAGGCGAGTTGGCGCGGGGTGGGATCGGCCGGTGCGCTCGGCCGGCCCGACGCGAAAGTACTCATGGCGGAGCCTCGATTCGGCAGGGGACCCGGTGCTCGACGGCTGACATCCTGGCGGTGCGGGCGGTCGGCCGCTTCTTCCGTCGTGCCGTGTCGCGACGCGCCCGGGCGGCGCCGTCCGAGGACGGCGCCGCCCGATCCGTCGGGCTCCCCGTGGCTCAGTTCCCGTGACTGTAGCCGGAGTCGACGATCCGCTTCGCCCCCTCGGCGTAGTAGCCCGGGTCCGCGGGGAGGTCGGTGGCCAGACAGTCGACGTACCGGTTGTACATGCAGAACGCGGCGGCGATCAGCACGGTGTCGTGGATCTCGGTGTCACCGGCGCCGGCCGCGCGGGCGGCCGCCACCGCCTCCGGCGAGACCGGCGCGGCCTGCGCCTGCACCTGCGCCGCGATCCGCAGCAGGGCCCGCATCCGCTCCGGGAGCGGCGCGGACGAGAGGTCGGTCAGGGCCGCCTTCACCAGATCCTCGCCGCCCTCCAACTGCGCCGCGGCGAAGGCGCTGTGGGCCCCCTCGCAGAAGCGGGTGCCGTTGAGGTGGGAGACGTACGCGGCGACCAGCTCGCGCTCGCCCCGGCTCATCGGGGCCGGGGCCCGCAGCAGCGCGTCGGCCAGCATCCCCAGTGGGGCGGCGGTGTCCGGACGCAGTGTCAGCAGGCCGCTGATCCCCGGCAGTCCGTTGTCGATGGCGATGTGCGGCACGGTGCGCTCCCTTGGCTGGGCGGGACGGACGGCGCTCCATCCTCACGAGTGCCGGGCCGGGCCGCCAACTCCGAGATTGCCGTGACCGGACCCGCGCGCCCCGCCGGTCCGGGCGCTCAGGCGAACGGCCCCCGGGGGAACCAGGGGTCGTGGACCTCCCGGGGCCCGTCGGAGGTCAGCAGGGTGAGCCTGTGGGCGCCGGAGGCGTACTCGGCCAGCTGGACCGCGCCGTGCCGGGTCTCCAGCTCGGCCTGCACGGGCACCGGCAGCTTGGTCAGCGCCCGACGCAGCTGCAGGGCGTCGCGCCGGCTGATCGGCTGCGGGGAGCGCAGCACCAGCCGCAGCGGGCTGAGCGGCCCGGCCACCGGCACCCCGCTGCCCAGCTCGTAGCCGACCGCGCCGATCGGCCCCCAGGGAAGCCGGTGGTCCGCCACCAGCCGGCCGACCTCCGGCAGCAGGGCCAGGGCAGGGATGCCGGCCAGCCGCTCGGGGGCCAGCCGCTCGCGCCGTTCGGCGAGCTGCTCGGGCCGCAGCGTCCTGGCCACCGCCGCCCACGGGGCCAGCGCGTCCATCCGCTGTCCGGGGCGCGGGCCGCGCACGGTCACCGGGAACCACAGCTCGGGCGCCGCCTCCGGGTCCCGGGTGCAGCGCTGGGGGTGCGGCAGGTCGACCGGGTTGCCGACCACGGCGGGCGCCCGGCCGACCGTGACCCAGGGGTGCGCCCGCAGCACGGCCCGCGCCCAGTCCGGCAGCTCCCCGCCGGCGACGGGCCGCAGCGAGCTGGGGCACTGCATCAGCAGCAGGTCGTGGGTGCCGGGCAGCCGGCCGTCCAGGGCGGCCAGCGGACCGACCCGCCGGCGCGGTCCGTCGTGCGGGTCCTCGGCGGTGCGCCGGGCGTGGCTTCCGGGGTGTACGACGGTCACAGCGGGCTCCAGAGGGTGGCGTCGATTTTCGCCGACGGCCCCAATCTGCGCCCGTCCGGAGGCCCCCGGCTACGGCCCTTGGGCGCGTCCACCAGGGACCAAAGGCTCAAGGTGCGCCCGTGGGCACCCGGTGTGAGAGTGGGGTAGCCCGGTCATCGGACCTTCCGTCCATCCCTGTTGGAGGAGTCATGGGCATCTTCGAGAGGTTGTTCCACCGGCCGCAGCACGAGTCCGCCGGGCAGGAGGCCGCCCAGCGCGCCGCCCTCGCCCACGACGAGGCCGCCGACGCCTACACCAACGACGTCGAGCGCGCCCGGGACCAGCAGGAGAAGCTCGCCCAAGAGGAGGCCGACCGGCGCGCCGCCGAGAACATGACCTCCGAGGGCGATCCCTGGGACTGAGCCGGGGGCCGAACCCGGGCTCAGCCCGTACGGGGCGGCAGCGGCGGGCGCCGCAGGTCCGGCCGGGGCGTGGACTCCGGCGGGGGCGCCGCGGCGGGCACGTCCTCCAGCAGCTCCAGGGCCAGCTGGACGGCGGCGACCAGTTCCGGGTGGCGCCCCCGCGCCCAGTCGTGCGGGGTGCGCAGCACGTGCACGTCCGGCTCGACGCCCCGGTTCTCCACCGACCAGCCGAGCCCGCCGCCGAACCAGGAGGCGTTCTTCGGCACCGAGATCTGGGTGCCGTCGCCGAGGGTGTGCCGCCCGCTCATCCCGACCACTCCGCCCCAGGTGCGGCTGCCGATCACCGGGCCGAGACCGAGCAGCTTGATCGCCGCGATGATCACGTCGCCGTCCGAGCTGGTGGCCTCGTCGGCCAGCGCCACCAGTGGTCCGCGCGGCGCGTGCCGGGGCCAGCGCACCGGGCGGCGGCCCCGGCTGAAGTCCCAGGCCAGGACGTGCCGGGAGAGCTTCTCCAGCACCAGTTCGGAGACGTTGCCGCCGGCGTTGCCGCGTACGTCCAGGACCAGTGCGGGCTTGTCCAGCTCGCGCCGCAGGTCCCGGTTGAACTGCGCCCAGCCGGAGCCGCCGAGGTCGGGGATGTGCAGGTAGCCGCACCGCCCGTCGCTGTACTCCCGGACCAGGGAGCGCCGTCTGGCCACCCAGTCCTGGTAGCGGATGGGCCGCTCGTCGGTCAGTGGGGTGACCACGATCCGCCGCACCGGGCCGTCCGGGCCGCCGCCGCGCAGGGTCAGTTCCAGGGTGCTGCCGCCGGTGCCGGCCAGCAGCGGCAACGGTCCGCGCACCCGGTCCACCGGGCGGCCGCCGACCTCCAGGACCTCGTCGCCGTCCCGGACGCCCTGGGCGGCCAGCGGGGCGCGGGCGCGCGGGTCGGAGGTCTCGCCGGGCAGCACCCGGTGGACCAGCCAGCGGCCGTCGGGGGAGTGGCGGGCGTTGGCGCCGAGCAGGCCGAGCGGCTGCTGGGCGAGGACGGGGCCCTCGGCGCGTCGGGACGGGGTGACGTAGGCGTGCGAGGTGCCGAGTTCGCCGAGGAGTTCGCGCAGCAGGTCGGCGAAGTCGTCCGGGGAGCAGACCCGGTCCAGCAGCGGCTCGTACTGGGCGACCAGTGCGGGCCAGTCCAGGCCGGACATCCGCTCGTCCCAGAACTGGTCCCGGACGATCCGGGCCGCCTCGTGGTACGCCTGGCGCCACTCGGCGGCCGGGTGCACGGTGTGGGTGATCCGGCGCAGGTCGACGGTGGTGCCGGCGGCGGGGGCGGCGACCGGGATCACCCGCAGCGCCCCGGCCGAGTAGACCGCGATCGAGCCGCCGTCCCCGGAGACGGCGTAGCCGTCCAGCTTGTCGACCAGGGTGCTGCGGGTGCCCCGGGCGAGGTCGAAGTGCTCCAGCGAGGGGCGTCCCGAGGTGTCCTCCGGGCTGGCGAAGGTCTGTCCGAGGGTGCCGGAGATCGGCCAGCGCAGCCAGACCAGGCCGCCGCGCACCGCGTCGGTGGCCGAGTACTTGGAGGCGATCACCGGGAACTGGAGCAGTCGCTCGCCGATGCCCTCCGGGTCGACCCGGACGGTGCCGTCGCCGCCGCCGTCGCCGTGCGGGGCGCCGTCCTCGGCCGGGGCGGCGAACGGTGAGGGGGTGTCGGCGGCGAGGGACACGAGGTACGGGCGGCAGCCCACCGGGAAGGAGAGGTCGCCGGTGTGCACGTCGTGGACCGGGTCGAAGCCGCGCCAGGACAGGAAGGCCAGGTAGCGGCCGTCCCGGGTGAACACCGGCTGCTCGTCCTCGAACCGGCCGTCGGTGACGTCGGTGGTCCCCGCGGGCGTGTCGGCGCGGGTGAGCCGGATGCGGCGCAGTGAGCGCCCGGCGACCGGCTCGGACCAGGCGATCCAGTGCGAGTCGGGGGAGAAACGGGCGCTGGAGACCGGCCCGTAGCCGGAGGCGGCCACTTCGCGGACCTCGCCGTCGGCGGCGGAGAGCAGCAGCAGCCGCCCGTCCGAGGTGGTGACGGCGAGCCGGCTGCCGTCGGGGGAGGCGGTGAGCTCCAGGACGCGGCCGATCCGTCCGGCGGCGAGCAGCCGGTGGCGGTGCCGGTCCGACCCCCGGTGGCCCGGCGGCTCGGCGTGGCCGGGCAGCGGCACCACCTCGATCGCGTCGGCTCCCTCGGCGTCGGTGATCCAGGCCGCCTCGCCGGTGTGCCCGAGCACCACCGGCAGCCGGGTGCGCACCCCGGGGGTGTCGGCGAGCGCGCGGGCCGGGCCGTCCTTGTGGGTGAGCCAGTACTGGCTGCCGCGCACGGTGATCACCCCGGCCCGGCCGCTCTGGTCGCAGGCGAGGTCCTTGACCTGGCCGGCGGTGTTGACCTGGTACGGGCGGCGGCCGGCCCGGGCGCCGCCGAGCGGGACGTGCAGCCGCTGCGGGGCGGGGGCGTCCAGGCCGTCCAGCAGCCAGAGGTCGCCGGCGTGCTGGTAGACGATCCGGGTGCCGTCGGTGGCGGCCTCGCGGGCGTAGTAGGAGGCGTGGTCGGTGTGCCGGCGCAGGTCGGTCCCGTCCGGGCGGCAGGAGTAGACGTTGCCGATGCCCTCGTGGTCGGAGAGGAAGGCGATCCGGCTGCCGGGCGCCCCGGTGACCGGCATCGGCGCGGCGAGGTGCCCGGTGTGCTCGGGCAGGATCCGTTCGCCGTCCACCCAGAGCCGGCCGGTGGCGCCGCCGCGGTAGCGCTTCCAGGCGGCCGGCTCGTGCGGGGCGGCGCCGGTGAGCAGCACGGTCCGTTCGCGGCTCATCTGGGCGTCGCCGACCGGCCCCCAGGGCATCCGGCGGCCGGGGGAGCCGTCCGGCGGCAGGGCGTGCGCCCAGGTGTAGTGGCCGAAGGGCTCGTGGTAGGAGGTGACGGCCAGCACCTCGCCGTCCGGCAGCCAGCCGCGCACCCGGGTGTCCTGGCTGCCCCAGAAGCTGAGCCGGCTCGCCTGGCCGCCCTCGACCGGGGCGGTCCACACCTCGGGGGTCAGGCTGAACCAGCTGGTCCAGGCGAGGGTGGTGCCGTCGGGGGAGAAGCGGGGGTGGCTGACCCGGGTGCGGTCGCAGCCGACCCGCCAGGCCCGGCCGGTGCCGGTGCCGTCGGCGTCCAGCGGGGCGATCCAGACGTCGTCCTCGGCGGTGAAGGTGAGCAGGCCGCCGTGCAGGTGGGGGTAGCGGAGGTAGCCGGGCGGGGTCACCCCTCCATCCTTCGACGGGGTGTCACCCCCGGCAACCGGAGAAGCCGGGAACCGGTCTGGACCATTGACACCACCCTGTCGAATCCACTTCAGTGGTCTAGTCCAACTTGGGTGCCAGGCCGGGCCGTTCCCCCCCCACTGGCGCGTGCTCCGGCGTGCCCTCGGACGTCCCCCACGACCGCGCCATCGCAGGAGCACCCGCATGCGCAGAACACCCATGCCCAAGACCCCGGCCAGGGGCCACCGCGCGGCCCTCGCCGCCGGCACCGCCTCCGTCGTCGCCGCGGCCGCCCTGGTCGGCGTCACGCTGGGCCTGGCGCCCGCCGCCTCGGCCGGCGAGTTCCTGGTCAACGGCGGTTTCGAGTCCGGCTCGCTCGGCCCCTGGAGCTGCACCGGCAACTCCGGCAGCGTCGTCACCAGCCCGGTGCACGGCGGCAGTCGCGCGCTCGCCGCGGCCGCCACGGCCGGCGACACCGCCCAGTGCGCCCAGACCGTCACCGTCGCCCCGAACACCACCTACACGCTCAGTGCCTTCGTCAACGGCTCGTACGTCTACCTGGGCGTGGACGGCGGCGGCCCGAGCACCTGGACGCCGGGCACCGGCGGCTCGTACCAGAAGCTCAGCGTCAGCTTCACCACCGGGGCCGGCCAGACCAGCGCCACCGTGTACACCCACGGCTGGTACGGGCAGGGCACCTACTACGCGGACGACATCTCGCTGGACGGCCCGGGCGCGCCCAGCCCGACGCCCACGCCGACCGCCACCGGCTCGCCGACCGCGACCGCCTCGCCGACCGCGACGCCCACCGGCACCCCGTCGCCGACCGCGACGCCGACCGGGACTCCGACGGGCACCCCGACCGGCACGCCCACCAGCCCGCCCGCCGGCAGCCACGCCCTGGTCGGCTACCTGCACGCGAGCTTCGCCAACGGCGCCGGCTACACCCGGATGGCCGACGTCCCGAACTCCTGGGACTTCATCGACCTGTCCTTCGGTGAGCCCACCTCCGTCACCTCCGGCGACATCCGCTTCAACCGCTGCCCGGCCACCGAGTGCCCGACCGTCGAGTCGGACGACGAGTTCAAGGCCGCCATCGCCGCCAAGCGGGCCCAGGGCAAGAAGGTGCTGATCTCGATCGGCGGCCAGAACGGCCAGGTCCAGCTGACCACCGCCGCCGCCCGGGACACCTTCGTCAGCTCGGTCTCGGCGATCATCGACAAGTGGGGCCTGGACGGCCTGGACATCGACTTCGAGGGGCACTCGCTCTCCCTCAACACCGGTGACACCGACTTCAGGAACCCGACCACCCCGGTCATCGTCAACCTGATCTCCGCGCTGAAGACCCTCAAGGCCAAGTACGGCCCGGGCTTCGTGCTGACCATGGCGCCGGAGACCTTCTTCGTCCAACTCGGCTACCAGTACTACGGATCCGGCCCCTGGGGCGGCCAGGACCCGCGCGCCGGGGCGTACCTGCCGGTCATCCACGCGCTGCGCGACGACCTCACCCTGCTGCACGTCCAGGACTACAACTCCGGCTCCATCATGGGCCTGGACAACCAGTACCACTCGATGGGCGGCGCCGACTTCCACGTCGCGATGACCGACATGCTGCTCAAGGGCTTCCCGGTGGCCGGCAACGCGAACAACGTGTTCCCGGCGCTGCCCGCCTCCAAGGTGGCCATCGGCATGCCGGCCACCACCAACGCGGGCAACGGCTACGTCGCCCCGGCCGAGGTGAACAAGGCGCTCGACTGCCTCACCAGGCTGGCCGACTGCGGTACCTACGTGCCGCGTTCGGGCGCCCAGCCGAACCTGCGCGGACTGATGACCTGGTCGATCAACTGGGACCGGTTCGGCGGCCAGGAGTTCTCCAAGAACTTCAACGGGTACTTCGGCCGCTGAGTCGTCGATCCGTTGAGCCGCTGAGCCGTTGAGCCGCTGAGCCGTCGAACCGCTGAGTGGCCGATCCGACGGGCCGCCGGCCCGACCGCCCGCGGGGCCGTGCTTGAACCTGACACCGGTGTGAGGTCCAAGCATGGTCCCCATGGCGACCACACAGCTCACAACCCCGGTACCCCACAAGCCCTTTCCGCTCCCCGCCCTGCTCGCACTGGCCACCGCCGTCTTCATCACCGGCCTCACCGAGAACCTTCCGGCCGGCGTGCTGCCCGGGATGAGCGCGGCGCTCGGAGTCGGCGAGTCCGCGGCCGGGCAGACCGTCACCGTCTACGCGATCGGCTCCGCCGTCACCGCGATCCCGCTCAGCGCGGCCACCGCCGGCTGGGGCCGCAAGCGGCTGCTGCTCACCGCGATGGCGGGCTTCGCGGTGGCCAACACCGTCACCGCGGTCTCCACCAGCTACCCGCTCACGCTGGCCGCCCGCTTCCTCGCGGGCGTCGCGGCCGGCCTGGCCTGGGCCCTGCTGGCGGGGTACGCGCGCCGGCTGGTGCCGGTCGAACAGCAGGGCCGGGCCATGGCGGTCGCGATGGCGGGCGTGCCGGTGGCGCTGTCGCTGGGAGTGCCGGTCGGCACCTTCCTCGGGCAGGCGTTCGCCTGGTGGGTGCCCTTCCTGGCCATGACGGCACTGGCGGTCGGCGTGATCGGCTGGATCGCGGCGCTGCTGCCGGAGCAGCCAGGGCAGCCGGCCGGCGGGCGGACGCCGGTCCGGCAGGCGCTCACCGTGCCCGGCGTACGGCCGGTGCTCACCGTGACGGTGCTCTACGTGCTCGCCCACACCATCCTGTACACCTACGTCGCGCCCTTCCTGGACCGGGCCGGCCTCGGCGGCGCCACCGGCACCGTGCTGCTGGTCTTCGGGCTGGGCTCGCTGGCGAGCGTCTGGCTGACCGGCGCCCACATCCACCGCCGGCTGCGGCGGCTGACGATCCTCGGCACGCTGCTGGTCGCGCTGGCGGCGGCCGTCCTCGCGGGGTGGTCCGCCGACGCGCCGCCGGTGTACGTCGCCGCGCTGTGCTGGGGCCTGGGCTGGGGCGGCGCCCCGACCCTGCTGCAGACCGCCCTCGGCGACGCGGGCGGGGAGCGGGCGGACACCGCCCAGGCCGTCCTGGTGACCCTGTGGAACGCCGCGATGGCGGGCGGCGGCGTGGTCGGCGGGCTGGTCCTGAGCGGACTGGGCACCGGAGCCCTGCCCTGGACGGTGCTCGCGTTGATGCTCCCCGTCCTCGCCGTGGTCGCCGCCGCCCGCCGCCACGCCTTTCCGCCCCGGCGTTAGCGCTCCATCAGCCGGTGCACCGCCTCGACCACCTCGGGGGAGGCCTTCGCCATGGAACCCGACTCGTACGGCGGCTGGGGGTCGTACTCGATCAGCAGCTGGATCGCCTGCGCGGTGGTGTCACCGCTGATCAGGCCGGCCAGCGTCAGCGCGAGGTCGATCCCGGCCGAGACGCCGGCGGCGATGGCGTACTTGCCGTCGATGACGACCCGCTCGGTCCCGGTCGGCTCAGCCCCGTACGTGGGCAGCCGGTCCAGGACGCCCCAGTGAGAGGTGGCCCGACGGCCCTCCAGCAGTCCGGCGGCGCCCAGCAGCAGCGAGCCCGAGCAGACCGAGGTGGTCCAGGTGGTGGTCGCGTCCACCCGGCGCAGCCAGTCGAGCAGCTCCTCGTTCGCGAGCTGCGCCTGGGTGCCGGGCCCGCCGGGCACCAGCAGCAGGTCGGCCGAGTCCACCTCGTCCAGGGTGGCCTCCGCGGTGATCGACAGGCTGCCGACGTCGTTGCGCACCGGCCCCCGTTCGGCGGCGGTGAACACCACCTCGGCGCCGGGGATCCGGGACAGTACCTCGTACGGGCCGACCGCGTCCAGGGTGGTGAAGTCGGGGTAGAGCAGGATGGCGATGCGCATCAGTGACCTCCGGTCGGTTCGGGGCGGAAGCGGCGTCGGTACTCGGCGGGCGGGGCGGCCAGGGCCCGGACGAAGGCGCGCCGCATCGCCTCCGGGGTGCCGTAGCCGCAGGAGCGCGCGATCTCCTCGACGCCGTCGTCGGTGTCCTCCAGCAGCCGCCGGGCGGCCTCCAGCCGGACCCCGTCCACGTACCGGCCCGGGGTCACCCCCACCTCGGCGGCGAAGGCCCGGGCGAAGTGCCGCGGCGACAGCGCCGAGCGGCCGGCCAGGGCCTCCACCGAGAGGTCGCCCTCCGGGTGCTCGGCGATCCACCGCTGCACCTCGCGCAGCGGCTGCCGGGCCGCCACCTGGGCGGCCAGCTGGGTGCTGAACTGGGCCTGGTTGCCCGGCCGGCGCAGGAAGACCACCAGGTGGCGGGCGACCAGCAGGGCCGTCTCGCGCCCCAGGTCCTCCTCCACCAGGGCCAGCGCCAGGTCGATCCCGGCGGTGACCCCGGCCGAGGTGGCGACGTTCCCGTCCCGGATGTGGATCGGGTCCGGGTCCACCTCGACGTCCGGGAACCGCCGGGCCAGCTCCTCGCCGTAGGCCCAGTGGGTGGCCGCCCGGCGCCCGGCCAGCAGTCCGGCCTCGGCGAGCAGGAAGGCGCCGGTGCACACCGAAACCACCCGTTCGGCCCGGCCGGCCAGCTCCCGGATCCGGGCCACCAGTGCCGGGTCGGCGAGCTTGGTGCCCTCCCCGCCGGGAACCAGCAGGGTGTGCACCGGTCCGACCCCGGCCAGGTCCGCGTCCGGCAGCAGCCGCAGTCCGCTGTGGCTGCGCACCGGGCCGCCGCCGGGGGAGGCGGTGGTCACCCGGTACGCGTCCGGCTGCCCGGAGGCCTTGCCCGCACCCGCGAACACCTCCAGGGGGCCGGTCACGTCGAGGCTCTGCACGCCCTCGAAGAGGACGATGACCACGTTGCGCGCTCTCATGCGACCAGCCTCCCAACGGGTGACGGTGGCAGCAATGACCTGTTTCCCACCTTTCCTGCCATCCGGCGCGCGGGCGGACGCGGAACGCGCGGGAAGACGCGGAAACGGCGGGCGCGCTCGGGACAACGCTGGGGGACGCGGAAACGCCGGAAGGCCCTTCGCTCTCGCGAAGGGCCTTCCGGCTGTCTGTGCGCCGCCAGGGACTCGAACCCCGGACCCGCTGATTAAGAGTCAGCTGCTCTAACCAACTGAGCTAGCGGCGCCTGCTGACGTGGAGAACATTACCTGGTCAGCAGCCGAAACTCACAATCGGGCCGGAGCGGGGGCCGGCGCGCTCACGGTCGGCCTGGCAGCCCGGCGCCCGGAAGCCCGGCACCTTGCCCGGCCCGGGCTCCGGGTCGGGCACCTCGGCGACCCGCAGGACCTCCGGACCGCCGCTCCCCGTCACGGTGACCGCCTTCATCCTGCGCCCACCCCTCTTCTCGATCGTTCCGATGCCGACGATCCTCCGACCTGAAGTGCACTTGAGGTCAAACCCCTGTTCAGCGTGTCGACAGCATTGGGCGCATTGTCAGATTTATCCTGGACGGCGCTCAGCCGTCCGTCGTCGAGAGGAACCTCCCCGTGGGCCAGCTGCCCCTGTTCTTCCTGGTGCTGCTCGCCTCCGTGGTGACCATGCCGCTCGGACGGAAGACCGGAGTGCCACAACCGGTGCTGATGACCCTCCTCGGCATCGTCATGGCGCTCGTCCCGCAGATCCCGGACGTCACCATCGAGCCCGAGCTGATCCTGCCGCTGGTCCTGCCGCCGCTGATCTTCGCGGTGGCCCGGCGCTCCTCGGTGCGCTACTTCAAGGCCAACGCCCGCTCGATCCTGCTGCTGGCGGTCGCCCTGGTGGTGGTCACCACGGTCGCCGTGGCCGGCACCGTGCACTGGCTGCTGCCCACCCTGCCGCTGGCCGCCGCGATCGCGGTCGGCGCGCTGGTCTCCCCGCCCGACCCGGTCGCCGCCGTCGCGGTGGCCGGCAGCGTCGGGCTGCCCCGCCGCCTGGTGGCGATCCTGGAGAGCGAGGGGCTGTTCAACGACGTCACCGCGATCGTCGTCTACTCGCTGTCCATCGAGGCCATGGTCAGCGGCGACTTCTCGGCCGGCGACGCGGTGCTGCGCTTCGTGCTGTCCGCGGTGCTGGCCGTGGTGGTCGGCGTCGCGCTCGGCTGGGTCAACACCAAGCTCGCCGAACGGCTGGACGACCCGACCCAGCAGGTCGCGCTCAACCTGCTGGTGCCCTTCGCCGCGTACACCCTGGCCGAGGAGATCCACGGCTCCGGCGTGCTCGCGGTCGTGGTCTGCGCGCTCTACCTCGCCGAGCGGGCCTCCGACGCGGACGCCGTCTCCTACCGGCTGGTCGGCAACGCCTTCTGGGAGGTGGTCGAGATCCTGATCACCGGCGTCGCCTTCGGCCTGATCGGCCTGGAGCTGGCCACCGTGCTCAAGGAGGCCGGCCGCGGCTGGACCGGCTTCATCGGCGACGCGGCCGTGGTCATCGCCGTGGTCGTCCTGGTCCGGCTGCTCTGGCTGCTGCCGGCCGGCTGGCTGTCGAAGAAGCTGCGCTCCGGCGACGACGAGGACACGCCGTTCAGCTGGAAGGAGAGCGTGATCCTCTGGTGGTCCGGCATGCGCGGCGTGGCCACCGTCGCCCTGGCGCTCGCCATCCCGCTCACCCTGCACTCCGGCGAGGACTTCCCCGAGCGCGGCCGACTGGTCTTCATCGCCTTCAGCGTGGTGCTCTTCACCCTGCTGGTGCAGGGCCTGACCCTGCCCTGGCTGGCCAAGCGGTTCGAGCTGGACATCGACCAGGACAAGCACGAGCAGGCCGTGCGCCAGCTCTGGTGGCGGGCCGCCAAGGCCGGGCTCAGTCGGCTCGGCGAGATGGAGGAGCAGGACCGGCTGCCCGCCGAGGTCGCCGACCGCCTGCGGGACCGTCAGCACGACCGGCTGGCCCGGCTCTGCCCGGAGAACTACGCCGAGGAGGAGGCCGCCGAGGCCAGGCTGCGGATGGCCCAGTGGCGGGCCGCCCGGGACGTCGAACAGGAGATGATCGCCGCCTCCCGCCGCGAGATGCTCGCCGCCCGCAGCGAGCCCGGCGCGGACCCGGAGCTGGTCGACCAGGTGCTGCGCGGACTCGACCTGCGTTCCGAACGGAAGTGACGGGGCGTCCAATCGCCCCGGAGCGCACCGTCCACGCCCCACGGACGCACCGTCCGCGCCCGCGGGGCGGAATGTGCGCGACCGCCCCCGGGGTTGCATAGGCTGAACCCGGGCAGGCCGTCAACGGAGTCGGCGCACCACCAGTACCCGCACGACCTCGGCGAACCCTCACGCCTGGCCCTGCCGGTTTCTGCACCCAGATGAATCGAGGACCCACCGATGTCGGAGACCCGCGCCGACGCCCGCACCCCGCTGGACCGCACCCCGCAGTGGGCCGCCCTGGCCAAGCACCGGGCCGAACTGGGCGACACCCACCTGCGTCAGCTGTTCGCCGCCGACCCCGAGCGCGGCCGCCGCTACACCCTCCGGGTCGGCGACCTGCACGTGGACTACGCCAAGCAGCTGGTCACCGACGAGACGCTGGAGCTGCTGCGCGAGCTGGCCGCCGCCACCGGCGTCGCCGAGCTGCGGGACGCCATGTTCCGCGGCGAGAAGATCAACAACACCGAGCACCGCGCGGTCCTGCACACCGCGCTGCGCGCCCCGCGCGGCGCCGTGATCGAGGTCGACGGCGAGAACGTGGTGCCCGCGGTGCACGCGGTGCTCGACAAGATGGCCGCCTTCGCCGACCGGGTCCGCAGCGGCGAGTGGAAGGGCCACACCGGCAAGCCGATCCGCACCGTCGTCAACATCGGCATCGGCGGCTCCGACCTCGGCCCGGCGATGGCCTACGAGGTGCTCCGCTCGTACGCCAAGCGCGACCTCGACGTCCGCTTCGTCTCCAACGTGGACGGCGCCGACCTGCACGAGGCGGTCCGCGACCTCGACCCGGCCGAGACGCTGTTCATCGTCGCCTCGAAGACCTTCACCACCATCGAGACCATCACCAACGCGGTCTCCGCCCGCGACTGGCTGCTCACCGGGCTGCGCGCCGACACCGACGCGGTGGCCAAGCACTTCGTCGCGCTGTCCACCAACGCCCAGGGCGTGCAGGACTTCGGCATCGACACCGCCAACATGTTCGAGTTCTGGGACTGGGTGGGCGGCCGCTACTCCTACGACTCGGCCATCGGCCTCTCGCTGATGATCGCCATCGGCCCGGACGCCTTCCGCGAGATGCTGGACGGCTTCCACCTGGTCGACGAACACTTCCGCACCGCCCCGCCGGAGCAGAACGTCCCGCTGCTGCTCGGCCTGCTCGGCGTCTGGTACGGCGCGTTCTTCGACGCCCAGGCGCACGCGGTGCTGCCCTACTCGCACTACCTGTCCAAGTTCACCGCCTACCTGCAGCAGCTGGACATGGAGTCCAACGGCAAGTCGGTGACCCGCGACGGCACCCCGGTGGACTGGCAGACCGGCCCGGTGGTCTGGGGCACCCCCGGCACCAACGGCCAGCACGCCTACTACCAGCTGCTGCACCAGGGCACCAAGGTCATCCCGGCCGACTTCATCGGCTTCGCCAAGCCGGTCGCCGACCTGCTCCCCGGCCTGGTCGCCCAGCACGACCTGCTGCTGGCCAACTTCTTCGCCCAGACCCAGGCGCTGGCCTTCGGCAAGACCCCGGAGGAGGTCGTGGCCGAGGGCGTGCCCGCCGAGCTCGTCCCGCACAAGACCTTCAAGGGCAACCACCCGACCACCACCATCCTGGCCGGCGAGCTGACCCCGTCGGTGCTCGGCCAGCTGGTCGCGCTCTACGAGCACAAGGTGTTCGTCCAGGGCGCGGTCTGGAACATCGACTCCTTCGACCAGTGGGGCGTCGAGCTGGGCAAGGTGCTCGCCAAGCGGATCGAGCCGGTGCTGCTCACCGGCGAGGGCGCCGAGCAGCTGGACAGCTCCACCGCCGAGCTGGTCGCCCGCTACCGGGCGCTGCGCGGCCGCTGAGCCCGGGTCGGGCCGTCCGCTCCGGCGGGCGGCCCGGTCGGGGTCTCGCGCTCCTGGCTCCTCGATCCAGGGGACGCGGAAACGCCGGAAGGCCCTTCGCTCTCGCGAAGGGCCTTCCGGCTGTCTGTGCGCCGCCAGGGACTCGAACCCCGGACCCGCTGATTAAGAGTCAGCTGCTCTAACCAACTGAGCTAGCGGCGCCTGCTGACAGAGAAGACTCTAGCAGCGCCGTGCGGCCGAGCCAAAATCGAATACCGGTCGCCCCGTGTTCACCCCCCGGTCACGACGGCCGACCCGGCGGGAACCGCCGCGCCCGGCTCACGCGCCGCCCGGACGCAGGCCCAGAGCACCACCGCGGCGCCGGGCAGCCGGGGATCGCGCCGCTCCGGTGCGACGATCCACCGGCCGGCGCCCTGTCCGGGGGAGTCCGGGCTGTTCACCATCCGCTGCAGCGGCGGCACGGTCACCGCGTCGCCCCTGCCGTGGCACAGCAGCGGAGGCACGTCCCGGGCCCACTCCTCCCAGGCCAGCAGCCGGCGCAGCCTGGGCGCCGCGCCCGGCTGGACGAACAGCAGCAGTCGCCCCCGGTGGACGGCCACCGGCCCACAGCCCGGCCCGGAGGCCCACAGCTCGTCCAGCACCCGGCGGCCGAACAGCGCGGGCATGCTGATCACGTCGAAGGCGCGCCCGCAGGGCAGCACCGATGGCGCCCAGGGGCGGCTCTCCCACAGGGCGCGCATGCTGCGCGGGTACTCGCTGGCGGAGGCCAGCCAGGCCTCCCCGGCCGCGCCGACGCACTCCACCGAGGGGTGCATCACCGACGGGTACATCGCCGACTGCTGCGTCACCGACTGCTGTGTCCAGATCTCCACGGAGAGCAGCCTGCGGGGCGCACGCCCCGGGCGGGGCGGAAAGCGCGGTTCGCCGGACAGCGCGGCGGGGGACGGCGTACCCTTCCCCGCCGCGCATATGCCAGAGGTCTGTGCCCAAGGCGCCGGCGTCCGGCCGGCCGTCGGGCGGGGCTCAGTCCTCGTGCCGGCGCGGCTGGAGCAGGGTGCGGCCGTACTCGATCATCTTGGCGGCGTAGTCCGGGGTCCAGTCCGCCCGCTGGGCGACCTCGGCGTCGGAGAGCGCGTCGAAGCGGCGCGGGTCGGCGAGCTGCGCGGCGGCGACCGCCTGGAAGTCCGTGGCCCGCTCGGCGGCCGCCCGGAAGGCCAGGGCCAGTTCCGTGGAACGGCGCAGCAGCTCCGCCGGGTCCTCGATCGACTCCAGGTCGAAGAATCGTTCCGGCTCGGGTTCGGCGGACTGCGGCTCGAACAGCAGCTGCACCGGACGCAGGCGCCTGGTGGGCTCGGTCGACTCTGGGGAGTCGGGCATGGACGGACACCTCCGGGTCTCGGGTGGGGGTGGTGGGAATCTGCTCCGGGCCGCGCCGCCCGGTCGTGGCCGCCGTCCATTGTCTCGCGGCGACGGCCGGTAGCGGAACGGTGCGCACGCGAGCGCTATTCCCCGGCACGCGCCGGGCGCGTGCCCCGGGTGCCACGCATCCCAGCCACGGGCGAACCGGTTGTCCCGGTGTCCCCGTCATCCGCACCACCCGGAGAATCCCCCATGCGCAGCCGAACGATTCTCTCCGCCGGCATCCTCCTGGCCGCTCCCGTTCTCGGCGCGGCCGCCGCGGCGCCCGCCGTCGCCGCCGAGACGGCGGTGGTGGCGCAGGGCCCGACGAGCGCCCCGGGCGCCCCGTCGAAGGCGACCTGCCCGAGCGGTACCCACCTGACCGGCGGCGGGTACGTGCTCCCGGCCGGGACCGACGACACCGTGACCCACAACGGTCCGTCCCGGGACGCGACCGGGTGGATCGCGCAGACCGACCACTCGGCCGTCCAGGCGTTCGCCGTCTGCGAGACCGAGGACTGACCTTCCACCGCGGGCGCACCCGGCCTACCGCAGGTGCACCCGGTGGCCGCTCAGGTGGTGCAGCACCTGGTGGTTGGCCTCCCAGCCGTCCGGGAAGGCCACCGGGACGCCCAGCTGCACCGGCTCCGTCGCGGGGTGCTCGTCCAGCAGCTCGGCGATCCCGGCCCGGGCCACCACGATGCAGGCGTGCCGGTGCCGGGAGGCGAGCACGCAGAGCCGGCCGGTCTCCAGGTGGAAGGCGGTCGCGTCGGGCCGTCCGGAGAGCGGGTGCAGCACCACGGTCACGTCGTACTCGCGGCCCTGGAGGCGGTTGGCGGTGTCCACCGTGACGGCCGGCCCGTCCGCGCCGTCCACCGGTACGCCCGCCTTGAGCAGCGCCGCGCGCACCGCCGCCGCCTGGTCCCGGTGGGCGGTGCCGACGGCGATCCGGTCCGCGGTGAGCGGGCCCTCGCCCTGCTCCGAGTGGGTGGTCAGCCCGCGCTCCAGCAGCCGGCGGACGGTGGCCGCGACGGCCGCCACGGCCTGCGGGTCGGTCCGTACGGTGTGCCGGGCGGGCAGTTCCAGCAGCGCCCAGCCGTGCTCGGCGGCCCGGTCGATCACCGCGTCCAGCGCCGAGCCGTCCGGGCGCACGGCGGCGGTCAGCCGGCGGTCGTCCGGGCCGGTGCCGGAGCGGAACGGCGTGTACGGGTAGAAGGCCCGCGAGATCAGCGGCGCGGCGCTGGCGGGCAGCCGCCAGGAGACCGGCAGCCGGTGCGGTTCGATCTCCGGGTTGTGCGCCAGCATGGTGACCACCGCGCTGCCGGACGGGTCGTACGACAGCCCGGCCCACTGCTCGGTGCCGACCACGGTGAACGGGTCCAGCTGGCCCGGGTCGCCGACGAACAGTGCCCGCTCGAACAGCCGGGCCACCGCGAGCAGGGCGTCCGAGCGCATCTGGTACGCCTCGTCGACGATCGCGTGCCGCCACGGGGCCTCGGCGCGCACCCACTGCCACTTGGCCGCGGTGGAGATCACCACGTCGTGCTCGACCAGCTCGGCGACCTTGTCGGAGGGTGTGACGTTGGCGTGCTTCAACACCTCCGGGCCGGGCCGGGAGTCCGCGGCGTGCAGCCGGCCGATCGTCAGCTCCGGTGCCTTCCCGGCCAGTCGGCCGACCAGGTCGTCCACCTGGCCGTTGGTCTGGGCGACGATCATCAGCCGCTCGCCGGCCCCGACCAGCTCGCGCGCGGCGCGCACCACGAGCGTCGACTTCCCCGCGCCGGGCGGGGAGTCCACCACCACGCCGCGCGGGGCACCGGCCGGCGGGTGGACGGTGGCGGCCAGGATCCGCGCCACCGCGGCGTCGGCGGCCGCACCCGGGGCCTGCTCGGGGATCATCGGACTGCTCACTCCCACTCCTCGGAGACGGACGGGGCGGGTACGGGCGCGGCACCGGGCGGGCCGCCGTGGGTCCACGGGGTGTCGTCCGGCTCGGGCAGCGGCGCGGACTGGCGCACCGTCAGCTCGAACAGGGTGAAGGTGACCGACTCGCCGGGCTCGGGCAGGCTGCCCGGCTCGGGGTCCTTCCGGCGGCCCATGCCGGAGAGCACCCGCAGGGTGAGGGTGCCCTCGGCGGCGTCCACCGCGACGATCTCCGCCTTCTGCGCGGACGGTCCCGCGCCGGCCTCCGGCCGGGGGGACCCCCACACCCGGTGCACCTCCCGGCCGAGGTCCGCGTGCGGGCGGTCGACGGTGCGCAGGGTGACCAGCGGGCGCGGCTTGGGCGAGCGGCCGGTGGTGTCCCAGTCCGGCACCACCTCCGTCACCACACCGCTGAACGCCTCGCCCGCCAGCCGGTGCTCGGCCATCGCCAGCGGGTCGTCCAGTGCCTCCTGGACGTCGAGCCTGGCCTGCTCGCGCTCGCGCTGGGCGAGCTTGCGGGCGGCGGTGACGGCGTCGTCCTGCCGGGGCTGCGGCGGCTCGCCGGCCGCCAGCCGGTCCCGGTGGCCGGTGTAGGACCAGCGGTCGCCGGTCCAGCGCTCCGCCAGGTGCCCGGCCGGCGGCAGGGTGCGCAGCAGGTCCAGGCCGTGCCAGACGTCGTGCCAGGTGGGCAGCAGGATCGTCGCCAGCGCTTCCTCCAGTGCCGTCACCGCGCCCCGTACGGCCGTCCGGGCACGGGCGGCGGCGGCCTCGTCGCGCTGCTCGGTGCCGTGCTGGAGGGCGGCCACGGCGGAGTCGTAGCGGGCGATCGCCGGGGCCAGCACGAACTCGTCGAAGCGGGGGTCGGTGGCCGGGCCGGCCGGCGGGTGCAGCAGCTGCCCCCGGTCGTCCCGGGCGGACTCGGCCAGCTCGGCGGCCTGCGCGCCGGTCAGCCCCGGCGGCGGGCGGTGCCAGGCGAGCCGGGCCGCCAGGTGCTGGTCCTCCAGGTGGCTCTGGCCGGTCGCCCAGTGCCGGGCCAGCAGCCCCGTCATCGGCAGCAGCAGGGACGAACCGGGCACCTGGGCGCGGTCGGTGAGGTGGGTCAGCCAGCGGCCGAGCAGCGGCACCCGGACCGGCGCCGGGTACGGGCCGGGCTCCGCGTCCTCGGCGGTGCGGCGGAAACGGGTCGAGCGGCCGATCAGGGCGAGGTGGTGCACCCCGGCGCCGTTCGGCACGATCAGCTGCGGGGCGTCCGCGCACAACTCGCGGAACACCTGGGTCTTCTCGCCGGTCTCCGGATCCTTCTCGGAGCCCTCGATCTGCTCGACGTCCTCGGCGAAGGACTCCAGGTAGGGCAGCAGGTCGGCGGCCAGCTCGGCCAGGAAGTCGAAGCGCAGGGTGCGGTTGAGCGGCTGCGGCACCAGGTGCAGCCGGGGCGCGTCCCGGTCGGTGCCGAGCATCACCGCGAGCGGCGCGCCGGACTCGCCGGCGGCGGTCAACGGGACCAGCACCATCGGGCGGTCGGACAGGTGCCGGTGCCGAACGGTGGCCAGCGGCTCGGCCCGGCCGCTGCGGACGGCCTCCAGCCGGGCGAGGGTGGTCAGCAGGCTCATGAGGCGGCCCCCGGCGCCGTGGTCCCCGGCGCCGTGGCCCCCGGTGCCGCCGTGCTCAGCGCCGCCGTTTCCAGCGCCTCGGCGCGCAGGGCGGCCGCGTAGGCGAGGCGCTCGGCGGCGTCGTCCGCGCCGTCCAGGTCCCCGCTCTTGGTGTCGGCGGCGGCCAGTGCCCCGGCGACCGTACGGATGCTGCCCAGCTCGCCGCGCACGCCCCGGCCGAGCTGCTCGACCCGGTCACCGCAGCGGGCCTGGGCGCGGCAGTGGAAGCCGAGCTCGCAGGTGGAGAGGCAGTCCGGGCTGTACGCGGCGGGCACCGCCTCGACCGAGGCGGCGAGCTGCCCGGTGCTCCGGGCCGGCGCGCCGTCCTCGTCGGCGGCCAGGTCGAAGTCGGCGTCCGGCGGCAGTACCTCCAGCAGCCGGCCGATGCCGGTCATCCGGCTCAGCTGGCGCCGGGTGGTGGCCAGTTCGCGGCGGACGTCCACGGCAACCGCGGTCGGCCGGTTGCCGAAGTCCTTCGGGCAGACCAGCAGCACGCTGGTGCGCGGGCTGCCCGGCAGCCGCTGCTCGGTGTACGGGTCCTCGTCGAGCGGCTGCCCGGCCGCCGCGGCGGCGGCGTGCTGGAGCGCCAGCACGTACACGGCGGCCTGCCGGGCGGCGGCGCCGACCTTGGCCGGGTCCGCGCTGCCGTCCAGCACCGGGAAGGACTTGATCTCGACCACGGTGCACCGCCCGCCGTGCACCACCAGCGCGTCCGGCTCCAGGTAGGCGGTGCTGCCGGCCACCTCCAGCCGCAGCATCGGGTGGTCCAGCAGTGTCCAGGCCTCCGGGTCGGCGGCGGCCCGGGCCAGGGCCTGCGCCGTCCGGTCGGCGCGTACGGCCGGGCCGGAGCGGTGCAGCAGGTCCGGCACCAGGAGCGGGGCGTGGCCGTCCACCGGGACGCCCAGGTGGTGGCGGAGCGGCTCCAGCAGCGGGGCGTAGCCGTCGGCCTTCAGCCGGGACTCGAAGATCACGCCGCGGGCGATGGCGAAGGGCGACTGGCCGAAGGGGGCGGGGCGGCCGAGCCGGGCCGCCAGTGCCGACTTGTCCACCCCGGCCGCGTCGAGCACGGCCCGGCGGTGGCAACCCGGATTGGCGGCGAGCGCGGCGAGGGAGCGGGCGTTCAGAGTGCGCTGCGGGGCCGGTCCGCGCAGCTCCGCGAGCCGCCGGGCGAGCGGCTCAGCGGGCCCGCGGGGCGGGACGTTCGTCGAGACGTTCATGGTGCGGCCCAGTGTCGCATCCGGGTCCGACAACGCGGTGCGGACCGGCCGTTGGACGACCCGCCTGACGTCCGGAGCCCCGTTCGACGGCGTGCGGCCCGGGGCGGCGGGACGGGCCCCGCGATCGTGGCCGCCGCCCGGGTGGGGGATCATGGAGCCCGGTGCTCAACGGTGAGACCGACCGTTGTCGCCACCGCCCTTTCGCTAGGAGCCCCCCATGCCCTGCCGCATCGTGCTGGTCCGCCACGGCGAGACCGAGTGGTCCGCCACCGGCCGTCACACCGGCCGTACCGACATCCCGCTGACCGAGGCGGGCCGCGCGATGGCCCGGGCCCTCGGCGCCCGCCTCGCCAAGGCCCCCTGGAACGGCCTGCCGGACGCGCTCGTCTACACCAGCCCGCTCGGCCGGGCCAAGGAGACCTGCGAGCTGGCCGGCTTCGGCGACCGCGCGGTGGAGCGCCCGGAGCTGATGGAGTGGGACTACGGCGCGTACGAGGGCCGCACCGGCGCGGACATCCGGGCCACCGACCAGCCCGGCTGGCTGATCTGGCGCGACGGGGTGCCCGGCGGCGAGAAGCTCTCCGAGGTGGCCGCCCGGGTGGACTCCTTCCTCGCCGGCCTCAACGAGGAGCACGGCGTCCCGGACCCGGACACCACCGTGATGCACTGCGCCGACCGGGACGTCGTCCTGTTCGCGCACGGCCACCTGCTGCGCATCCTGGCCGCCCGCTGGCTGGGCCTGCCGCCCGAGTACGCCCAGCGGTTCAAGCTCGGTACGGCCGCGCTCTGCGTGCTGTCCTGGGAGTACGGCGCTCCGGCGGTGGAGGTCTGGAACGACCTGTCCCACCTGGACGGGCTGACCGCCGGGCACTGACCCCGGCGTCCCGCGCCTCGGGCGGCTCCGGGCCGTCCACCGACCCCGGCGCCCCGCCCCGGGCCTGCGGGCCGTGCCTTAGGCGGCCGCCGCCCGGTCGTAGTCGGTCAGGAAGCCGCGCACCTCGGGCACGGCGACGTGCGGGCGCAGTCGTCCGGCGGTGTCCGCGAGCATGCTCCGGATCCGGGCCGAGCGGACGGCGCCGAACAGTGCGACGGCGGCCGAGCCGTGGTGCGCCGCGCCCACCAGGTCCCCGCGGCCGAGCCGGTCGTGGGCCAGCTCGGCGGTGTACAGCACCCGGTTGCGGACGAAGTGCGGCTTCTGGAGCGTTATCGCCAGCCCCGCCTGCTCGCTGGCCCGGTCCCAGTCGCCGAGCGCCGACCAGCACTGCGACTGGAGGCCGGCGATCTCGGCCTCGCCGAAGAAGGACATCCACTCCGGGTCCCGCTCGGCGGGGCCCCGGTCGAACAGCGCGTACGCCCGGCCCAGCGCTCGCTCGCAGGAGCCGCGGTCCTGGAGCAGCGCCCAGGCGCCGGCCTCGCGCATGGTCAGCAGGGCGAGCAGCCGTTCGGAGCCCAGGTTTCGGGCGGCGGCCTGCCCGGCCTGGGCGGCGCGCAGCGCCTCGCGCGGCCGGCCCGCGTCCCGGGCCAGGAAGGCGCTGTTGCAGAAGACGTGCGCCTCCAGGGCGGAGTCCCCGGCCATCCGGGCGGTGGCGAGCGCCTCGGAGTAGAACGAGCGGGCGTCCGCGAGCCGGTTCGAGTCATGGGCCAACCAGCCGACGGAGATGGCGAGTTCGCCCGCCCCTGCCTGCAGGCGGCGCTCCGTCTCCTCGGTGTACTCGCACTCGTTGAGCAGCACGTACGCGTTGCGCAGCGACTGCCCGGCGAGCTCGTACAGGGCGTCGGCGCCGTGCGCGTCGTCGGCCAGCCGGATCTCCCGGACGGCCTGTTCGACGCCGAGCACCTCGGCGGCGCCGACCCGGCGCATCGTCGCCACCGGCCCGGGCCGGCCGGGCACCAGCGGTTCGCCGCCGAACAGTGACGGTGCGGCGAACTCCGCACCGGGAAGGGCGCCTTGACCGGTGAGCGCACCGGCGGCGCCGGCGGCACCGGCCGGCAGGCCGGCGGCCGCGGCCGGTCGGTCGATGCCGATCACGGAGGCCAGCGCGGTGGTGCCGCCGGCCAGGAACGTACGGCGACGCACGTCGTCGTTCTCCTCGTCGAGATTGGGCGATCCATCGGGCCCCCGGGGCGCCGTCCCGAGGCGCGGCCACGAGGGCCCTTCCGGAGCGGCTGGATCCGCGTACGGCGAGGCAGCGTACGGGAGTTGAGTGGAGAGGGGTGAGCGCGGGGCGGGCGGGGGCGGGAACGTCTGGTGGAGCGGAGGCGGTTCGCTCCGCCCGCCGGGTCGGTCCGCCGGGCGGCGGCGGACGGAGGTCCGGGAGGCGAAGCCGAGGTCGGCGAGCGTGCGGTCCGGCCACATGTGCCGGAACACCCGCTCGTAGGCGTAGTTGGGGCAGCGGATCTCACCGGACTCGACCCGGCCGACATAGCGGGCGTCGCAGGACACGTGCTCGCCGATCTCGCGGGCCGCCCTGCGGACGGCCGTGGCGAACTCGCCGGGTGAACGGTCGCCGCGCAGCGCACGCATCACGGTGTTGGGGGTCGGTCGGTTCGGCTCGGCCGGTGGGGTGGCTGCCATGGCGCCGAGAGTACTCGGAGTCACCGAGCGGCCACATTCGGTTTGCAGGACATCTGCCGTCAAACCAGGTCAAAGAGGGCGATGTTGCGGGATATCCGCCATGAAATGCCATGGCTTGCTGTAATGCGCCCCGTGGCCCGCGGTGCGCCCACCGCGTTGTCCTGGTACGAGGAAGAAGCCCATGCCGCCGCCCGGCCCGTCCCAGCCCGGCGGTCCTCCCAACGGCTGCGCTTCAGGACCCGACGAGGTACAGGAGAGCCCATGATGGCCACCGGACTGCCGCAGTGCCGACCCGTCCGCGGGGGAGTACTGGCCGGCGCGTCCCCCGCCCTCCTCCCCGAACCCGCCGACGACCGGATGTCCGGCCGGGCACCGGTCGAGGGCGGCCGCAACCCCCGCGGTGGCCACCGGCGCGAACGCACCGCCCCCGACGAGGGCGTCCTCGTCACCTCCTGCGACACCGTGACCGTCGCCCTGCGGCACGGCCTGGAGGCCGTCGACATCCTGAGACTGCGCCGCGCCTGCGGAGCCGTCCTGCAGAGCCGCAACGGCAGCACCGTCTCCTTCCTCGTCCCGGCCGGCACCTGGGAGACCTGGCACCTGCCCGGCAGCTCCTGTACCGCGGGCGCGCTGGTGCCCGCCGGCACCGACCCGCGCTGGGTGATCCCACCCTCCGGCGCCGTCCGCACCGCGCGCCCCACCGACGCCTGGGTACTGCGCTCCGCCCTCTGCGAGGCCGCCTGCACACTCACCGCGGGCGGCCTCGGCCCGTTCTAGCGGCCCCGGCCCGTTCCGGCGGTCACGGCCCTTTCCAGCGGGTGCGTCGCGCGGATCCCGCCGGGCCCGCCGACCTCCGGCCGGGTCCCCGCGGCACGCCCCTGACCTGTGGGTGTTCCACTCCGGCGGCGATAATGGCCGGCATGGGACGAACCAACAGAGCCGCCCGCGGCAGTGAACCGGCGGCCACCACCGGACCGGGCGGGCGCACCCACGCCCAGGGCCCGCTCAGCCGTCCCGTCGGCTCAGGTCTCGCCGAGCTGCGCCCCGACCGCGACCGCCCCGCCGCCTGGTCGCTGCTGATCGACGGCGCCCCGCAGTCGCTGGTCGACCTCGCCGACCCCACCCACCTCGGCTTCGAGTACCAGCGCCGGCTCGGCCACCTGATCGACCTGGTCGCCCCGCCCGGCCGCCCGCTCACCGTGCTGCACCTCGGCGGCGGCGCCCTCACCCTCGCCCGCTACACCGCCGCGACCCGGCCGCGCTCCCGCCAGCAGGTCGCCGAGATCGACACCGCGCTCACCGAACTCGTCCGCACCGAACTCCCCCTGGAGCGCGGCTGGCAGATCAAGGTGCGCGGCGCGGACGCCCGCAGCGTCCTGGAACGCACCCCCGAGGGCAGCGTCGACCTGGTGATCACCGACGTCTTCTCCGGCGCCCGCACCCCCGCCCACTGCACCACCGTCGAGTTCACCACTCTCGCCGCCCGGGCCCTCGCCCCCGGCGGCTGGTACACCGCCAACATCGCCGACGGCGGCGCCCTGCCCTTCGCCCGCTCCCAGGTCGCCACCCTCGCCGCGGTCTTCCCCGAACTCTGCCTGATCGCCGACCCCGCCGTGCTGCGCGGCAAGCGCTTCGGCAACCTGATCCTGGCCGCCGCCCACACCCCGCTGCCGATCGCCGACCTCACCCGCCGCGCCGCCTCCGACTCTGCCCATGCCCGCGTCGAACACGGCCGCGCCCTCACCGACTTCGCGGCCGGCGCCACCCCGGCGACGGACGCCACGGCGGCCCCGTCCCCGGAGCCGCCGCCGGGTGTGTTCCGCTGACGGCCCGCCGGGGTGGCGCCGAGTTCCGTTCTCGCCGTGTTCGTGTGGCCGGGGTCGGGGCCCGGTGTGGGCGGGTGCCGGAGTTCGCCGCTCCCGGCACCCGTCCGTACCGGCCTTCCTGCCGGTGACCGCGGCCGACGTCGCTCCGGCCGCGGGGCGCCCAGGCCGGAAACGCCGACCCGGGCTTCCCATCGGGTGCTCCACCGGGCGAGCCGTCTGCCGTCATGCCTCTCGGGGGTTCGCGAGGTCCCTCGTCCGCCCTCGTCCGCCCTCGCCCCCCGCCCGCCGGCCGGGCGGTCCGCCGTAAAACCGTTGGCGGACGACGGAATCGCGGCCGACAATGGCGCTGCCGTCCGGCCGTCGACCCGAGGGGGCGTCATGGAGCTCAGACCGGCCAGGCCGGAGGATGCCGCGCTGCTCACCGGCATCGCGCTGCGGGCCAAGGCGTACTGGGGCTACGACGAGGCCTTCATGGCGGCCTGCCGGTCGGAACTGACCGTGGACGTCGACGTGATCGAGCGGTCGGCCACGGTGGTGGCCGAGGACGACGGGCAGGTGCTGGGGTTCGTCTCGCTGTCCGGCGCGCCGCCGACCGGGTCGCTGGACCAGCTCTTCGTCGAGCCCGAGTGGATCGGCCGTGGCGTCGGCCGCGCGCTGTTCGAGCGGGCTCGGGGCCTGGCCGTGGCGCTCGGCCTGCGCCGGCTCACCATCGACTCCGACCCGAACGCCGAGCCGTTCTACCTGGCGATGGGCGCCACCCGGATCGGCAGCGTTCCGTCCGGCTCGATCCCGGGTCGTGAACTCCCGCTGCTGGTCCTGGACCTGGAAGCGTCCTAGGGCCCAAGGCCTGTCCTTTTGACCGATGCCGGACTCCGCCCCGTCCGCCGTCACCCTTTGCGGGCACCTGAGGCGTACCAGTGGGCCGCACGCGGTGAGTCCACCGAGGCGGTCCAGCCTGTCGTCGTCGGCGTCCGCTCGGCCGACACGGCCGCGAAGATCCGACGCCCCGTGCCGTCGACCGCCCAGCGCAGCAGCCGCTTGCGCGCGGTCCGGAACGACCCCGACTCCTCCGGCAGGCCCCGCCGCGGCGAGCACGTGCGGTACTTCCACCCGATCGCTTCCGGCGGGCGGCGATGCTCCGCCCGTCGCCGCCGACGGACCGGATCGGCCGGCATCAACGGCTCGATCCGGTCCCACAGCGCATCGCTGACCACCGACCGGACAGCCACGCCCGATCGACGGCTCAGTCCATCGAAGAGAAACGCCCGAGGGTTGCCCTGCCGATCGTCCCCGGGGTCGCGACGCCGCCGCTCGGCGGGCCCGGGAGCGCTCAGTGTCCGCTGGGCAGTCCGCGGTGCTTGCACATGGCCGCTCCGGTGAGCAGCAGTCCGGCGGCGATGGGGGCGAGGACGGCGGTCGCGGTGGCGGAGCCGTGGCCGGAGGTGGCGGCCGTGGCGGTGTCGACGGCGGCCGTCGTCTCGGGTGGGCCGCCGCGGCCCGGTGCGGTGGGAGCCGTGAGGTCCGCCGTCCGGTCCGGCTCGGCGGTGGGGCCGGTCCGGTCGGCGGCGGTGGCCACCGCCTCCTGGAACAGCGGCTCGGCCGTGGCCTCGCGCTGCCCGGGAAGGGCGGGGAGGGCCGCGTCGGTGCGGCGTCGGGTCGGGTCGGACAGGTCGGCGGCTCCGCCCTCGCGGGAGACGCGGGGGCCGTCGGGCCGGGCCCGGGCGGCGTCGGTGTCGAGCAGGCCGGAGGCGAGCGCGAAGGCGTCGGGGACGGCCGCCCGCTGGCCGGGTAGGGGCAGGCCGCCGGCCCGGATGCGTTCCTGGAGGGTGGCGCCGACCGCCCCGGTGGCTCCGGTGATTCCGGTGAGGTCCTCGACCGGGCCGTCGCCGGTCGGCCTCCCGGTGGGCCCGGGGGAGTGGTCCGGCAGCGCGCCCGCCGAGGGGCCGGACCCGACGGGGCGTTCGGCTGACTGCCCGTCGAGGGCGGGGCCGTCGAGCGCCGGCCGGTCGAGTTCCGGTGCGGCGTGCGGTGCGCGGCGGACGGCGGACCGGGCCGGGTCCGGCAGCGGGTCGACGGTGGCCGCGTACGCGGAGGCGCCGAAGCCCCAGAGTTGCGCGAGCAGGGCCCCGGCGGTCGCGACGGCGCGGGGGCGGGGCAGCCACCGGGCGATCCCGCGGCGGGCACCGGCGACGCCGCCGGGGGCGGGTTCCTGGGGCTTGGTCGCGTGATTGGCTCGCACGTGAATCGAGAACGAGCCGGTGGGCGGTGAGGTCACGCCCGCCGTCACGGACAGTCATCGCACGGGTGGCCCCGGGGCCGGCGTTCCCGGGGCCACCGACCGCGCGGCGGTCAGGAGTTGGGGCGCAGGGTCCAGGTGACCGTCATCACGCCGGTGACGGCGCCGTCGGCGCGGGTGATCTCGACGGTGACCGGGAACTCGGGGCGGCCGCCGGCGTCCAGCTCGGCGACGACCTCGGCGGCCGGGCGGCCGAGCACGGCGGTGGCGGTGACGTCGCCCATGGCGAGCTTCTTGTACGCGATCTCGGCGTTGACGGCGAGCGGCACGGCCCGGGACAGCTGGTCGCCGAAGGCGGCGAGCACGATGCAGCCACTGGCGGACTCGGCGAGCGTGAACATCGCGCCGGCGTGCGGGCCGCCGACGTGGTTGTGGTACGCGGGCTGGTCCGGGAGCCGGAGGACGGCGCGCTCCGGGGTGGTCTCCAGGTACTCCAGCTTGAGGGTGTGCGCCATCGGCACGGTGTCGTCGAGCATCTTGCCGATCATGGGTGTGGTCATGGCATTGATGTTACTAGCCAGTAGCTTCCGGTGGCAGGGGTCGACCCGAAGCCGACCGGCCGGGTGCGTGTGAGGGAGCGCACATCCGGCTGGGAGGGCGGGCAACTGAGGCCGTGCACAGCTGAGGGAGCGCGAAAACGCCTGAGGGGCCGATCTCTTGAAGAGATCGGCCCCTCAGGCTCTGGGGTGAGTGACGGGACTCGAACCCGCGGCCACCTGGACCACAACCAGGTGCTCTACCAACTGAGCTACACCCACCATCTGTCCGGTCCGTTCCCGCTCTCGCGTTCCCGTTCCGACAGGAAGAACTCTACAGGATCCGAGAGGGTGCTCGCGCCAGGGTTTCGTCCCGGCGAACGCGGGCACCCTCTCCGGTCCTCCGGCAGGGGTTCCGACGGGATTCCGACGGGGTTCCGACGGGTACGTCCGGGCACTGCCGCCGGGCAGTTTCGGGGCGCTGCCGCCGGAACCCCCGCCGGGCGGCCCGGGGCTCAGCTCGCCGGGGTCTGGTACTTCCCGGCGATCGCCCGCGCGGTGTCGGCGTCCGGGCCGGGCTGCGGGACGAACACCGCCTCGCGGTAGTACCGCAGTTCGTCGATGCTCTCCCGGATGTCGGCGAGCGCCCGGTGGTTCCCGCCCTTCTGCGGGCTGTTGTAGTACGCCTTCGGGTACCAGCGGCGGGCCAGCTCCTTGATCGAGGAGACGTCCACGATCCGGTAGTGCAGGTGCTTCTCCAGGGCGGGCATGTCCCGGGCCAGGAAGCCGCGGTCGGTGGCCACCGAGTTGCCGCACAGCGGGGTCTTCCCGGCCTCCGGCACGTGCTCGCGCACGTAGGCGAGCACCCGCGCCTCGGCCTCGGCCAGGGTCACGCCCTGCTCCAGCTCCTCCAGCAGCCCGGACGCGGTGTGCATCTCGCGCACCACCTCGGGCATGTTCGCCAGCGCCTCCGCCGGCGGCCGGATGATGACGTCCACGCCCTCGCCGAGGATGTTCAGCTCGGAGTCCGTCACCAGCACCGCGACCTCGACCAGGGCGTCCTGGTCGAGGTCGAGGCCGGTCATTTCACAGTCGATCCATACCAAACGGTCATTCACACAACTCACCCTACGGCGCGATCACGCGCCGCGGGGACCGGTGGAGCCGAGCGGGGTGCCTCGGCCTGGTGCTCCTCCGGCCCGTCGTGCGCGCCGAGCCCGTCCGGGTGCTCGCCCTCCCGGCCGGTCCGGACGGCGTGGCCGTCCCGCCCGGTCCGGACCTCGCGCGCCGCCCGGGCGCCCTCGGCCGCGGGTCGGCCGACCTGACCGCGGACCTGCGGAGCCCGGGCCTGACGACCGCGGAGGTCACCCTGGCCGGCGACCGGCTGCCCGGCCGGGGCCGGCATCCGTCCGGTGGCCGCGCCGTGACCGCGCCCGGCCGCACCCGGTTCGTCCGAGGGCCGCTCGGCCGCGCTCCGGTGCCCCTGGCCCTGGCCGCGCACCCCCGGCTGGGGGAGACCGTCCTCCGCCGCCGCGTGCTCGGCGGTGCGCGGCGGACGTCCGGTCCCCGCCCCCGGCCCGGCCTGCGGCGGAACCACCGGCTGCCGCAGCGGACCGCGCCCGGTCGCACCCTGCTGCCCGGGGTGCGGCTGCTGCGCGGCCTGCTGGTGCGGGTACGGCTGACCGGCGCGGGCGTGGAAGGCCTGGCCGGTCGGCGTCCCGACCTGCCCCGGACCGAACCCGCCGGGCTGTCCGTGTCCTCCCGGCTGGCCGTGTCCGACCTGCTGACCGTGCTGTCCGTGCTGGCCGTGCGGCACCGGCTGCCCGTGCGGGCCGACCGGCGCCGGCACCCCCGGACCGGTCGGGAACGGCTGTGCCGACGGCACGCCGTGCGCCCCGCCGAACATCGGCCCGCCCGCCGGCGCGACCGCGCCCGCCGGGTGCGGCAGTGCTCCGGGCAGCCGCAGGTCGCCGAGCGCACCGTTCGGTGCGGGCGGCTGCTGGCCGGGACGGCGGGCCCGGTAGCTGGTCCGGTACGCGGCCGGGGAGACCCCGAGCTGGCGGCGGAAGTGCCCGCGCAGCGCCACCGGCGAACGGAACCCGCAACGGCGCGCGACGTCGTCCACCGACAGTTCCGAGGTCTCCAGCAGCCGCTGGGCCTGGAGCACCCGCTGGGTGATCAGCCACTGCAGCGGCGCGCTGCCGGTGAGCGTGCGGAACCGCCGGTCGAAGGTGCGCCGGCTCATGTACGCGCGAGCCGCCAGCACCTCGACGTCGAACTGCTGGTTGAGGTTCTCCAGCGCCCAGGTGACCACCTCGGCCAGCGGGTCGTTGCCGATCTCCTCCGGTAAAGACTGATCGATGTACTGGGCCTGTCCTCCGCCGCCGCGGCGGCTCGGTACCACCAGGCGGCGGGCCAGCGCGTTGGCCGCCTCGGCGCCGTGGTCGCTGCGCACCACGTGCAGGCACAGGTCGATGCCAGCGGCGGTGCCGGCCGAGGTGAGCACGTCGCCGTCGTCGACGAACAGCTCGCGCGGGTCGACGTGGACCCGCGGGTAGCGCTTGGCGAGCGTCGGCGCGTACATCCAGTGGGTGGTCGCCGGGCGGCCGTCGAGCAGGCCGGCGGCGGCCAGGACGAAGGCGCCGGTGCAGAGCCCGATGATCCGGGCGCCCTCGTGGTGGGCCTTGCGCAGGGCGGTGATCGCCTCGACCGGCGGGGGCTGGGAGATCGAGCGCCAGGCCGGTACGACGATCGTGCCGGCCCGGGCGAGCGCCTCCAGGCCGTACGGCGCGGAGAGGGTCAGGCCGCCGGTGGTGGCCAGCGGGCCGTCCTCCCCGGCGCAGACCAGCAGGCGGTAGCGGGGCACCCCGGCGTCCTGGCGGTCCACGCCGAACACGGAGAGCGGGATGGAGCTCTCGAAGATCGGGGCGCCGCCGAAGATCAGCACCGCGACGGTCTCCCGGCGGCGCCGGCCGGACAGCTTGCGCGGTGCGGAGGACGTCACCGGGGTCGGGGAGCCGTTCGCGCCGGGCCCGCCGTGGCCCAGCGGGCCGTGGCCGTGGACCGTGCCGGAGCCGAGCGCGAGGCCGCCGAGCGGGCCGCCGCCCGGCCCGGAGGCGGGGGAGCCGTTCGGGCCCGGGGCGCCGCCGTAGCCGGGGTGGCCGGAATGACCGGGGTGGGCGAGGTGTCCGCCGTAGCCCGGGTGGCCGGAATGACCGGGGTGGCCGGGATGGGTGGCGTGCCCCGGGTGCCCGGGGTGGCTGGAATGGCCCGGGTGCTCGCCGCCGTAGGGCTGCCCGGGGTTGACGGCGCCTCGACTGACGGACTGTCCGCCGAAGGGCTGTCCGCCGAAGGTCGGGTGCCCGCCGTAGGCCGGCTGGCCTCCGTAGGGGGACTGGCCGCCGTAGGGCGTCGCCGTGCCGTGGTCGGAGGCGGTCGGGGGCGCACCGGGGCCGACGCCCGCGCCCGCCCCGGGGGAGGGCACCGCGGAGTACGAGGAGTGCGAGGCGGCGCCCGGGGTGCCGGAGGTGCGGGTGGTGGCGATCGCGGCGGTGCCGGTGCTTCTCGCGGACCGACCCGCGCCGCCGGCTGCCGCCTGGCCGCTGTCAGGACCCGCGTCGCTCCTGCTCACCCTGCTCAAGGCGCTCAAGCCCCCTCGGTGGTGTGGTGTGGGTGGTGCGGCACTGCTCGCCAAGATCGAAATCTATCGGGTGGACCATTGCCGTTGTGACAAGTTCACCATCCGACGCTATGTCGACATGGCAATTTGGCGTGATGCATTCGATCACGAAGCGTGGCACCCGTCGACCTTTCTGGGAAGAGGGCCGGGGCAACGGTGGCTGGTTGTCGCGGGGCGCTTCCTGGGGCGTCCGGGTCCGGTGCGCCCGGTCGGCAGGTCTGGGCTGCGGATTTGCCCAAGCGGGAGGGAGCGACGCGAAATTGACCGAAAATCGGCGGTGCACGAGGGGGCGCACGGGGAGAAGTCGTGCGCCTCCCAGGCTTCATCCGGCCAAGCCCGGTACGGCAGAACCGGGAACCGGACCGCCGCGTTACGGTCCTGCCGTGAACACCAGCAGCCGGCTCGAACGGGCCAACGACAATGCCGCCGCCTTCTGGCTCGCCCAAGCCCGCGTCCACGGCTGGCGGTCCCGCACCCGCCCGGGGCTGACCGCCGTCCGGTGCGCCCGGACCCCGGACGACGCGCACCGCATCGTGGTGACCCGCCCCTACGAGGAACCGGCCGTCCTGGAACAGGAGTTGGCGGACCTGATGGCCGAGTGGTCGACCATACGCTGCACCGTGGAGGACCCGTACGGCGGGCTCGACCTCTCCGGCCTCGGGGCCACGAGGATGCCGATCATGCCGGTGATGGTCCGGGGCCCGGGGCCGGTCGAGGGCGCGACCACCGCCCTGCCCGCGGTCTCGGAGGCGCACGGGGGCGGCGTCCTGACGGTCGATGAGGCGCGGGAGGGCGACAGCTTCGCCATGGTCGAGCGGACGATCGTGGAAGGCTTCCCGCTGCCCGCCCGACAGCCCTGGGTCCGGGGCGAAGCACTCCCGGAACGGCTGCTGGACGTGCCCGGCTGGCGGGGCTGGCTGGGTCGCGTCGACGGCGCGGTGGCGGGCACCTGCCTCACCTACGACGACGGCCGGGCCACCGGCGTGTACTGGGTCGCCACGCTGCCCGACCGGCGCGGCCGGGGGGCGGCCCGCGCCGTTCTCCAGACCGCCCTGGCCCATGCGCACCCGGACCGTCCGGCCACTCTGGTCGCCACCTCGCTCGGCGAACCGCTCTACCGCAAGCTCGGTTTCGTCGAGGTGGCCCGTACCTGTTGGTGGACCCGTACGTCGGTGGGGGCGGTGGGGGCGGTGGGGTAGCGGGGGCCGGCGGGGAGTCGATGCCGGTGGGGCGGGCGGACGGCTGACTGCCGGCGGGTGGTGGCTGGGGGTCGGTGGCCGCGTGGGGTGGCGGCGGCACGGGGCCGGAGTGCTCGCGGTGCAGTAGGTCTGCCCGGAGCCGGACCGCGGTGAGCGGCGGGCGGTGGGCGCCGGTAGGGGTGTGGAGGGGGTGGGACAGGGGCGCTACTGGCCGGCCGCCATGGCGGCAGGGGGAGCGGTCGTGGCCGCGGCCACGACCGTGGTCGCCACGACGGCCGGGGCGGTGGCCGGCGCGGCTGCCGTTGTGGGTGCGGGGCGGAGGCCGCCCGGGGCCGGACCGGGGCCGCCGCCCGCCCTCGTTCCGGAGCCCGCCCCGGAGCCGGGGCCGGCTTCGGCGATCACGGCAAACCCGCCGGATCGGTTTCGGACACCGGGTCGGCCCGCGGAGACGGGTTCGCCGAGGGTCCCGGTTGTTGCGGGAACGGATGTGCTCGGGCCCTCCGGGGCGGCCAGCGGGGAACGTGCGCCGGACCGCGCGCCGACCGACGCCGTCGCGCGCACCGGCACTCCCGCCGCGGCCTTCCGGAGCCGCCGGTCGGAGTGGACGTCCGGCCGGGGCGAGGGCGCGTTCCGTGCGGCGAGGACCTGGCCGACGGCCTCCGGCAGGCCGGCCGCCTTCAGCGTCGGCCGGTAGCCGCTCTCCGCCCACGGCCGACCGTGGTGCAGCCAGACGCTGCGCAGCCCGGTCAGTTCGGCGCCGGCGATGTCGGCGGGCGCGTGGTCCCCGATCATCCAGGTGTGCTCGGCCCAGTCACCGGTGGGGGCGATGCCGCACCGCTGGGCGGCCATCTCGAAGATCAGCGGGTCCGGTTTGACGCAGTCGGCCTCCTCCGAGATGACCCAGCCGTCGACCAGCGGGCCCAGCCCGGTCCGCCGGATCTTCTCCAACTGCGGCCGGGTGCCGCCGTTGCTGACGATCCCGAGCGTCCACCCGGCCGCCCGGGCGGCCCGCAGTGCCTCGATGTGCCGGGGTGGGCAGTGGATGTGGGAGTTGATGCCGCGTCGATAGTGGGCAATCAGGAAGTCGGCGGTGACGTCCAGCCCGTAGCGGCGCCGAACCGCCGACAGTACGGTGCTGCGCGGAACGTAACCGCCCCCGTCGAGGGTGACGAACCAGTCGAGGTCGCCCGGGGGGAGGCCGTGTTCGGACAGGAAGTCCTCTGCCCAGGCCCGGTAGGCGGCGTCCCGAGGCAGCAGGGTGTTGTCGAGGTCGAACAGGAGCAGGGGCATGCCAAGCATGGTGCCAGCGGCCGTGCCTATGCACGTGGCAAATGCCAGACGGCGTCCCGAAGCCGTACGGAGTGGCTGAAACGGCCTCCGCACCTCCGTGGCGGGCGGTGGCGCACATGGCGGGTGGGCCTGTTGGGGCAGGTCGGACGTCACGGTTCGCGACCGGTGGCAACGGATCGTCGCCGATCCATGACAGTCCGGTCACGGTGTCCCGTGGGGCTGTTGCGCCGTCCGGTCCGGTCCGTCAAGCTCCTGGGAACCTCCTTTCCGGAGGGGGCGCGATCGCCCGTGGACGGGGCGCACCGCCAGGGCGGGCGCATCCCCCTTTCGCGGGAACAACGTCGCTCGGTGGCTTCCTCGCTGGGCGGGGCCCCAGGCCCGTCGTACTCTGAAAGGAACAGGTCACATACGGTGCTGCGCGGCGCAGACCGACGTCATCCCGTGGGCGGGCCTGCTGCCCGGGCAGCGTTGTTCTCCTCTCCTGTCGGCCCCTCTCCATCGAAGAGCCGTGAGCCATGGCTGGTTTTGAGCCTCCCCGACCGGTTGAACCGGACACGTCCCGCAGTGCGGGCCCGGAAGGCGGTCCTGCCTCCGATCGTTCCGATCGCTCCGACGGGCGGGCCGAGGTTCCTGCCGGCCGGTGCAGTGACGACCACCGTGAACACCGGCGCGAGCACCGTGGTGAAGGCCCCGGCGGCGACCGCGGTGACGACAGCGATCGCAGCGACCGGAGCGACCACGCCGACGGCACTGCCGACAGCGATGCCGGCGGGCGGGCCGAGGCCCGTGCAGAGGCTTTGGAGAGTGTCCCGGGCGTACGGACGGCATGCGAGCGGCCCGACGCCGCCGAAGGCGCCGAGGCAGCCGGAACGGCCCGCGTGGCCCGGGCGGCCGACGCGGCACAGTCTGCGGCGCCAGGAGAGCCCGGCTCCGGCCCCGACCCTGGCCCCGACCCTGGCCGCGACGGCCGCGACGGCGCTCCGGGCTTCGCTCGCGCTCTGCGCGGCCTCGCCCGTCGGGGCAGCCTGGCCCGGCGCGACCGCCCAGGGCCCCGCCAGCGGCGTGGCGAGCACCCGGCCGACCCCGCGGGGGCTCCGGTGACGGGCCGCCTGGGCCCGGGCGCCGAGCGCCCGGAAACGGCCTCCGGCGCGACCGGCCCGCTGGGCGGGCACGCCGAGCCGACCGGGCAGGACGCCCCGGCGCCGTCCCTCGACCCGGTGTTCCAGCACGGCGTGGTGGTCGGTTTCGACGGCTCGCTGTCGAGCGAACGCGCCCTCGCCTACGCCGTCGGCATGGCGCGCCGCTCGCAGTGCGGCCTGGTGATCGTGCACGTCGCCAACCGCCTGCCCGCCACGGTCTGGGCAGGCTGCGAGCCGCCCGTCTTCGTCGACCTCCCCGACCACCGGACGGAGGTCCTGGGTCTGGAGCTCGCCTGCGCGGACTTCCTCACCGGCGTGCCGTGGATCCTGGTCGAGCGCGGAGGGGACATCTGCCACGAGATCGAGGAGGTCGGCCGTGAGTACGCCGCCGACGCGATCGTCGTCGGCACGACGCACGGCCTGCTCGGCAAGATCTTCGGCTCGGTCTCCGGGCGGCTGGCGCGGCGGGCCAACCGTCCGGTGATCGTGATCCCCTGAGGCCTTGTGCCCATGGCTTCTCCCGAAGCCTCCGTGAGGTCTCCTCCTGATGCCTCCTGGTCTCGCTGGTCCCCAACTCTCATCGGGGAGCAGCGCGTTGACTGGTGTGCCGGCCCGGTGGGTGTGACGCGGCGCGGCTCAGGAGGCGACCATCAGGACGTGGTCGTCACGAACCGATGCCGAGCTCCCGGGCGATGAGCATGCGCTGGACTTCGGACGTGCCCTCCCCGATCTCCAGGATCTTGCAGTCGCGCCAGAACCGGGCGACCGGGAATTCGTTCATGAAGCCGTACCCGCCGTGGATCTGGGTCGCCTCACGGGCGTTGTCGACGGCGGCCTCGGACGAGTACAGCTTCGCGATCGCGGCCTCCTTCTTGAACGGTTCGCCGTGCAGCAGCCGGGAAGCGGCGTCCCGCCAGGCCAGGCGGGAGGTGTGGGCGCGCAGCTCCATGTCGGCAAGCTTGAACTGGATGGCCTGGTTGGCGCCGATCGGCCGGCCGAAGGCCCGGCGCTCGCCGGCGTACTTCACGGACTCGTCGACGCAGCCCTGGGCCAGGCCGGTGGCCAGGGCCGCGATCGCGATGCGGCCCTCGTCGAGGATCCGCAGGAACTGGGCGTAGCCTCGGCCACGCTCGCCCAGCAGGTTGGCCGCGGGAACGCGGCAGTCGGTAAAGGACAGTTCGCGGGTGTCGGATGCGTTCCACCCGACCTTCGAGTACTTCTTCGAGACCTGGAAGCCGGGGGTCCCGGTGGGCACGATGATGGAGGAGATCTCCCGCACAGGCGAGCGGAATTCGCCTTCTTCACTCGAACGAGCGATCGGTTCGGTGAGCGCGGTGACGGTGACGAGGCCGGTGATGTCGGTGCCGGAGTTGGTGATGAAGCACTTGGTCCCGTTGATGACCCACTCGTCGGTGGCCTCGTCGTACCGCGCCGTGGTCCGGGTGGCCCCCGCGTCCGAACCGCCCTCCGGCTCGGTGAGGCCGAAGGCGCCGAGGAGTTCGCCCGAGGTCAGCCGGGGCAGCCACTCGCGCTTCTGCTCCTCGGTGCCGAACCGGTAGATCGGCATCGCGCCGAGCGAGACGGCGGCCTCCAGGGTGATCGCCACCGAGGAGTCGACGCGGGCGAGTTCCTCCAGGGCGAGGCCGAGGGCGAAGTAGTCGCCGCCCATGCCGCCGTACTCCTCCGGGAAGGGCAGGCCGAAGAGCCCCATCCGCCCCATCTCGCGGACGATCTCGTACGGGAACTCCTCCCGCTCGTAGAACCCGCCGATCTTCGGCGCCACCACGTCCTGGGCGAACTCGGCGACGGTGCGCCGCAGTTCCTCGTACTCGCTGCTGAGCCTGTGGTCGAGCATGGTGATCCTCCTGGCGCCCGGCCGGGTCGGCCGCGGACGTGAGCGGGATGACCGGCGTCCGTCGGACGGTATGACGGAAGCACGGTGTGACTGAGGTGTTGGTCTCAAGCGGTGCGGGGTGGTGCGCGGCGCCGGCCGGACGGTGCGGGCGGCCGGCCGGCGCCGGGGAGGGAGCGGGCGGGTCAGCCCCCGGAGGAGCCGAGCAGCGCCTGGACGGTGCGGGACGGGCTCGGGCGGCCGAGGCGCTCGGCCATCCAGCCGCTGGTCGCGACGAGGGAGCGCAGGTCGACGCCGGTCCGGACGCCGAGCCCGTGCAGCATCCAGACCAGGTCCTCGGTGGCCAGGTTGCCGGTGGCGCTCTTCGCGTACGGGCAGCCGCCCAGGCCGCCCGCCGAGGCGTCCACCGTGGTGACGCCCTCGCGCAGCGCCGCCAGGGTGTTGCTGAGTGCCTGGCCGTAGGTGTCGTGGAAGTGCACGGCGAGCCGCTCGACCGGGACTCCGGCCCGCGCGAAGCCCGCCAGCAGGGCGGTGACCTGGCCCGGGGTGGCCACCCCGATGGTGTCGCCGAGGCTCAGCTCCGCGCAGCCCAGCTCCAGCAGCTGCACGCCGTAGCGGACCACCTGCTCGACCGGGACGGGGCCCTCCCACGGGTCGCCGAAGCACATCGAGAGGTAGCCGCGGACCGTGACCCCGGCCTCGGTGGCCCGGGCCACGACCGGGCGGAACATCTCCATGGCCTCGTCCGCCGAGCGGTTGAGGTTGCGGCGGGCGAAGGTCTCGGTGGCGCTGGCGAACACCGCGACGTCGGTGGTGTGGTGGGCGAGCGCGCGGTCCAGACCGCGCTCGTTGGGCACCAGCACCGGCAGCCGCAGGCCGGGGTGACGCTCCGGCAGGCCGGCGAGCAGGGGGACCAGCTCCTCGGCGTCGGCCAGCTGCGGCACCCATTTCGGGTGAACGAAGCTGGTGGCCTCGACGGTCCGCAGCCCGGCGGCCGCGAGCCGGGCGATGAACTCGGCCTTGACCTCGACCGGCACCAGGGACTTCTCGTTCTGCAGGCCGTCGCGCGGCCCGACCTCGTGGATCCGGACCTCCTCGGGCAGGCCGGGGGCGCGGACCGGGTCGGGCAGGCCCAGGTCGAGGGCGTCGGGCTCGCGGGCGGGGGTCGTCACGACCGGACCTCCACGGGCTCGGCGGGCGCGGCGGCCGGTACGGCGGGGCCGTCCTCGCCGACCGCGTCCTCGGCCGGGGTGACCACGACCAGCAGGTCCTCCATCGCGACGGTGGCGCCGGCGGAAGCCCGCAGTTCGGCCACCACGCCGTCGTGCGGTGCGGCGATCACGTGTTCCATCTTCATGGCCTCCAGCACGAGCAGGGGCTGTCCCTTGCGGACCGTCTCGCCCATCGTGGTCTTGACGACGGTGACGGTGCCGGGCATCGGGGCGGTCAGGGCGCCGTGGTGCGCGCCGGCCCCGGCGGCGCTCTCGACGACCGGGTCGTAGGCGTGCAGCGGCCAGGCGTCGCCCTCGACGCCGAGCCAGGTCACCGGTCCGGCGGCGAGCCCGAGGGTGGCGTCGGTGGCCAGCGAGAACGTGGTCCGGAGGCCGTCGACGGTCAGGTGCAGCCGGTCGCCGGCCAGGGCCGCGCGGGCGCGGTGCGTGGGGCCCTCGTCGAGCCGGAGCTCCAGTTCGCGGGCGGACCCACCGGAATTGTCAGTGGCATCGGCTACGTTGCCCGCAGTGATCGAACGGATGCGCACCGACACCGGATCCTGGCCGGGGGTACGGAGTCGGTGGGTGGTCCAGGCGGGGGTGCCGCCCAGGCGCCAGCCGGAGGGAAGGGAGAACGGGTCGGTCCAGCCGTCGGGATCGGCGGGCGGAGTGAGTTCCAGGTGCCGTGCCAGCGCGGCCGCGTAGTAGAGGAGGTGAGCGGGCGACGGCGGTTCGTCCGCCGCGGGCGCGTCCGGGGTGGCCGCGTTCGCGGGGGAGTACGGCGCGGTGAGCAGGGCCGGCTGCTCCTGGGCCGTCCGCTCCACCAGGCCGGTGTCCAGCCGGCCGGCGGCGACCTCGGGGTGTGCGAGCAGTCGGCGCAGGAAGCCGGTGTTGGTGGTGACGCCCAGGATGCGGGTGTCGGCCAGTGCCGCGCGGAGCCGGCGCAGCGCGGTCGGGCGGTCGGGCCCGTACGCGATGACCTTGGCGAGCATGGGGTCGTAGGCGCTGGTGACGACGGTTCCGGGGGCCACCCCGGAGTCGACGCGGATGCCCTCGCCCCGGGGCTCGTCCAGGGTGAGGATGCGGCCGCCGGTGGGCAGGAAGTCCCGTTCCGGGTCCTCGGCGCAGATGCGGGCCTCGATGGCGTGGCCCAGGAAGGAGATGTCGGACTGGGTGAAGGTGAGTGCTTCGCCGGCGGCGACGCGCACCTGCCACTCGACCAGGTCGAGCCGGTCGGCGTCCGCGCCGACCGCGACGGCGAGCTCGGTGACGGGGTGTTCCACCTGGAGACGGGTGTTCATCTCCATGAAGAAGAAGTCCCGCACCCCCTCGGCGGCGGAGGCGGGGGCGTCCGGGTCGATGCCGGGGACGATGAACTCCACGGTGCCGGCGCCGGTGTAGCCGCAGGACTCCGCGGCGCGGACGGCCGCGGCGCCCATCGCGGCACGGGTCTCGGCATTGAGGAGAACGGAGGGAGCCTCTTCGATCAGTTTCTGGTGGCGGCGCTGGAGGCTGCACTCGCGCTCGCCGAGGTGGACGGTGGTGCCGTGGGCGTCGGCGAGCACCTGCACCTCGATGTGGCGCGGCCGGTCGACCCAGCGCTCCAGTAGCAGGGTGTCGTCGCCGAAGGCGGTGCGGGCGACCCGGCGGGCAGCGGCGATCTCGGTGGGCAGGTCGGCGCTGTCCCGCACCAGGCGCATGCCCTTGCCGCCACCGCCTGCGGACGGCTTGAGCAGCACCGGGTAGCCGATCTCGTCGGCGGCGGCGACGAGTTCCCCGTCGGTGGGCGCGGTGGCCTGGCTGCCGGGGACCACCGGTACGCCGGCGGCCCGGACGGCCTCCTTGGCGTTGATCTTGTCGCCCATCAGCTCGACCGCGCCGGGAGGTGGTCCGATGAAGACAAGGCCCGCGTCGGCGCAGGCGCGGGCGAAGCCGGGGTTCTCGGCGAGGAAGCCGTAGCCGGGGTGGACGGCCTGGGCGCCGGTGCGGCGGGCGGCGGCGAGGATCTGGTCGGTCCGCAGGTAGGTCTCGGTCGCCGAGCTGTCGCTGCGGTCGGCCGGGCCGAGCCGGACCGCGACGTCGGCCTCGCGGACGTGCGGCGCGTCGGCGTCCGCGTCGCTGAACACGGCGACCGAGCGGACGCCGAGCCGCCGCAGGGTGCGGATCACCCGGAGGGCGATCTCGCCGCGGTTGGCGACCAGAACTGTGTCGAACATGGGAGGCGTTCCTCCGGGTCGAGGGGAGCCGTACGAAGGAGGTGGCGGTCGGGTGGTCGGGGCGCCGGCCCGGGTGGGCCGGCGCCGCGGGGAGTCACACCCGCAAGGGAGGCGTCACGGACGCAGGGGTGACACGAGGACGGATCACATGCGGAAGACGCCGTACGGAGCGGGCGGCGCCAGCGGGGCGTTGGCGCAGGCGGTGAGCGCGAGTCCGACGACGGTGCGGGTGTCCATCGGGTCGATCACACCGTCGTCCCAGAGCCGGGCGGTGGCGTAGTAGGCGTTGCCCTGGCGCTCGTACTGCTCGCGGACGGGCCGCTTGAACTCCTCCTCCGCCTCGGTCGGCCACTGCTCGCCGTGCGCCTCCAGCTGGTCGCGGCGGACGGTGGCGAGGACGGAGGCCGCCTGCTCGCCGCCCATCACGGAGATCTTGGCGCCCGGCCACATCCACAGGAAGCGAGGTGAGTAGGCCCGGCCGCACATCGAGTAGTTGCCGGCTCCGTACGAGCCGCCGATCACCACGGTCAGCTTCGGGACACGGGTGCAGGCGACGGCGTTGACCATCTTGGCGCCGTGCTTGGCGATGCCACCCGCCTCGTACTGCCGGCCGACCATGAACCCGGTGATGTTCTGGAGGAAGAGGAGGGGGATGCCGCGCTGGTCGCACAACTCGATGAAGTGGGCGCCCTTGAGGGCCGACTCGGAGAACAGCACGCCGTTGTTGGCGACGATGCCGACCGGGTGGCCGTGGATCCGGGCGAAGCCGGTGACCAGGGTCGAGCCGTACTCGGCCTTGAACTCGGCGAACCGGCTGCCGTCCACCAGACGGGCGATCACCTCGCGCACGTCGTAGGGCGTGCGCGGGTCGACCGGCACGGCCCCGTACAGGCCCGCCGGGTCGACGGCCGGCGGCTCGACCGGGGTCAGCGGCCACGGCTTGGCCTCGCGCGGGCCGAGCCCGGCGACGATCGTGCGGACGATGGAGAGGGCATGGGCGTCGTCCTCGGCCAGGTGGTCCGTCACGCCCGAGGTGCGGGAGTGCAGCTCACCACCGCCCAGTTCCTCGGCGGTGACCACCTCGCCGGTGGCGGCCTTCACCAGCGGCGGGCCGCCCAGGAAGATCGTGCCTTGGTTGCGGACGATCACGGCCTGGTCGCTCATCGCCGGGACGTACGCGCCGCCGGCCGTGCACGAGCCGAGCACGGCGGCGATCTGCGGGATGCCCGCGGCGGAGAGCCTGGCCTGGTTGTAGAAGATCCGGCCGAAGTGGTCGCGGTCCGGGAAGACCTCGTCCTGCATCGGGAGGAAGGCGCCGCCGGAGTCCACCAGGTAGACGCAGGGCAGCCGGTTCTCCAGCGCGACCTCCTGGGCGCGCAGGTGCTTCTTCACCGTCATCGGGTAGTAGGTGCCGCCCTTGACGGTGGCGTCGTTGGCGACCACCACCACCTCGCGCCCGGCCACCCGGCCGATGCCGGCGATCACGCCGGCTGCGGGCGCCGCGCCGTCGTACATCCCGTCGGCGGCCAGCGGGGCCAGCTCCAGGAAGGGGGAGGCCGGGTCGAGCAGGGTGTCCACCCGGTCGCGGGGCAGCAGCTTGCCGCGGGCGGTGTGCCGGGCGCGGGCCTTGGCACCGCCGCCCAGGGCGGCCGCGTCGAGCTTCGCGCGCAGCTCGGCGACCAGGGCCCGGTGCGCCTCGGTGTTGGCGCGGTAGGCCTCGGAACCCGGGTCGGCGGAGCTGCCGAGCCGGGGCGCCGGTGCGGCAGCCGCGGATGGCGCGGCACCGGGTGTCGCCGCCGTGCCGGTCGCTGCGCTGAGCCGGACGCCGGCGGTTGTGCCGGCGGTTGAGATGACCATTCCCAAGAGCTCCCTTGCCCTCGGCACCAGGTGGGCAGCCGGGTGCGGTCCGCCTGTGATCGCCACGTTAATTAACGTTAACTTGCGCAGCCAGGTTAACGGCCGATAACCCGACTGTCTACGATGGGCGGTATGCCGAACGTCCCCGCCGCCTCCGCGCTCAGCCGCCGTGACCAGATCCGCCGGGAGGCCGCGAGGCTGTTCGCCGCGCGGGGCTTCCTCGGCGTGGGCGTGGACGAGATCGGCAAGGCGGTCGGAATCAGCGGCCCCGGGCTCTACCGCCACTTCGCCGGCAAGGACGCGATGCTCGCGGACCTGCTGATCGGCATCAGCGAGCGCCTGCTGGACGAGGGGCGCCGGCGGGCCGGCCGCGGCGAAGGCCCGGCCGCCACGCTGGACGCGCTGATCGGCGGCCACGTCGACTTCGCCCTGGACGACCGCGACCTGATCACCCTCCACGACCGCGAGCTGCTGAACCTCAAGGAGGAGGACCGGCGTACCGTCCGCCGGCTCCAGCGCGGCTACGTCGAGCTGTGGGTGGAGGTGGTCCGGCAGGCGTACCCGCCGCTGGCCGACCCTGTCGCCGAGCCGGTGGCGCGGGCCGCCGTGCACGCCGTCTTCGGCCTGATCAACTCGACCCCGCACAGCCTCGGCTCCAACCCCGACCAGGGCGAGCGCACCGCCCTCCAGCGCGACGGCATGGCGGCCCTGCTCCACACCCTCGCCCACGGCGCGTTCGCGGCGGCGGCGGAGTCGGCCGCCGTCACCGCTGACGGGTCGGCCGCCGCCGCGACAGCCACGGCGACCACGGAGGCTGCAGGGCCCGCGGGGACCTGAGCCCCGCGCCCCAGGGAACACCCCCGCCCGGGCCGCCCCCGGTCCGGCTGCGCCCCGCCCGGTCGTGCCCGCGCCTCCGTGCCCGCGCCTCCGCGCCCTTCGGGTGGCGGCCAGGAGGGGGACGGCCGGGCGGTGAAGGGTTCGGCGGAGAATGGTCGGGGAGTAGAGGTTTCGCCGGCGAGGGCCTCGACGGCTGCCCGTCCCGAGGCCTAGTCCCAAAGGACGGCGTCCACCCACCCCTGGCCGCTGGGCGCCGCGAAGGACGTCGGCGATGCTGGAGGCGGCCGGGAGAGAGCGGGCCGGGCGGGTGTTCGATCGGGAATCACCGCAGGCCGCGGGCTGTTGGCCAGTCCGCCGGACCGGACGATCCGGGCTGCCCCGGCCCGCCGCGAACCCATCCGGGCCGGAAACGTCATGGCGGCCACCCGACGAAATGGTTAGCATCTCTAAATATGCCTGAGACTCACGGATCCACGGCGGAGCAATCCCCGAGCGGCCCCCCAGCCCCCGGCTCGACCCCGGAGGTCCCCGTCGACGGCCCGCAGGCCGGCGCCGAGAACACCGGGTCCACCGAGAACACCGAGAACACCGAGCGCACCGAGAAGACCGAGCGCACCGAGAACGCCGCGCCCGCCGGGAGCACCACGCCCGCCGAGGGCGCCGAGTCGGCAGGCTGGCTGCGCCGTCTGATCGGCTACAGCTGGCGCTCCCGCCGCAGCCTGCTGCTCGCCTTCGGCGCCTCGCTCCTCGGCATGGCCGTCACCGCGCTGGTGCCGCTGGTCACCAAGCTGATCATCGACGACGTCATAGTCGCCCACACCAGATCGCTGGCTCCCTGGGCGGTGGTGCTGCTGCTCGCCGCCCTCGTGGTCTTCGGCTGCACCCAGGTCCGCCGCTACTACGGCGGCCAGCTCGCGGTCGACGTCCAGCACGACCTGCGCAGCGACCTGTTCCGCTCGCTCGGCCGGCTCGACGGCCACCGCCAGGACCGGTTGGACACCGGCCAGGTGGTCGGGCGCGCGACCTCGGACCTCCAACTGGTCAACGGCCTGCTCTCGATGCTGCCGATGATGACCGGCTACCTGCTGATGTTCGTCATGTCGCTGGCCGTGATGCTCTGGCTGTCCCCGCCGCTCACCCTGATCGCCCTGGTCATGGGCCCGGCACTGTGGTGGGTCTCGGTACTCAGTCGCAAGCGCCTCTTCCCCTCCACCTGGGCCGCCCAGCAGGAGGCGGCCGCCGTCGCCGGTGTGGTGGACGGCGCGATCGGCGGCGTCCGCGTGGTCAAGGGCTTCGGCCAGGAGGCGCAGGAGCTCGACAAGCTGGAGGCGGCCTCCCGCAACCTCTTCGCGGCCCGGCTCCGTTCGATCCGGCTGAACGCCCGCTACAACCCGGCGATGCAGGCGATCCCGGCGCTCGCCCAGGTCGGCGTCCTGGCCTTCGGCGGCTGGCTGGCCGTGAACGGGAGCGTCACGCTCGGCACCTTCGTCGCCTTCTCCACCTATGTCGCCCAGATGACCGGTCCGGTGCGGATGCTGACCATGGTCATCACCGTCGGCCAGCAGGCCCGGGCCGGTGTCGAGCGTGTCCTGCAGCTGATCGACGAGCGCCCGCTGGTCCAGGAGCGCCCGGACGCCCGCACCCTGGACCTCGCGCACGGCGAGATCCCGCACGGCACCGCCGCCGGAGCCACCTCCGGCACCCCCACCGTCGGTGCGCGGACCCCCGACGTCGCCCTGGAGTTCGACCAGGTCGAGTTCCGCTACGACCCCGATCACCCCTCTCCCGTCCTGCACGGCCTCAGCCTGAAGCTGGCCCCCGGCGAGACCCTCGCGCTGGTCGGCGCCTCCGGTTCCGGCAAGTCGACGGTGGCCCAACTGGTGCCCCGCTTCTACGACCCGGCCGCCGGCACCGTCCGCCTGTACGGCCACGACCTGCGCGACCTCACCCTGGACTCGGTCCGCGCGACGGTCGGCATCGTCCCCGAGGAGAGCTTCCTCTTCTCCGAGTCGGTCCGCACGAACATCGCCTACGGCCGCCCGGACGCCACGGACGAGCAGGTGGTCGCCGCCGCCCGCGCCGCCCAGGCCGACGAGTTCGTCCGCGCGCTGCCGGACGGCTACGACACCAAGGTCGGCGAGCAGGGGCTGACCCTCTCCGGCGGCCAGCGCCAGCGCATCGCACTGGCCCGGGCGATCCTCACCGACCCCCGGATCCTGCTGCTGGACGACGCCACCTCGGCGGTGGACCCGCAGATCGAGGCGGAGATCCACGACGCGCTGCGCTCGGTGATGACCGGCCGCACCACGCTGCTGATCGCCCACCGCCGTTCGACCCTCCAGCTCGCGGACCGGATCGCCGTGCTGGAACGCGGCCGGCTGCTGGACCTCGGAACGCACGAGGAACTCGAGGCCCGATGTCCCCAGTACCGGGCCCTGATCACCGACCCCGAGGCCGGTCGCGACACCCGGCGGTCCATGCCCGAGTCCATGCCCGAGTCCATGCCCGAGTCCACGCCCGATTCCACCTCCGATTCCACCCTCGAACAGGAACCCGAGCAGACACCCGATCGGGCGCCCGACGAAGCCCCGGGGCAGCCGGCCGGTCAGTCGGCCGGTCAGCCGGCCACCGACGGCGCTCCCACTGGTGGCGCCTCCGGAACCGGGCCTCGGCCCACCTCCGCGACCCCCGCTCCCGAGACCCCCGCCCGCCTCACCCCGGCGCTCCCCACCCCGGCCCTGGCCAAGGCCGCCCGGACCGCCGACCCCGACCTGCTGGAGAAGGTCGCCGCCCTCCCGCCCGCCTCCGACACCCCGGCCGTCCCCCGCGCCGAGGCCGAGGCCGGGGATCCCGACTTCACCCTGCGCCGCCTGCTGCGCCCCTTCCGCGTCCCGCTGCTCATCGCCCTGCTGCTGGTCGCCCTGGACGCGGCGGCCGGACTGGTGCTGCCGGTGCTGATCCGGCACGGCATCGACGAGGGCGTCCGCAAGGGCCTGATGTCCGGCGTCGCGGTGGCCGCGCTCGCCGCACTCGTCGTGGTCCTCCTGGACTGGGTGGTGCAGGGCGCCGAGAACCGGGTCAGTGGCCGCACCGGCGAGCGCGTCCTCTACACACTCCGGCTCAAGATCTTCGCCCACCTCAACCGGCTCGGCCTGGACTACTACGAGCGCGAGCTGACCGGCCGGATCATGACCCGGATGACCACCGACCTGGACTCGCTGACCTCCTTCCTCCAGACCGGCATGGTCACCGCCGTGGTCAGCCTGCTGACCTTCGCCGGGATCTTCGCCGCCCTGTTGATCATCGACGCCGGCCTGGCTCTGGTGGTCTTCGCCGTCCTGCCGCTGCTGGTGATCGCCACCCTGGTGTTCCGCAAGAAGTCCAAGGACCAGTACGAGCGGTCCCGCGACCTGATCAGCACGGTCAACGCCGACCTCCAGGAGAACGTGGCCGGCATGCGGATCGTCCAGGCCTTCCGCCGCCTGGACACCAACACCGACCGCTTCGTGGCCCGAGGCATCGCCTACCGCGAGGCCCGGGTCCGGGCCCAGCTCTACATCTCGCTGTACTTCCCGTTCGTCCAGTTCCTCTCCAGCGTGGCCGCCGCGCTGGTGCTGATCGTCGGCGCGGCCCGGGTCGACGCGGGGACCCTGACGGTCGGTGCGCTGGTCGCGTACCTGCTCTACATCGACCTGTTCTTCGCGCCGGTCAACCAGCTGTCCCAGGTGTTCGACGGGTACCAGCAGGCCTCGGTGGGCCTCGGCCGCATCCGCGAGCTGCTGCGCACCCCGACCGCCACCGCCGAGGCGGCCGACCCGGTCCCGGTGACCAAGGGCCTGCGCGGCGAGATCTCCTTCGAGGGCGTCGGCTTCGCCTACAACGGCGGCGCGGACCGCGCCCCGACCGTGCTGAGCGGGGTGGACCTGCACATCCCGGCCGGGCAGACGGTGGCGCTGGTCGGTGAGACCGGCGCCGGCAAGTCGACGCTGGTGAAGCTGGTCGCCCGGTTCTACGACGCGACGGAGGGCACCGTCCGGGTGGACGGGGTCGACCTCACCCGCTACGACCTGGCGCAGTACCGCCACCGCCTGGGCGTGGTGCCGCAGGAGGCGTACCTGTTCGCGGGCACGGTCCGCGAGGCCATCGCCTACGGCCGGCCGGACGCCTCGGCGGCCGAGGTGGAGGCGGCGGCCCGGGCGGTCGGTGCCCACGACATGATCGTCCGGCTCTCGGGCGGCTACGACCACGAGGTGGCCGGTCGCGGGCGGAACCTCTCGGCGGGCCAGCGCCAGCTGATCGCGCTGGCCCGGGCCGAGCTGGTCGACCCGGACATCCTGCTGCTCGACGAGGCCACCGCGGCGCTCGACCTGGCCACCGAGGCGGCGGTCAACCAGGCCGCCGACCGGCTCAGCGGCGGCCGGACCACCCTGGTCATCGCCCACCGTTTGACCACCGCCGAGCGCGCCGACCGGGTGGTCGTGCTGGACCACGGCCGGGTGGTCGAGGACGGCACGCACACCGAACTGCTCGCCCGGGGCGGCACCTACTCCCGGCTCTGGCAGGCGTTCATCGCCGACGGCCACCCGGTGGTCGAGACCGTCGCCGTCAGGTAGGGCCACTGCGCCCCGGGAGCGCTGCGCTCCCGGGACCGGGGCCGCTGCGCTCCGGGGGCCGCAGTGCCCCCGGGTCCCGTTCCGCACCCGGGGCCGCCCGCACCGGGGCCGCGCCGCCCTACCCGCACGCCGCCTGGCGGGCCTTCACACGAGGTCCGTCAGGCGGCGATCAGCGAGGCCAGCAGCCCCGAGACATCGATCCCGCGCGGCAGTTCGCTCACCTGCCCGTCCCCGACCTCGACCACGCGCCAGCCGGAGCCGTCCGCCCGGCTGGCGAGGTCGGTGGTGACGAAGCGGCAGCCGAGTCTGCGGACCAGCGCCGGGACGTCGGTGAGATCGGGTTCGACGGCCCGGCGCGGGGCGTCCGGGTGCGGCCCGACCAGGACGGGCCGGCCGTCCAGCCACCACACCCGGGCCTCCACGGCGCGCCCGCCGCTCTCCGGCGGGCCGCCGTCCGCGTGCTCCGGTCCGGTGGGGCCGACGGTGTCGGCCGCGTCGGCCACCCCGCACCTCGCGGCCGCGTCGGCCGTACCGGCCGGTCCCTCCACCGGGACGCCGGCGCCCTCGAACTCCTCGTACCGTCGCAGCACCACGCCGCCCGCCAGGAACTCGCCCTGCAGCTCGACGAACCGCCCCACCACCCGGCCGACCGCCGTCAGGTCGGCCAACTCGGGCACGTAGCAGGCCTCGAGCCACTCGTGCTTGCGCGACTTCACGTAGTCCTTGACGATCGCCGGTCCGTGCCCGCCGAGCCGGGCCGCGGCCTCCGCCAGCTCCGCCGGCCCGGGCGGCACCGCTCCGTCGGACGGGATCCACGCGCTGGCCGGCGTCGCGCCCTCGAACACGCCGTACCAGCCGGGCAGTTCGTGGGCGGCCGCGTACCCGGGCGCGCTGGTCAGCAGGTTGCCGCCGCGGGTGGTGAGCGCGGCGGCGAAGTCGGCGTACCGGGCGGAGGGCAGCATCCAACCCCGGTACCAGAGCGGTCCACTGTCCCGCGGCACCTGCCGGACGGCCTCGTCGGCCCGCCCGGCGAGCAGCCCGTCGTGGTCGACCAGGTGGTGCTCGCCGCCCAACTCCCGCAGCATCCTGGCCTCCCAGGCGAAGTGCGGGTCGGGCCGGCGCGGGTTGAGCGGATCGGCGGGGAAGATGATCGCGGGTACGGGCATGGCCGTCAGGGTACGGCCGGCGGGCTGATCCCGCGCCCGCCACGACGGACCGGACGGCCCGAGCACCCCGACCGGAGTGCCGAATCCCCTCGACGCCCCGGTGCGGCCGCTGCGAGAGTGACCCGATGCGAAATCTGCTGCGATCCCGCAAACGCAGGCCGAGGCAGGCCGCCCGCACGGTGGTACTGGACGGGAACGGCTCGGTCTTCCTGCTCCGTTCGGACAACGACGAGGTCGGCGTGCACTGGACCATGCCGGGCGGTGGACTGGAGCCGGGCGAGACGCCGTGGGAGGGCGCCCGGCGCGAGTTGTGGGAGGAGACGGGCTGGAGCGATCTCGAACCCGGCCCGCTGCTCTGCACCTGGGAGCACGACTTCACCTGGCACGGCACTCCGGTCCGCCAGCACGAGCACATCTACCTCACCGGCGGACCGCACCGCGGCCCGGTCGGCGACGTCAGCGAGGTGCACGCCGTCGACCGGATCCTGGACTGGCGCTGGTGGACCCCGGCGGACCTCGCCGACGAGAACGCCGACGCGCTCTGGCCGCCCGCGCTGCCGGAACTGCTGGACGCTGTCCGTACGGGCTGGGCCGTGGACGGGCGGCCGCCGGTGCCCGTCGACCTCGGGTACGTCCCGAACGCTCCGGCCACCGGTCAGGCCCGCTGAACCGCCGCACCATGAGACCGTCGGCCCGCTGGGCCCATCGGTCCGCCGGCCCCGGCGCCGGCCCCGGCCCCGGCCCCGAACGGCGCCCGGCGGAGCGGCTACGCGCGCCCGCCGCGTCGGGTCCGCCCGGCCGGGCCGGCCGGAGCGGGTTCCCACCCGTGCAGTTCCAGCTCCCGGTCGTGCAGCGCGGCGGGGTTCATCAGCACCGTCAGCCGGGCGCCGACCAGCTGCTCGGAGCCGAGCCCGGTCGCGGACAGCAGCTGTTCGGTCGGCACCGAGACGGCGATGGCGGGCCGCCAGGAGGGCAGCACCACCAGACAGGTGCCGCGGCCGACCCGGATGGGCCGGGCCGCCACCCGCACCGGCGCGCGTTCCTCCGGGCGGCCGAGGGCCTCGGCCGGTCCGGGGCTGCCACCGATCAGGATGCCGAGCGGAGGGTCGGTCCACGAGGTCCCGGCGGCAGGGCCGGTGGCGGTGACGGCATCGACCGCGGTGAAGCCGAGGACCTCCTGGCCGGCCCCGAACGACGGCCCCTGCGCCGCGAGTTCCGCCGCACCGGCACGTTCGCCCGCCCGGCTGGCGGCGCCCGGCAGGCCCGTCTCGGTCGGGCCGGACGCGGCCGTCTCCCGTGCGGTCGCCCCCTGCCCGTTCTGGGTGGCCTGCGGGTGCATCCGGCGCAGTCGCCGTGAGGGCGAGGGCCGCCGGTAGCCCAGGATCCGCGGCTCTTCACGCGCCGGGCGCGGCGCCGACCCGGAGCGGCCGACCTCCGACGGTGCGGCGGCGGACAGAGGCCGGACGAACCCGCCGTCGGCCCCGCCCCGGTCCGGCCCGTCAAGGGTGTCGGGTGCTGCGGCAGCGGCGATGTCCGCGGAGGCGTCGGGCGCGACCGGACCGTGCCCGGCCTGAGTGTCGGCGTCGGCCTGGGCGTCGGCGGGCGCGTCGGCGTCCGTGCCGAGCAGGGCCCAGATCTCGGCGACCGGTCGGCGGCACGCGTCCGCCAGTTCGGCGACGGAACGGCCCCGGGCGTGCGCGGCCCGCAGCCGGTCGGCGAACGCCGCCCGCAGCCTTGCCGTGGTCGGGTCGCCGCCGGTCGGAGCGCCGTGGTCCTCCGGGCCGACCGCGCGCAGGACGGGCGGCGCCTCCGCGTCGCTCCGGCTGCGCGGCCGCGGCACCGTGTCGTGGCGCACCGTGTCCTGCCGAGCCGTGCCGCCCTGGCGCGGCGCACCCACCGCACCCACCGGGACGCCGGACGCGGCCGCACCGGGCTCGGCGGCGGCCGCGATCGAGCACATCGGGCCGGCCGCGGCGGGCGGGCCGGCCTCGGCGGGTGGAGGCGAGGACCCGGCGCTGTCCCCGGGCGGGCCGGGCAGGGACGGGTCGGTTGCGGTGGTGCGGAGCGAGGTCATCGGCGGGCCCTTCGGGGAACGGTTCCGACGATCCTCCCGCACGGCGCGATCAGCTCCAAGCGTCGAACCCGATGGTGTGCGCGATACCACCGTGGGATGGTCACGGGGCCGTCCCGGGATCGTCCAAGACAGCGCAGGGCGAACACTGTTGCCACCCGACAGGAGTGGCGTCCCGTGCTGTTCGCAGCCCCCGGCCCAGCCCCACCGGGTGTGATCAACTTCCGGGCGCGACAAAGCCCTTGAGGTCGGCGAGCACCGCGTTGGCCGCCATGACTCCGAGCCCGAGGAACCAGGTCTCGTCCGAAACCGGCCGGGCCTGACCGGACTTGACCGCACCGAGCGTCTTCCAGAGCGCACCGCCCAGCACCGCGTCCTGGTTGGTCGAGCTGGGGCTGCCGTACACGCCGTAGAAGATCCAGTCGGCGTCGGCCTTGTCGATCTGTTCCGGACTGACCTCCACCGCGAGCTCCCGGACCCGTTCGATCTCGGGCTGCGGCAGCGGCACGTCGGTGAGGATGGTGCCGATGAACGAGAGCTCGGCGTAGAGCCGGGTCCGGCCCGGCATGAAGCGCAGCGGGGTGATGGTGGGCCGCTTGTCGCCGAGCTTCGCGCCGATCGCGGCGGCGGACGCCTGGTACGCGTCGAGCTGGGCCTTGGCCTCGGCCTCCAGGCCGAACGCGCTCGCGTTGAGCAGGAAGTTCTGCTTCCAGGGGTAGCCGGGGCGCAGCGAGAAGACGGTCGGCGCGATCTTGGACAGCTGCGTGTACTGGTCCTGGGCGCGCAGCTGGCTGCCGAGGATCAGGTCCGGCTTGAGCGCGGCGATGGCCTCCAGGTTGAGGCTGTTGATGGTTCCGACGGCGGCGGGGCTGCCGGCCTTGTCCTTGAGATAGGACGGCAGGGACTTCGAGCCGTCGGTGTGGACGACGCCGACCGGCTGGATGCCGAGGGCGACGACGTTGTCGAGCTCGCCGGTGTCCAGCACCACGACCCGGGTGGGCCTGGCCGGGATGACGGTCTCGCCCATCGCGTGCCGGAGGGTGCGCGGGTAGACGCCGGGGGCGGCGTCGGCGCCGAAGCCCTTCATCTTCTCGATCACGGTGGCGTAGTCGTCACCGCCCTGCTTGACCGACTTCTGGTCCGGGGAGGAGCCGCCGCCGGCCGGGGCCGAGCCGCCGCTGCCTCCCGCTCCACCCGATCCGCCCGAGCTGCCGCAGGCGGTGAGCAGCCCGCCGAGGCCGAGGACCGCTCCTCCGGCGATCGCCGCGGTGAGGAATCCGCGGCGGCCGGCGGTGCGGGGGGCGGTGCGGGCGACGAGGGCCAGGTCGTCGGGGGTGGGGGACACGCGACGCTCCATTCACGATCGAAATTAGGTTAGGCAAACCTATCTGACTCGGGGTGGCGGGGTCGCGATCCGCTCGTACCAGGGGGGCAAATCATGCTGAACCTTGGCAAAAGGGAGAAAATTCCTTGGGTCAACTCCTTTGAAACAAAGGTACATGGGTTAACAAGCCGTAAATACATCAGCCCGAACGGCCTGCGCGGGAACGAATCGAAGCAAGTGGTTTAGATCACCAAGGGTTGGTCTACTCAACCTTCCACGCCCGCATCTAGGGTGCGCTGGTGTTTGATCAGCAGCTCTCAGAGCACACGAGCAGCGGCCGGGCAATGGCGCCCGGCGCTCCGCAGGGTGCCCCGGTCAGTGGCATCAGTGGTGGAGTCCCCGCGGGTCAGGGGACGGCTGGGGGAGCGGGGGACAAGGGTCTACGGGGCGGTTCCGTCGGCCTGCTGAGCAGCGTGGTGCTGGGCGTCTCGACGGTCGCCCCGGTCTACTGCCTGACCGCCACGCTCGGCCCGACCGTCACGGCGGTCGGCGTCCAGATGCCCGCGGTGTTCCTCGCGGGCTTCCTGCCGATGCTGCTCGTCGCGTTCGCGTACAAGGAGCTGAACAAGGACTTCCCGGACTGCGGAACGTCCTTCACCTGGGGTGTGCGGGCCTTCGGCCCCCGGGTCGGCTGGATGGCCGGCTGGGGTCTGACGGTGGCGACCATCATCGTGCTCTCCAACCTGGCCGGGGTCGCGACCGACTTCCTGTACCTGATGCTCGGGGAGATGACCGGCAGCAGCTGGGTCACGGAACTCGACCAGAACAAGGCCGTCCACCTGCTCACCGTGGTCCTGCTGATCGCCGGCGCCACCGCGATGAGCTACCGGGGGATGACCGCCACCAAGTGGTTCCAGTACAGCCTGGTCGGCCTCCAGCTGGCCGTGCTGCTGCTCTTCTCCGCCATCGCCATCGGCAAGGCCGCCTCCGGCGACCTGCCCGACTCGATCGGCTTCTCCTTCTCCTGGCTCAACCCGCTCCAGGTCAGCTCGTTCAGCGCGTTCACCGCCGGACTGTCGCTGTCGATCTTCATGTACTGGGGCTGGGACACCTGCCTGACCATGAACGAGGAGACCCAGGGCAGCGCCAAGACCCCGGGCCGTGCCGCGATGATCTCCATGGTCACCCTGGTCGGCTCGTACCTGCTGGTCGCGATCGCCTCCCAGATGTTCGCGGGCGTCGGCAGCACCGGCAACGGCCTCGGCAACCCGGCCACCGCCGACAACGTGTTCGCCGCGCTGGCCCGTCCGGTGCTCGGCTCGCCGTGGAGCATCCTGCTCTTCCTCGCCGTCGTCGCCAGCGCCGCCGCCAGCCTGCAGACCACCTTCATCCCGGTGGCCCGCACCCTGCTCGCGATGAGCGCCTACCGCGCCGTGCCGCCGCGCTTCGGCGCCGTCCACCCGCGCTTCCGTACCCCGGGCTACGCCACCGTCGCGGCGGGCATCGCCACCGCGGTCTTCTACGTGGGCATGAGCCTGATCAGCGAGAACGTCGTCCAGGACACCATCCTGGCGCTCGGTCTGATGATCTGCTTCTACTACGCGCTGACCGCCTTCGCCTGCGTCTGGTACTTCCGCCGCTCGCTGCGCACCGGCGTCCGCGACCTGCTGCTCAAGGGCGCCGCCCCGCTCCTCGGCGGGGTGCTGCTCACCGCGGTCTTCCTGCAGACCCTCACCGACGCCTGGGACCCGGGCTACGGCAGCGGTTCGGTCTTCGGCATCGGCTCGGTCTTCGTGATCGGCGTCGGCATCCTGCTGCTCGGCGCCGGCCTGATGACCTGGTACGGCTTCATCCGGCCGGAGTTCTTCCGCGGCGAGACGCTGACCAAGGACACCCAGGCGCTGGTCGTGGAGGACTGACACCAGTACTGTTGAGCGCATGAAGCGTTTCACGGGCCTGTGCTGGTGGCCGTCCTAGGACGGCCACCACACCCGCCTGAGCAGGGCCGTCCGGGATGGACGGCCCTGCTGCGTTTTCCGAGCCCCGCGCTCATCGCAGAACGGGCCCCTCGCCCCGGACGGCAGACCACCACCGCCGCACCGAGGAGAGACCTTGACCACCACGCCCGCGTCCGCCGCCGTCGCGTCCACCGCCGTTGGCGCCGCCACGTCCGTTCCGTCCGTCCCGTTCACCACGTCCGTGCCGTCCAGCACGGCCGTCCCGTCCGTTCCGTACGACGACGACCCGACCGCCCACCGCGTCCTCACCGGGGACCGCCCCACCGGACCGCTCCACCTCGGCCACTACTTCGGCACCCTGCGCAACCGCGTCCGGCTCCAGGACCAGGGCGTCGAGATGTTCGTCGTGGTCGCCGACTACCAGGTCATCACCGACCGCGACCTCGCCGACCGGCTCGCCGAGCACACCGAGAACCTCGTCCTCGACTACCTCGCCGCCGGCCTCGACCCCGACCGGGCGACGATCTTCCCGCACAGCGCCGTCCCCGCCCTCAACCAGCTGCTGCTCCCCTTCCTCAGCCTGGTCAGCGTCGCCGAACTGCGCCGCAACCCCACCGTCAAGGACGAGATCACCCACTCCCGGCAGTCCGCCGTCAGCGGGCTGATGTTCACCTACCCCGTCCACCAGGCCGCCGACATCCTCTTCTGCAAGGCCGACCTGGTCCCGGTCGGCCAGGACCAGCTGCCCCACCTCGAGGTCGCCCGCACCGTCGCCCGCCGCTTCAACGAGCGCTACCCGCACGCCGACGGCAGCGCCGTCTTCCCCCGACCCCAGGCCCTGCTCTCCGACGCCCCGATGCTGCTCGGCACCGACGGCGGCAAGATGAGCAAGAGCCGGGGCAACGCCGTCGCCCTCGGCGCCACCGAGGACGAGACCGCCCGGATCATCCGCGGTGCCCGGACCGACGCCGACCGCCGGATCGGCTACGACCCGGTCAACCGGCCCGAGGTCTCCAGCCTCGTCCTGCTCGCCGCCCTCTGCCAGGACCGCACCCCCGAAGCCGTCGCCGAGGAGATCGGCGACGGCGGAGCCGCCGCGCTCAAGCGCACCGTCACGGAGTCCGTCAACGAGTTCCTCCGCCCGATGCGCGCCCGCCGCGCCGCACTCGCCGCCGACCGGGGCCACCTGCGGCAGGTCCTGCGCGACGGCGCCGAGCGGGCCAACGCCGTCGCCGACGCCACCCTCGCCGAGGTCCGGGAGGTGATGGGGGCGGCGATCTGAAGAGCGCTCACCGCCGGGCACCGGCCGAACGAGGGACATCGGCCGGTTGACACGGGGCATATCGTCACCGGGCGGTCGCGGCCACGACGCGACCGCCCGCACCCCGATCCCGCGCCCGAAAGGTGGCCTGGCCCATGGACCAGCACCCGACCACATCCGGCCAGGGGCTGACCCGCCCGCCGCACCTGCGCCCCGGCGACCACATCGCCGTCGTCGCCCCGAGCGGCCCCATCGACGCCGAACGCCTCGCCGCCGGCTGCGCGATCCTCCGCTCCTGGGGGTTGCGCGTCACCGTCGCCCCGCACGTCCTCGACACCCACCCCACCCTCCGCTACCTCGCCGGCACCGACGCCGACCGCGCCGCCGACCTCCAGTCCGCCTGGCTCGACCCCGCCGTCGACGCCGTCATCTGCGCCCGCGGCGGGTACGGCGTGCACCGCCTCGTCGACCTGCTCGACTGGACCGCGATGCGCGCCGCCGCACCCAAGCCCTTCATCGGCTTCAGCGACGTCAGCTCCCTGCACGAGGCCTTCGCCCAGCGCCTCGGCCTCGCCACCCTGTACGGCCCGCTGGCCGCCGGGGCCTCCTTCGTCTCCGACGGCCCGACCGCCGAGCACCTGCGCCGCACCCTCTTCGACCCGGCCGGCGTCACCGTCCTCACCTCACCCACCGCCGCCCCGCTCGTCCCCGGCCGGGCCCGCGGCGTCACGGCCGGCGGCTGCCTCCACGTCCTCACCGCCGAGCGCGGCACACCCGCCGCGCGGTCCTCCTACGAGGGCGGCATCCTGCTGCTCGAAGACGTGAACGAGCACCCCTACCAGCTCGACCGGCTGCTCACCCAGCTCCTGCGCTCCGGCGCCCTCGACGGCGTGGCCGGCGTGGCCCTGGGCTCCTGGGAGGGTTGCGGACGGCCCGAGCGGGTCCGGGACGTGATGCTCGACCGGCTCGGCGGGCTCGGCGTTCCCGTGCTCTGGGAACTGGGCTTCGGCCACTGCCCCTCCACCCTCACAGTCCCGCTCGGCGTCCCCGCCCTGCTCGACGCCGACGCCGGCACCCTGACACTGGACCAGCCCGCCCTCGCCGGCCGCTGAGCTCGCGACCCGACCCGACTTGGTGAGTCCGGCCCGCCCGGGGTCACCGAGCAAGGGGCACGCTGAACGAAGCGCGCGCTGAGTAAGGTGCCGCCATGAACGAGGACCGCCTCACCGCCCTTGCCCTCGGCTTCCTGCGCGGCCCGGGCAGCAACGCCCGCACGATCCTCGGACTTGCCGGCCCGCCCGGTGCCGGCAAGTCCACCCTGGCCCGCCGTCTGGTCGCCGAGGTCGAGCGCGCCGAAGGCCCCGGCAGCGCCGCCTACGTCCCGCTCGACGGCTTCCACCTCTCCGGCGTCCAGCTCGACCGCCTCGGCCTGAGTCACCGCAAGGGGGCCCCGGCCACCTTCGACGCCCACGGTTACGTCGCCCTGCTGCGCCGCATCGCGGGCGACCGTTTCCAGGACATCTACGTCCCGGACTTCGACCGCACCCTGGACGAACCGGTCGCCGCCCGCCACGTGGTCCGCCCGCACACCCGACTCGTCATCACCGAAGGCAACTACCTCGCCTCCGCAGACACCCCCTGGCCCGACGCCCGTCGACTGCTCCACGAGCTCTGGTACGTGCATACCGACGACGAGGAACGTGAGGAGCGCCTGCTCCGGCGGCACCGCGATGGCGGACGCGACGAAGCCGCCGCCCGCCACTGGGTCACCGGCAACGACCATCCGAACGGCGAGTACGTGAAGCCCGGCCGGGCGCTCTGCACCAGGACCGTCTCCGGGACGGGTTTGCCTTCGGCCTCGGACAGGGGTAGTGTTCTCTAGTCGCTCGGCAGGGAGCACCGGACACGCATCGGCGCGGACGGTCCCGGAGCGGCCAATCCTCTGAAACACCACTTCCGGTTCGTGCCGGTCGTTTCGCTTTTCCGCGTGACGGCTTGGTGCTTATTCGGTGTGCTCGTTTTATTGGGTTGCGGTCGGATTCGCTTTTCGGAGCGGGGATCGGCTAGAGTTTGAAACGTCGGACAGGGCGTCAAGCCCCGGAAGACACCGGCGAGTTGGATGAACGAAGCCCCGGAAACGGAGCGGAAAACATCTGATAAGCTGGAAACACGAAAGAACGAAGCCCGGAGGGCCCGCTGGAAGGCGGTCCGAAGGAAGCGTCCGTTCCTT
>NZ_JBIWFT010000049.1:0-62354 GCF_044763205.1 Kitasatospora sp. NPDC096204
CCTAGAGAAACGGCTCTCAGGCGCCCTCACCCATGTCCGCCCAGGTCAGACCCCAGATTCGTGACTCTAGGCCGCTGAATTACGCGGAACGCAGGGCGGGCGGCGGCGCTGATTGATGCGGCCCACGATCCGGGCGCCGGTGGCGTGGACAGCGGCGAGGAAGTCGTTGCCGTCGAACCCGCGATCCCACAGCACCAGCATGCTGGGGCCCAGATGGTGAAGCAGCCGGGTGGCGTAGGCAGTCTCGCCCACCCCGGTGGGGCCGAACACCGCGCCGATCACCGAGCGGGTTCCGGTCTCGACCAGCGTCATCAACTCGATCTGGGGATAGCCTCGGTGCGGGCAGCCCCCGAGCCAGGCCCGGTTGCGCTCGCTGTCGGGTGTCTTGATGGAACTGCAGCCGTCGAAGGAGACCGTGTGATAGGGGCCGAACCGCGCTCCGGGGGTGCGAGGTTGGGCCAGCGCTCCGGCCACTACCTCGAACAGGACCTTCATCGGGGCGCAGCCGATTCGGCGTCGAAGATCGCGCAGACCCTTGGCGGTCGGTGTCGGGTGCAGGCCGTCGAGGGCCGCGGTCATCTTGGCCCACACCAGTTCGTATCCGACCTCCGGGAACAGGCACATCGCGAGGAGGAAGTACACCCCGACCCGCGAGGGCAGGTCCCGCAGCCTCCGCTGGACCGCACGGGTCTCCTCCAGGACGGCGTCCACCAGCTCGAAGGGCAGCAAAGGGGTCAGGCCCCCGAGGTGCCCGGCAGCGAAACGCCCTGCGGCCAGGGTGATTTCCCGCGTGAGGGTGGTCAGGGCAGGTGGCGAGGCAGAATGGACAGACAACGCGGCTCCACGGGCAGGGCGTCTTGGTCGACACCTGCTCCAACGGGGCCGCGTTGCTTGTGTTCCGCGCACTGCGGTGTACCTCGACCCTTGCCTTGCACCCCGGCCGAAATCCTTAACTACCCGGCCTTGGAAGTTCCACCCTGGGGCTGGACACCGAGGACACCTACTGGTCGCACTGAGCCGAGACCCGACTTCGAGGCCGGGTCACCCCCGCGAGTGCGGGGCCGACAGCACATCAGCAGGTGCGGGCAGTCCGCGCGCGGGAGGCGTGCAGCCGTTCGCTGACGAGTTCCGGGCGAGGCCGTTCGCGCTCCTGCTCCCGCAGATCGTCCCCGTCCGAAACGGCCGCGTGGACGTGGCCGACCCGGCCCGAGTACTACTTCCACGGGCGGCGTCCCGGAGGCCACGGTCCGGTTGCTCGACGGAGTTCCCCGCCAGCTGTCGTTCGGTTCGTCCTGCGCGATCCGGAAGGAGCCCGTCAGGCTGACCGGTTCGCCGTCCGCGAGCGGCACGATGGTGATCGACACCGGCGCGTCCGGCCGGCTCTGGTTCGCCATCGACCCGGCGGGGCGACTCCGGTAGGTCACCAACAGCGCCCGCAGGACGCCCGTCCCGGGGCTGTCCGGCCGGTCGCGGCCGGACAGCCCGGTGTCGTTGACCCGATCCACGGGCCGGTCGGGCCGAGGTGCTCGGACAGCGCCTTTCGGGCGCGCTGTTACGCCGTTCCGGCGCAGTTGGTGAACGTCGGCCGGGTGCGGGCGCTGTAGATGCTCGCGCCGCCGTTGACGTCGTACTTGAGGGGCACGGTGATGGTGTCGTCGGCGGTCCACGGGAAACCCTGGGCGTCGAACGTCCAGGTTCCGGTGGCCTTGGTGGCCAGTTCGGACAGCGTGACCCACCCGTACTGGCGCGGGGGCACGCTCACGGTCAGCTTGTTGCCCATCTCCTGCTTGAGGTCCACCGTGGTCGCGCCGTTGACCTCGGCGGTGACTTCGAGCTGGAGCTTGGCGAGACCGATGTCGCCACCGACGCTCAGGCTTCCCCCGAGCTTGAAGCCGATGGTGTTGGTCCACCCCGTGGTGGTGCTCAGCGAGAACTCCCACGGGATCGTGGTGGAGGTGTCGTTGAACCAGATCGGGGAGACGCACGCCTCCGGCAGCGTGAACGGCGGTGTCTGGCTGGTCGTGGACCACGAGCAGGTCGAGGTGTCCTTGTTGCACCGGGCGGCCGCGTAGTCCACGGCGGTGTTCCACGCCGTCTGGTAGACCTCGGTGGGCAGCGTCCACTGCTGGTACGGCGTGTTGTCGCAGCGGTAGGTGTACACCCAGTTGTCGGTGCCGGGAGGTATCTGGACGGTCAGGCAGGAGTTGTCGCCGACCTGGCGGATCCTGAACGCCTTCTGTGCCGATCCGCCGACCGGTTGGAAGTACCACTGCTCGGACGCGCGTCCGTCACAGGGCTGTTGCCGCAGTTGGTAGCGGGCGGTGGTCAGGTCCATGCACTTGCCGGTGGTGGTGTTCACGATGGCGAAGCCCGAGCCGAGGCTGGTGCCCGTGTTGATCCGCCACGTCGTGGCGGACCCCGGCGCCGGGTTGACGGAGACGGGCGCGTTGTCGTCGTAGCTGCCGTTCTGGACGTCCAGCAGTCTTCCGTTGCTGACGTTGGTGAACGTCAGCTGGATCAGTGCGGTGACCGACTCGCGGCTCTCCTCGCGTGCGGCTGCAGGGGACACCATGATCCCCACCGCCGCGCACAACACCGCTGCGATGACGGTGGCCCTCCTCCAGAAGCTCCGTCTCGGCCTTGATGGTTCGGTTGTCACCGGTGCGTTCCTTTCGTAGCGCGTGTGTCAAGTGAACGGTCGTCCGACTCGCAGTCACGATCGAGGGGAGTCAGGCGCTCTTCGCGGTGGACTGCCGGGTCTCTACGGCCTGTGCCCGGGAGAATTGACCTTGTTCGAAAGGTTGTCCTTGCCTCCGAGTTCGGCGATGAGAGAGGCTTCCTCCTTCTCGCGAGCTCCCTTGCCACCCGGTACGTGGACGAGCAGGACGTCGTCCCCCTTCTCCGTCCTGCCGTCTCTGGCGTGCTCGCCCAGTCGACGGTCGAAGTTGTTGGTCTGTCCCACGTACATGCGCCCTTGCGGGTCCGCTCTGTCCTTGAACGCGTAGACACCCTCTTGCGGCAGGCTGCAACTGTTGTTGTGCACCAGGACGGGGGTGGGCCCTGCCAGTACGTAGTAGGTGTGGACGTGGCCGATGGTGAGGTTGTAGACGGTCTGGCCGTCGACGTCACCGCGATCGTGAACGCTGGTGACGGTCACGCCGTCGACGCCGCGTCCGCTGCGGATGCGGTCGCCGAGTCTCAGGTCCCCTGCGTCGGTCCAGCCCAGGCCGTCCACCCAGAAGGGGTGGTTGGCGGTCGCGGTGATCGTGGTCCCGGGGGTCCGGGCGTCGAGACCGATCTCGATGAGGTGTTTCGTGCCGTGGCCGACGATGACGTCTGTGACGGGTTCGTCCAGGGTCGCGCCGGTGGCGGGGTCGGTGGCTTGGACCCGGTCGCCGACCTGGATGACGCTGATCGGTTTGGTCGAGCCGTCGGCCATCACCACAGGGGTCTCCGTGGAGAAGGAGTTGCACTTCTCTGCGGCTTGCACGGCTTTGCCTACCGTCGAGGCTTCCTTTCCGGCGGTTCTGGCGAGAGTGCCGGCGAGCTTGCCACCGGGGATGGCACCGAGCGCGTCCATGGCGGCTTCCTTGTAGTGTCCTTGCGCCAGCTGCCCGGCCGCGGCTGCGCCGGAGGCGACCGTTCCGATCGGGCCTGGCACGTAGGCCACGACTTCCGCCGCTTTGGTGGCGGTGGAGACGACGGACTTCCAGCCGAAGGTACCGGCGAGGTCCAAGCCGTTGACCGGGTCCGCGTTGACGTAGTCGTAGTCGTTGGCCGATCCGCCCGCGACGGGGTCGACCTGGAGGAAGCGGCCGAGTACCGGCAGGTAGACGCGGGCGCCCATCTCGATGGCCTGGTGGTCGGCCAGGTGTTCCACCGGCCGTTCGTGCTGGCCCAGCCATCCGAAGTCCATCCCGCCGGCGGCGGTGGCGGGGATCGGGACGTCGGTGAAGGAGCCGGTGGCGGGGTCGATGTTCTGGCCGTAGGGGTCGTAGAGGCGGATGTCACCGGTGCGGGTGGCGGCCCCGTCCGCGGTGAACAGCACATCGCCGTGGATGTCGGGGTAGGACCAGTTGGTGCCGGCGTCCCGGTCGTAGTTCTTGGTCAGCAGCACGCCGCCGGGCAGTGCCACGATCCGCTGGAGCAGTCCGCCGTCCTTGCTGAGGATGAGGTCCGCGTCGTCGTGCCTGGAGCTGTAGGAGTAGCGGGTGGTCCCGTTCTTCGACACGTCCGTGGCACCGGTGACCGTGCGGGCGGTCAGTCTGTCGGCCGGGTCCCGGGTGTACGAGATCGTGGTCCCGGACGCGGTCGTGGTCTGGACGTGCCGTTTGGCGGCGTCGTAACCCAGGGTGTCGCCCCCGGCTTTGACCGTGTCGCCGAGGTTGTCGTAGCCGAATGACAGTGCGGTGCCGCCGCTGGTGGACGTCAGCCGGTCGGCACCGTCGTAGCAGTAGCTGGTGGCGACCGCCGGGGCACCGTTGAGGCTGTCGGTGGACGCGGTGCGATTGGTGTTCAGCCCGGCGGCCTTCGCCGTCCCGCAGCCGTCGGTCGGGTCGAACCGGTAGGTGAGCTGGTGGTGCGGGACGCTCGCCGCGACGAGCCGGCCCACCGTGTCATAGGTGTAGGCGTAGGTCGCGACGGACTTCCCGTCCGCGGTCACCACGTCGTCGGTGACACGGTTGTCACGGGACCGGGTGACCGTGTCGACGACCGTGGACGTGGCAGTCCTCCACGTCAACGCCGTTGCTTTGCCCGTGCTGTTGCGCATCAGCGAGTCCAGGCGGGATCCGTTGCCGTAGGCGACACCGACCAGTTCGGTGGCGGCGTCGTAGGCGGGCGTGGCGACGGTGGCCCCGTCCACCTTGACGTCGGTCAACTGGTTGGCGTCGTTCCAGGCGTACGCCACGGTGCTGGACACGCCCTTGACGGTGGTGGTGTCACTGACCAGCCGCCCGACCTGGTCGTACGTGGAGGTCGAGGTGACGCCGTTGGCGTCGGTGTAGCGGACCTCCTGGCCGAGGAGGTCGATCCCCGTGGTGATCGACCCGTTCTCGTCGGTCGTCTTCGAGATCAGCGGATCACCGCCGACCGCCCAGTCCGTGACGACCGTACGACCCGGCTTGCCCCCGTAGGCGGGAACGCTCTTCCTGACCACCCGTCCACGTGCGTCGTAGCTGTTGCAGGCCCACGGCTCGTCGTTGACGCGCTGGGCCACCACGCGGCCTGCCTCGTCGTACACCGTCTCGCCGGTGAGGGTCGGCCCGTTGCCTGGTTTGGCTGCGGTGGTGGTCTTGGCCATGCCGCCCTGGTTGGCGGCCGTCGTGCTCGGATCACAGGGGTTGGCACGGGTCTCGGAGTCGCCGTAGTAGACGGTCGTGGTGCGCTTGTCGGGGTCGGTGACGTCGCCGGCGGGCATGGCCGAGGCGAGTTTGCGCAGATAGCTCTCGCCGGGCCGCTCGTAGCTGGAGCGGGCGGTGAGGTCGAGCCCGCCGGGATCAGCCGTTGTGGAGACGGCGAGCCCGTACACCGGGTCGATTCCCGCCGCCGGATCGGAGAAGCCGGTAGCGGTGCGCCTGGACGGCGCCCGTTCCTTGTCGCCGCCGGAGGTGTCCTCGGTGGTCGTGCTGGTCGCCCAGCCGTAGCGGGGGGCGAGGTTCGTCCCGGGCACCGGGACCGGCGCGTCGGCGCCGGGCGGGGTCCAGGTGAAGGCCAGCGCGCCGGTCGTCCCGTAGCGGTTGTAGTAGTCGACCCTGACCCGGTGCCGACTGCCGGCCGTGGTGTTGGTGTACTTGCCGGTGACCGCGGTGGCGGGCTTGTCGCTCCAGCTGTCGACGGTCAGAACGTCGTCGACCCAGAGACGGACGCCGTCGACCGCGGTGAACCCGAGGCCGTAGTCCCCGGTCGCGGGGAACCGGACCTCGCCGGTGAACCGGCCCGACCAGCCACCGGTGTTGGCCACCGGCGGGCTCGCTCCCCACGACCGGGCCAGCGATCCGTCAGCGGAGCCGACCCCGGTGGCAAAAACCTTCGGAACACCCGCCAGCTCCGGGTTGTCGTAGAAGGCGGCCGACAGCCCCGTCAGCCCCTCGTCGTAGCTGGTGTGGCTGTGCGGCACCTTCGCCGCACACGCGGCCGTCGGGGTCGGTCCGCTGAAGCAGGACGCCGGTGCGGGCCCGTACTTGTCGACCGGGCGGTCGGCGTGGTCGTACACCGTGGTGGAGCGTCGGCCGGCACTGTCGACCGCGGCGGTGGCCTGGTCCTTGGCGTTCCACTCCGCGGAGATGCTCGCCCCGGTGACGTCGGTGGTGACCAGGGTGCGGCCGGCGTCGTCGTAGGTCACGGTGCGCGAACGGGTCGAGTCGTACACCCCGGCCAGCGCCACGGTGGCCTGCTTGCGGTCGAGGTAGTACTGGTAGAAGTGCTCGGCCCGCAGCCCGCTCGACCGGCCGTCCGGAGCCGGTGCCAGCACCTGAACCGCGCGCAGGGCGGGCGGGTCCTGGGGCTGTTCGACCACGGAGTCGTAGCCGATCACCGTGCAGGCGGCGGCGGTGTCGCCGGTGTTGGTGCACCCGTTCGCCGCGGACGGGGCCTGGCGGGCCACCCAGTCGTAGGCCAGACTGCCGCGGAGGGTGGCCAGCGGCCCGATGCTGTCCAGGGCTTTCTGCTTCTCCTCCTCGTTGTCGCCGGCCTGGTCGTAGCGCTCCTTGGCCGAGGCCCGGCCGACGTAGTCGAAGTCCTGCATGGCCGCGCCGGGATTCTCGATCCGGGCCAGGGTGCCCATCTGGTACCACAGCCGGGTCTCGCTGCCGTCCCAGTAGCGGATCCGGCACAGCATCTGCGCCGGGGCCGGGTCCGAGCCCGGCGGGCGGGGCACCCCGCCGTAACAGCTGTCGCCGCCGTCGGTGTTGTAGAACAGCTGGTGCGACCGGCCGGAGACCGGGTCCTTGATCCGGGTCAGCCGGGGCGGCGTCCCGCTGTAGACGTACTGCAGGGCCGCGGGCTTCGTGCCGTCCAGCACCGACTCCACGGCGGCCAGCGTGCCGTCGGGGTTGAACAGCGATACCGTGTCGCCCTCGGTGACCGAGATCCGGCCCGCGCCGTCGAAGGCGAGCACACCGTCCTCCCCGACCGGGGGCGTGTAGCCGCCCGTGGAGGCCTTGGCCCAGGTGTGCTTGCCGCCGGCGGCATCGGTGAGCACGACCGAGCCGTCCAGCATCTCGGCGTGGCTGTAGCCGCTGGACTGCGCCGACAGCGTCCACCCCGGCGGCAGCGACTCCGAGTCCGAGGAGAACAGCCATTCCGTCGGCACGATCCGCGGTTCGAGATTGTGGCTGCGCTGGTCGTCGGCGCCGATGCTGCTCTTGGCCCACAGCACCATGCGGGGGCGCTGGTCGGAGTGGTGGTACAACTCGACGCGGACGGGCACCAGCTGACCGGCTTTCAGCGTGACCTCCTGGGCCCTGTGCGGGCCGGGCAGCAGGAAGTCGTCGCCGGGATCGCCGGGGTCGGGGTTGTCGTAGACCAGCTTGTCGCCCAGCCAGACCCGCGCACCGTCGGTGTGCGCGCCCGCGAACCGGAAGTCCCCGGTCACCGGGGCCTTGAACTGCCCCTCCCAGCGCACGACGAACCAGTTCTTGTCCAGCGCGGGCGGCATCGGGTTGTCCCGCCACGGCAGGTTGTCCGGGTTGCCGGTCCACGCGATGCCCCAGTCCAGGTTGACCTGGGACTCGCCGCGCACCATCACCGGGGTCGCGTCCGGGGCGCCCGCGTGCCGCGAGTCGTTGAAGTACGAGGCGCGCACGCCGTGCGGGGCGCCCTGCCGGGAGTTGTACGCGAGGTTCACCCCGGCCGGTCCGCCGACGGTCTGGAACGAGGGCCCGGCGGCCTCGACGTGTGCGTTGCCGTTGAACAGGTTCACCGTCACCGGCCCCAGGTGGTCGGTCGGTGCCGGCCCCGGATCGCCCACCCGCTGGTTGACCGTGAAGTGCCCGACCCACTGCGGCGCCGTCGCCGTCGTCGCGCCGGGCGTCGAGGTGGCGGCCGTCCAGGTGTAGCGGCCGCCGTCGTGCAGCACGTGCTTGGGGACCGTCCACTGCGGCTGGTCGAGGCACCCGGAGTCCACCACGCTGCCCGAGCGGCCGTCGAACCCGGTGGAGACCTTGAAGCAGTACAGGACACCGTCGCCGACCGCGGCCACCTGCAACACCGGCGTCTCCGTGCCCACCACCGCACCGTCGACCGGGGAGACCGGACTGGTCTGCGGTGCCGGTTCTGCGCCGGACACCGGCCTCCGCGCGTCGGACCGGGTGTGCTCACCGGTCGCCAGGGGCTTGAAGTCGGCCGTCGGCTGCTCGGGTTCGGCCTGCGGTAGCCGCTTGCCCGCTGACGGCACCGACAGGATCGGCAGATCCCTCGGCACCGTCTTCGACGCCGCCGGCGCGGAGGCCGCCGACCCGGAGGCCGCCGGCACCGCTTCCGCCTGCGTCAGCGAGACCAGCAGCGCCATCGCCGGCGCGAACACGATCATCCGTAACCACGATCGCGCGGATGTCCGCGCTCTGCCGTTACCCCGGGACAAGACCCCTCCAACACTGTCGGCGTCCACCGGAACCCGCGGCCGACAGGCCGCGCGTCCTCCCACGCCCGCACCCGGTGGGTCGTTGGTCCGCCCGGGCAACGAACGACTGAGATGTTCCGCGACCTGACGGCCCGGGGGAGCGGATTCCGTAGACCTTGGCCGGAATCCCCGTACCGTCGGGCGCGCCACCGAACGCTCCCCCGGCGGACCGGCCACCATCACCGCACCGTTCCCGTCAGGGACATGTCCAAAATCGCGCGCTCCGGCCCGTGGAAGCGGAGCCGCCCACCGACCGCCGTCGGCACCACCCCGACTTGGCTTGAACCGCACGGCGGTTGCGCCGCCTGACGCCGTTGCGCTCCGTGGTCCGGATGAAGGCGCCCACGAAGGTCGGGTCGGCCCCGCCTGCGCGGGGGTGACCCGGTGGCCGGCAGCAGGTCGAGTTCGGGCAGGATGTCGGCCCCGCCAGCGCGGAGGCGGGCGAAGACGTCGGCGGTCGTGGGCTACCTGGCATTCGGCCCATCGGGCCTGCCCTCAAAGGGCGATCCCTGCCCGTTCCTGCCGCGGCACCGGCCCGAAATGGCTATGCACACGGTATGAGAATCACCTGCCGCGCCGCTCTCGGCGTCCTGTTGATGACCGCTGCCGCCTTGGCCCTGCCCGTCGGCCCGGCCGCCGCAGCCACCGGAAACCTCTACCTCAACAACGAAGAGGTCTACAGGAACCCCTCCGGCTGCTACCCCCTGGAGGACTCCAGCATCGTCGACAACAACACCGACACGGCCGTGACCGTCTACTCGGGTCCGGACTGCAACGGAGACGAGCTCGGCCGCATCAGCGCCGGTGACGATGAACTCACCACCGGCGCCCAGAGCCTCTACATCCCCTGAATCCCTGCCCCGATCTCGCCGTCAGCCCCGGACCGGCCGGGAAGTGGCGGTCGGGGCGTGGCTAGCGGCCCTGGCACCCCAGACAGCGACCCCGGGAATCGGCCTGCCCGTGCGAAGGTGACCCGTTCCCGGACCATCGCGGCGAGCGGTCGGTCGCGCTGCTCATCGCCGTCGAGTCCGCGCCTCCCGCATGGAGGTGGCCCGATCGGGCTCAGCCGTTTCGTCTCCGAGATCGGGTCCACTTCGCCGGCGCGGGAGGTGACCCTGGCGGTGGGGGGTGTGGCTATTGCGTGTCGGTGGCGATCACGGTCCATGCCTTGGCGGAGGTGTCGTCCAGTCGCAGGTCGAAGGTGAAGGCCATCGGCCCGCGCTTGCGCGCGTCACCGCGCAGTACCTGTTCGGTGCGGCGGTCGACTTCGTAGTAGACGCCCAGCGCGTCGACCGCGACGCGGAAGACGACCGGGTCGCGTGAGACCAGCGAGCGCACCGTGACCGACGTGACGGCGGCCTCGCGCAGGACGGTCCGACGGGCCGTGCGGACGGGGGTGAAGTCCAGGCTGCCGTCGTTCATGACCCACTCCTCGAGGAACCGCTCGACGGCGACCTCGAGGACCGCCCTGTCGAAGCGGCCGTCGAGGACGCTCAGATCGCCGGCGGCGGTGTCGGCGTCCGTGCTCCACGAGATGTTGGTGAGGGAGAGGATGTCGCTCGCCCCGGTGACAGTGCTCTTCTGCGCGACCTCGAGCACCGCGTCCCGGGCGACCTCCTTCTGGTCCCAGCCGTCGGTCTCGATGGCGCTGCTCAGATGGTGCGCCCCCTCGGCGGCCTGCTCGACCGAGGACACGATCCACTCGCCGGCCGCGCTCTTGCGCAGCGTCCAGTACTCGACCGGACGCGTCGAGCCGTCCTTGCGCACGGCCTGCCCGCCGTCGCCGCGGCGAACGTGGTCGCGGAGCGTCGCGGTGATCCGGAAGGTGACGGTGTCGTTCACCTCACCCGCCCGGTTGGCGACGTCGACCAGCTCGACCACCGGACCGTCGACGATCTCCACGACGTTGACCTCGCCACGCGACTCGTAGTCGCGCAGCTCCTCGGCCCACTTGCCGTACAGCACCGGGGACAGGATCCGCTGCAGCGTGGCGTGATCGTGTCCGGTCCAGGCCCGCTGGGCCGTCTCGTACAGCCACACCGCGCGGCGCTCGAGCGCCGCGCGGTCGAAGGTCGCATCGGTGTCGGCGATGGCATCGACCCGGGCCGAGACCCGGGCAGCGCGCTCGCGGGCCTGCGCGTCCGCGCGGTGCGCCGTACGGTCCGAGACCGTGTTCAGTTCGCCTGCCAGCGCCGCCTTGCGCCGCCGGGACCTGAGCCACAGGATCAGCAGGACCACGGCCACGATCACCAGCACGGCGACGAGCCCACCGCCACCGGCTCCGAAACCACTCCCGAAGCCGAATCCGAAACCGCCGCCGGTCGACCCGTGGAAGCCGCCACCGCCATGACTGCCACCGCCCCCGCCACCCCCGAACCCATGACCGCCACCCCCACCGCGGGCATAAGCAACCGTCGGGCCGCTCAGCGCGACTGCTCCCGCGACCACACATATCCACCGACGGACGAGCACCGGACCTCCTACCAGAACCGCAGACCTTCCAGGCGGGCAAGCGTACAAGTCGGGGGTACGCGGGAAACTTCGAGACCAACGGACCACCTCGGGAGGAGTGCGCTCCGCCCGCGCCGGGTAGGGCTGGCGAGCCCGCGGGAATCCTGGTGCTCGCCCGCACGGCAGCCCCCTACCGGGGCCCGGCGCCCACTGCGCCGCACTGCGCCCGGCCCTGGCAGCGCTGATCGACGGACTGGTGTCCCGGGCCGTGGCCGAGCGGTAGCGGCACCCGAGCAGTAGCCGAGGCCGGGCGGCAGCGGGCGGGCGGGCGGGCGGGTCAGCGCCCGGGCGGCGCGGCCGCGGAGAGTTCGGCGAGGAGGGCGCGCACCCGGTCCGCCCCCGGAAGGCCGTGTTCCCGCTGGAGGGCGAGGGCCTCCCGGCAGGCCAGCCGGGCCGACTCCGGGTCGCCCAGGGCCTGCCGGGCCTCGGCGAGGGCGGTGAGGGTGTCCGCCGTGCCGGAGTGGTCTCCCAGGTAGCGGAAGTGACCGAGGGCCCGCTCGTAGCAGCGGACCGCCTCGCCGGGCCGGGCCGAGCCCAGGTAGACGAAGCCCAGGCTGTCCCAGGTGTAGGCCTGGCCGGTGCGGTTGCCGACCTCCTGGAACAGCGCCAGGGCCCGTTCGCAGTCCGTCAGCGCGCCTTCGTGGTCGCCCAGCTGGGCCCGGTACCAGCCGATCGCGTTGTGGGCGCTGGCCTGCCCCGCTCGGTGCCCGGCCGCCCGGTAGTGGGCCAGGGTCCGCTCGGCGTGGTCGAGCGCCCCGCGGTGGTCGCCGGCCCGCTGCAGGACGAAGGCGACGGTGCGGTGGGTGTGCGCCAGGCCGGGGTCGTCACCCAGCGCCGCGTACCGCTCCAGCGCCAGGTCGAGCTGCGCCCGCGCCTCGTCGGTCCGACCGGTCCAGGCCAGCGCGAGGCCGAGGCCGTGGTGGCTGTGCGCCCGCCCCGCCGGATCCCCGGCGCGGCGGGCCGACTCCAGGGCGGTCCGCGCGGTGGCCACCCAGGCCCGCCAGTGGCCCACCCGCTGCAGGTAGGTGGCCATCGACCAGGCCAGTTGCCAGGCGTGGCCGTCGAAGCCGGACCGCGCGGCCTGCCGGACGGCGTCGAGCAGCACGGCCGACCGCGCGGCGAACCAGGCCTGGGCCTCCTCCTGGCCGGCCAGCCGCTCGGGGGCGGCGCGGGGCGGGCGGAGCACGATCGGGTCGCGGTGCGGGTCCAGCAGGCGGTCGGCCGCACAGGCGGTGTGCAGGTAGTGGTCGAGGACCCGCCCGAGGGCCGTGTGCCGGTCCCGCTCAGGGTCCTCGGCGAGGGCGCGTTCGGTGGCGTAGGCGCGCAGCAGGTCGTGGAACTGGTAGCGGCCCGGGGCGTGCTGGTGCAGCAGGTTGGCGGCGGTCAGCTCGGCGAGCGCCGACCGGGCGCCGTGCTCCGGCAGGCCGGCGATCGCCGCGGCGGCCGGCGCGCCGACGTCGGGGCCGGGGTGCAGGCCGAGCAGCCGGAACAGCCGCGCGGACACCGGGGACAGCGCCCGGTAGGACCAGGAGAAGACCGTCGCCAGGTCGGTGTGCCGGCCGTCCCCGGTGGACAGCGCCGCGATCCGGTGCCGCTCCTGCGCGAGCTCCTCGGCGAGGGCGGACAGCGGCAGGTGCGCGGCGGTGGCCGCGCGGGCGGCGGCGATGCTCAGGGCCAGCGGCAGCCGGGCGCACCGCTCGACCACGGCGGCCACCGCCTCCGGCTCGGCGTCGACACGCTCCGGGCCGAGCAGGCCCGCCAGCAGCTCCCGCGACCCGTCCGCGTCCAACAGGCCGAGGGTCAGCTGCCGGACGTACCCGTCGACGAGCAGGCCGGGCAGCTGCCGCCGGCTGGTCACGATGACCAGGCAGCTCGTGGTGCCGGGCAGCAGTGCCCTCACCTGGTCGGCGTCGTGGGCGTTGTCCAGGACCAGCAGCAGCCGCCGGTCCGCGACCAGGGTGCGGTACAGCCCGCTCTGGGCGTCCACGGTGGCCGGAATGCGCTCCGCCGGGACGCCGAGCCCCTCCAGCAGACCCCGGACGGCCTCCTCCGGGGACATCGGTGTGCCGCTGGGGTCGAAGCCGCGCAGGTTCACGTACAGCTGCCCGTCCGGGAAGCGCTCGCGCACCCGCCGGGCCCAGGACAGCGCGAGCGTGGTCTTGCCGATGCCCGCGCTGCCGGCGATCGACGCGACGGCCACCGCCGCGCCGTCCTGACCGGTCGCGTCGAGGTGCCGGTCCAGCGCCTCCAGCTCGCGGGCGCGGCCCACCAGGCGCCGTACCGGCAGGGGAAGTTGGCTCGGAGTGGTGGGCAGCGGCCCGGGGGTGGGAGCGGCCGGAGCGGGAACGGCAGAAGTGGGAGGAGTGGGCGTGCCGGGCGCCCGGGCGGCCGGGGCCAGCTCCGGGTCGGCCTCCAGGATCCGCTGGTGCAGCCGCCGCAGCGGAGCGCCGGGATCGATGCCCAGGTCGTCGGTGAGCCGCGCCCGGGCGGACCGGTAGTGGTCGAGGGCTTCCGCCACCCGCCCGCAGCGGTACAGGGCGAGCATCAGCTGCCCGCACAGCCGCTCGTCCAAGGGGTGCTCCCCGGCCCGCGCCCGCAGCCCGGCGAGCTGCTCCCGGTGCCGGCCGCGGCGCAACGCGACGTCGGTGCGGTCCAGTTCGGCGGCGAGCCGCTCCTGCGACAGGGCCGGACGCAGGGTGTCCAGCCAGGGCGACTCCAGGGTGCCGAAGGGCTCACCGCGCCACAGTCCGAGCGCCTGCTCGTACAGGTCGGCGGCCCGTTCGTCGTCGGCGGTGAGACGCGCCCGGTCGACCAGCTCCCGGAAGCGGTACAGGTCGACGTCCGAGGGGGCCGCGGTCAACACGTAGCCGTCGGGCCCGCGGACGATCGTCGGGCCGGTGCCGCCCCCGGTGAGGGCGCCGCGCAGGCGGGACAGGTAGCCGTAGAGGGTGTCGCGGGCACGGCGGGGCGGATGGTCGCTCCACACCAGGTGGACGAGTCGGTCGACGGGGAGCGGACGCTCCAGCCGGACCAGCAGGGCGGCCAGCACGCACCGCTGCCGGGCGTGCCCGAGGTCGACCGGCCGGCCGCCGACGACCGCCTCGACACCGCCCAGCAACCGGAACTCCACCACCGCGCCCCCTCGCGTACCCACCCGTTCAGGCTGGCACGAACTCCCCACGTGGCCAAGCGGATTGCAGATCTGCTGCAGGTTCCTCCCAGGTCGCCCTCCCAGGATGGTGCTCACCGCGGCGGCCACCGCCCGACCAGGGACGGCGGGCCGGCGCGGCCGACTCGACCCACGCCCGGGCACGGCCCCGGGCCGACGGAAGGACACCTGTGATGCGAGCACTTCCCACCCGCACCCGCGTCTCCCGGCGCGCCGCCCTGCTGGTGGCGAGCGCGGCCCTGGCCACGGGGTTCGCCGGGACGACCACGACGACGGCCACCGCCGCTCCGGCTCCGCTGGCGGGGACCTGCACCTTCGACAGCCCGATCCCGGCGCAGGTCGCCTACACCGGCGATGTCAAGATCGAGCTGCGCTACAGCACCACCACCCGCTGCGCCTGGGGCCGCATCACGAACGCCACCCCGGGCGACTCGGTGTGGACCCACCGCTCCTACGACGGCGGGAACTCCTTCGAGCGGCTGGACATCGCGACGGTCCAGTACGGCTCGGACACCCACACCGCCTCGCGGTACGACGGCGGGGTGCTGATGCGCGCCTGCGCGCTGAACCACCGCACGGGGCTGACCAACTGCACGAAGTGGTACTGAGCGGCGGGCTCCCCGTCACGCTCCGCCCGGCGCGGGGGGATCGAGGCGGAGCGTGACGGTGCCCGCCCACCGGCCCCGCCGGGCGTCGGGGCTTCCGGCGCCCGGCGGGTCGCGGGGCGAAGCCCGTGCGGTCATCGGCGGTCCTGCCGCCTCCGTCAGCTCTCCCGGGCCGACGATGATCAGACCGGTGCGGTACTCGGGCAGGTCCGGCAGGAAGGCCCAGGCGAGGGAGAACATCACCACCGGGCCGACCAGCCAGTTGATCACCAGTGAGGAGACCATCGGCCTGCGGTCGCCGGTGACGGCGTCGAGGCGGTCGTAGCGGACCTTCGCCAGCAGCGGGTACATCATGACCAGCGGGCCGAGCGCGATCGGCAGGGAGATCCCGCCGATCTCGACCTTGGCCGGCGCGTCGTTCAGGCCGGGGATCAGACGTCCGAGCCCGAGGCCGACGGCCATCGCGGCGAGGATCCACACCGCGAGGTAGCGGTCCGGGAAGGAGAGCCTGCGGACCGGTCCGGCCCCGGGGCGGCCCGGCGGAGCGGTGGTCCGGCCTCGGCGCGGTCCGGCGGGGCGGTGGTCCTGGTCGGGCTCACCGGCAGGACCTCTTCGTGTCGGCATTGGCTCGGGCGGTGGCGGCGAGGTCGGCGAACCCGCCCGACAGGGCCTCCAGGGCCTCCGGCCTGAGCCGGTAGTACGTGAACCGCCCGCACGGCTCGGTGTCCACCAGGCCGGCCTCGCGCAGCACCTTCAGGTGGTTGGAGAGGTTGGTCTGGCGGGCGCCGGTCTCCTCCACCAGGTGCGTGGTGCACAGGGTCTCGCGGGCCAGCAGGGTCACGATCCGGAGCCTGAGCGGGTCGGCCAGCACCCGCAACAGTTCAGCGTCGACTGATATCAGCATGAACTGATATTTTCACGTCAGCCGAGACCGGTGCCAGCGAGACCTGCCCCAGCGAGACCCGAGCACCAGAACGAAGGAACACCCACCGATGACCACCGCGCCGCTCGCCTCCGTGCTGTTCGTCTGCGTCCACAACGCCGGCCGCTCCCAGATGGCCGCGGGCTTCCTCGCCCACCTCGCCGGGGACCGCGTCGAGGTCCGCTCCGCCGGCTCCGCCCCCGGCGACCGGGTCAACCCGGCAGCCGTCGCCGCCATGGCCGAGCTGGGCATCGACATCTCCGACCAGCGCCCGAAGCTGCTCACCCCCGAGGCCGTCCAGTCCTCCGACTACGTCATCACCATGGGCTGCGGCGACGCCTGCCCGTACTTCCCCGGCAAGCGGTACCTCGACTGGACGCTGGAGGACCCGGCCGGCCAGGGCGTCGAGGCCGTCCGCCCGATCCGTGACGAGATCGAGCGCCTGGTGCGCGGGCTGCTCGCCGAGATCGGCGTCCGGCCGGCGCGCTGACCACCACGGCGGCGACCGGCCGCCCCGCCAGGTCACCGCACGTCACTGCACGTCACCGGGGAAATGGTCATCGATCCGACCGTCGGCCGGCCGTTTGGCCTCGGGCACGGCGGCAACCCGTAGGACCATGGCGTACCTCAGCGAACCCGTACCGACCGTTCCACAGCCCCGCCCCTGCGGCGAGCACCCGGATCCGGCCGGCCCCTGGCTGTTCACCCACGACGACGGCACCACCACCGCCGGACACCGGGCGGGCGCCGTGCTGTTCGGCCGTGACGGAACGCTGCTCCAGGGCGTCTCCTGCAACGGTGATCCCGCCATGGTCCACCCGATGACGGGGATCCGGGCCGCGCTCGCGGGACTGCGCGCCGCCGGCTTCGCGATCGGGGTGGTGAGCAACCAGTCCGGCGTGGCGCGGACTGCTCGACCGCGGGCAGGTGGAGGCCGTCCAGGCCAGGGCCGAGGCACTGCTGGGGACGGTCGACGTCTGGGCGGTGTGCCCGCACGGGGCGCACGACGGCTGCCCCTGCCGGATGCCGGCACCCGCCCTCGTCACTGCGGCGTGCCGGTCACTCGGCCTGCCGCCGTCCCGCGTCACGGTGATCGGCTGCGACGACTCCGTGGTCGAGGCCGCCCTCGCGGCCGGCGCACACGTGATCAGACTCCCCCGGCCCGACCCGGCGCACAGGCTCCCGCGCCCTCCCTGCCTGCTGACGGCCTGCCGGGCCGCCGCCGGCCCGGAGGAGGCGGCCGGTCTCCTGCTGCCGTGACGCCGCCCCGGCCCCGTCGCCCCCACGATCTGCCGGTAACCCCAGGACGGAGTACGTGAGATGAACACCGCTCCAGAGTTCCCCGAAGAAACGCCCGAGGCGCCCGACAGACCCGACGAGCGCTCGCCCGACGCGCCCGACGCACCCGACGAGCGGTCGCCCGACGCCAAGGACGCCGCGCTCGACGCGTTCCGCGCCCCCGACCCGGACGGACCGCTCACCACCGACCAGGGCGTGCGCGTCGACGCCACCGACGACTCGCTCACCGTCGGCGACCGCGGTCCCACCCTGCTGGAGGACTTCCACCTGCGCGAGAAGCTCACCCGCTTCGACCACGAGCGCATCCCGGAACGCGTGGTGCACGCCCGCGGCGCCGGCGCGTACGGCTTCTTCGAACCGTACGAGTCCCTCGCCGAGTTCACCTGCGCCGACTTCCTCCGGGAGGCCGGCCTCCGAACGCCCGTGTTCGTCCGCTTCTCGACCGTCCAGGGCCCCCGCGGCTCCGCCGACACCGTGCGCGACGTCCGCGGCTTCGCGACCAAGTTCTACACCCGGCACGGCAACTACGACCTGGTCGGGAACAACATGCCGGTGTTCTTCATCCAGGACGCGATCAAGTTCCCGGACTTCGTCCACGCCGTGAAGCCGGAGCCGCCGAACGAGATCCCCACCGGCGCCTCCGCGCACGACACCTTCTGGGACTTCTGCTCCCTCCAGCCCGAGTCCACCCACATGCTGATGTGGCTGATGTCCGACCGGGCCATCCCGCGCAGCTACCGGATGATGCAGGGCTTCGGCGTGCACACCTTCCGCCTGGTGGACGCCGAGGGGCGCGGCACGTTCGTGAAGTTCCACTGGCGGCCGCTGCTCGGCGTCTGCTCGCAGGTCTGGGACGAGGCCCAGCTCACGGCCGGCCGCGACCCCGACTTCCACCGCAGGGACCTGTGGGAGGCGATCGCGGGCGGCGACTTCCCGGAGTACGAGCTCGGCGTCCAACTGATCCCGGAACGGGACGAGTTCGCCTTCCCCTTCGACCTGCTGGACCCGACCAAGCTGGTGCCGGAGGAACTGGTGCCGGTCCGCCCGGTGGGACGGATGGTGCTGGACCGCAACCCGCAGAACTTCTTCGCCGAGACCGAGCAGGTGGCCTTCCACACCGCCAACATCGTCCCCGGGATCGACTTCACCAACGACCCGCTGCTCCAGGGCCGCAACTTCTCCTACCTGGACACCCAGCTGATCCGGCTCGGCGGACCCAACTTCGCGCAGTTGCCCGTCAACCGTCCGCTCACCGAGGTCCGCAACAACCAGCGCGACGGCTACGGCCAGCAGACCGTCCACCCGGGCACCAGCTACGCGCCGAACTCCGTCGGCGGGGGCTGTCCGGCGACACTGGGCGGCGGCCGGCTGGCCGAGGGGGTCTTCGAGCACTACCAGGAGCGGATCGACGGCAGCGCGATCCGTCGCCGCAGCCCCGGTTTCGCCGACCACTACGGCCAGGCCGGGCTGTTCTGGCGCAGCATGGCCGACTGGGAGCAGCGGCACATCGTCGAGGCCTTCGCGTTCGAGCTGGGGAAGGTGGAGGAGCGGGAGGTCAGGCGCCGGATGGTCGGCAACCTGGTGCACGTCTCGCTCGGGCTGGCCGCGGAGGTCGCCCGACGCGTCGGCCTGCCCGAGCCGGAGGCCGAACCCGAACCCGGTTCCGCACCCGGTTCCGCACCCGGTCCCGGTCCCGGTTCCGGTTCCGGTCCCGGTCCACGGGACGGGACGCGCGGGCCACAGGCCTCCCCCGCGTTGAGCCAGGAGAACCTGCGCGGCTCGGGCATCCGCACCCGCAGGGTCGCCGTCCTGACCGCCCCCGGGGTGGACCCGAACCAGGTCCGGGCCGCACACGACCGGCTGGCGGCCCGGGGCGCCGTGGTGGAGACGCTCGCCGCGCAGGACGGCTACGTCCTGGCGGGCGACGGCGCGCAGCTGCCGGTGGACCGGGCCCTGCCCACCACCGCCTCGGTGCTCTACGACGCGCTGGTGGTACCGGACGGCGGCGAGCAGGCGCTGCCCTCCGATCCGGACGCCGTCCGCTTCCTCACCGAGGCGCTGCGCCACGGCAAGCCCGTCGCGGTGCTCGGCAGCGGCGTCGAGCTGTGCCGGGCCGCCGGGGTCGGGGCCCCGGACGGGTTGGCCGGCGTCGCGGTGTGCCCGTCCGCCGAAGCGGTCGGGCCGTCGTTCTGGGACGGGTTCGTCCGGCTGGTCGAACACCACCGCTTCCCCTCCCGGTGATCCGTCGTCAACTCCGTGCCGGTGTTTCCACGTTCACCTCTCGAGGGCCGCAGGCCGGGGCCGACCGCCGCGGGGAACGTCACGTGCGTTCCTCCCGGTCCGCGGCTCCGGCCGCGGACGTCGCGGCGCTCCGGCTGCTCCGACTGCTTCGGCTTCTTCGGCTTCTTCGGCTTCTTCGGCTTCTTCGGCTTCCGACGATGTCCGGCCGCGCGGAGTGGAACGGGCTTTTCCGGGCAGACGCGACACAGCTCAACAAAACGCCCCCAGCAAGGAGAGGAGTCACACCATGGGCACCCAGGACAAGCTGCGCAACGCCGCCGAGAAGGCGCACGGCAAGGCCAAGGAGACCGCCGGACGCGCCACGGGCGACCGCGTGCTCGAGGCCGAGGGCCGGGGCAAGCAGATGAAGAGCGACCTGAAGCAGGCCGCCGAGAAGGTCAAGGACGTCGGAAAGGACTGAACGCGGTGAGCGACCAGGACCACCGGCCCGTACCGAAGGACCCCCCGGCGCCGGTCGAGACACCGGAGTCCCGGATGACCGGCGAGGGCGCGCCGCCGCCCCCGCCCGAGGAGGAGACGGACCCGAAGGGCGAACCGACCCGGCCGGCCCACGACCCGGAACCGCACGAGCCGCCCGACTGAGCGGCACCCCGGACCGAGTGGCCCCCGGACCGATCATCACAGGTTCCGGTACCGCGCTCGGACGAACGGGTGGTCCGCCACGGCGATCCCGCGCGCAACGGCGTTGCGCGCGGGACGCCGTCACCGGCCGGACGGTACACCTGGGGCCGCTCGCCGCGGCAGCGGTGCGATTCCGACGGCCCGGACGGGGGTGACGAGATGCGGACGGTGGCCGAACTCCTGATCTGGTGGGGGCTGTTGCTCCTGCTGAACGTCGTGTTCATCAGCTCGGTGACGCCGCTGGAGGTGACCGTGGGCGGCGGCATCGCCCTGCTCGCGGCACTCGGCGCGGTGGCCGTCCGGCGCGCCTCCGGCGCGGCCCCGGGCGGTCCGGCCCGCCTCGGCGCGGCACTCCGGGCCTTCCCGGGGACGCTGCTGGCCGACACCGGCCGACTGGCACTCGCCGTGGTCTCGCCCGGGCACCGCAGCTCCGGCTTCCGCGCCGTCCGCCTCGCGCCCGGCACCGGGCCCGCCTGGGCGGCCGCGCTGCTGTCCTCCACCCCCGGCGCCTACGTCGTGGACGTCGACGGCCAGACGCTGCTGGTGCACGCGCTCGGCCGTGAATCCTCCTCCCTGGAAGGCGCGTTGACGGAGGCCGCCGAGTGAACGCCTGGCTGCTGGCGGCGGCCGTCCTGGCCGTCGGCGGGATCGCGCCGTGCCTGCTGCTCGGACTGTCCGGGCCGACGCACCGGCGCCTGGCCGGGTTGAACCTCGCCGCCGTGGTGACCGCAGTCGTCCTGCTGCTGCTGGCCCAGGGCTTCGGCCACCCCTCCTACACCGACCTGGCGCTCGACCTCGCCGTGCTGGCGCCCGCCGGGACCCTGGTGTTCACCCGCTTCCTGGCCGGGGAGGAGCGCTGATGGGCCGGCACGCCGTGGCACTGGTCCTGCTCTGGGCGGGCACCAGCACGCTGCTGCTCTCCGCCGTCGCGCTCGCCGTGCTGCCCGGCCGGTACCTGCGCCTGCACGCCCTCTCCCCCGCCGCCGTGCTCGGCGCGCCGCTGGTCGCGCTCGCCCTCGCCGTGGACACCGGGCCGGGCCGGGCGGCGGTCAAACTGCTGGTGGTCGGCCTGCTGGTGACGGCCGGCGGCACCGTCACCACCATGGCCGTCGCCCGGGCCACCCGCCGCTCGGAGGCCGGCCGATGACCGACACCCTGATCGTGATCGCCCTGCTGCTCACCGCCGTCACCTCCACCGCGGCCGCTCTCACCCGCGATCCCGTCCGACAGGCCGCCGTCCTGGCCCTGCTCGGACTGAGCCTCGCGCTGCTCTTCACCGTGCTCCAGGCACCCGACGTCGCGCTCTCCCAACTCGGCGTCGGCAGCGCGATCACCCCGCTGCTGATCCTGCTGACCGTCCGCCGGGTGCGCCGCGAGGAGCACAGCGACGACCACCCGGACCGCACCGAGTGAACCGGACCACCCGGCTCGGGCTCTTCCTCCTCGCGGCGTGCGTGCTGGCCGCCGCCCTGATCGTCGCCGCCGGCGAGCTGCCCGGCTTCGGCGGCGCCCACCACCCCTACGGCGAGCGCGCGGTGGCGGCCGGGCTGGAGCGGCGAACGGCCAACATCGTCTCCTCCGTCAACTTCGACCAGCGGGCCTTCGACACCCTCGGCGAGGAGTCCATCCTGTTCGGCTCGGTGCTCGGCGCGGGCATCCTGCTGCGGCTGGCCCGGGACGAGCGCAAGCGCCGCGCCGCCGCCGAGCCCGTCCTGCCCACCACCCGGCTGTTCGGCGCCACCCTGCTGCCGGTCACCGTCCTGACCGGCGGGTACCTCGTCGCGCACGGCGCGCTGAGCCCGGGCGGCGGTTTCCAGGGCGGCGTCGCCCTGGCCACCGCCCTGCACCTGGCCTACGTCGCGGCCGACTACCGGGTGCTCAAGCGGATCCGTCCGCTCGCCGCGCTGGACGTCACCGACGCGCCGGCCGCCGGCGCCTTCGCCGCGCTCGGTCTGATCGGTCTCGCCCAGGGCGCCGGCTACCTCGCCAACACCCTGCCGCTCGGCACCTTCAACCAGCTCTCCTCCGGCGGGCTGGTGGCGGTGATCAACGCCGCCGTCGGGGTGGAGGTCGCCTCGGGCGTGGTGGTGCTGCTCGCCCACTTCCTGGACCAGGCCGTCGAGGTCGTGCCCCGAGGGGAGAGCGCATGACCGTGTTCCCCTACCTGGTGACCAGCCGCAACCTCGTCCAGGCGGTCGGCTGCCTGGCCGTCGCGCAGTCCTCGACGTACGTGCTGCTGCTCGCGGTCGGCTACCGCCGCGGCGCCACCGCCCCCGTCTTCTCCGACCTGCCGACCGACGCCCCGGTGGTGGACCCGGTCGTCCAGGCACTGACCCTCACCGACATCGTGGTCGGCGCCACCGTCACCGCGCTGCTCCTCTCCCTGGTGATCCAGCTGCGCAAGCGCCACGGCACGGTGGACCCGGAGGAGCTCACCGGGCTGCGGGGCTGACGTCCGGTGCTCCCCGCCTCCGACCTGCTGCCGCTGGCCGTCGCCGTCCCCCTGCTGGGCGCGGCCGTCACCGCCGTGGCGGGCCGTCGGCTGCCCCGCCTCGGCCGCGACGCGCTCGCCACCGCCGTGGCCGCCGCCGAGGTCCTCTGCCTCGCCCTGCTGTGGGCCCGGACCAGCCCGGACGGCCGGGCGGTCTCCTGGCTGGGCGGCTGGACCCCGAGCGGCGGGCACAGCGTCGGCGTCGTGCTGGTCGCCGACCGCCTCGGCAGCGGCCTCGCACTGCTCGCCGCCGTCCTCGTGCTGGCCGTGCTCTGCTACGCCTGGCGGTACTTCGACGAGCCCTCCGGCGAACGCGGCGGCCTGTTCCCCGCGCTGCTGCTGCTCTTCGAGGCCGGAATGTGCGGCTTCGCGCTCACCGGCGACCTCTTCGACGCCTTCGTCTTCTTCGAGCTGATGGGAGCCGTCGCCTACGCGCTGACCGGCTACCGGATCGAGGACCCGCGCCCGCTGCACGGCGCGACGACCTTCGGCCTGGTCAACTCGGCCGCCGCCTACCTCTCGCTGCTCGGCATCGGCCTGCTCTACGCCCGCACCGGCGAGCTCGGCATGGCGCAGCTCGGCGTCGAACTCGACCGGCTCGCCGCCCCAGGCCGCGGCCCGGACGCCCTGCTGGTCCTCGCCTTCGTCCTGGTCCTGGCCGGCCCGCTGGTCAAGGCCGCCGCGGCGCCGTTCCACTTCTGGCTGCCGGACGCCCACGCCGTCGCCCCGAGCCCGGTGTGCATGCTGCTGTCCGGGGTGATGGTCGAGCTCGGGGTGTACGGCGCGGCCCGGATCCACCGGGTGGTCTTCGCCGGCGCGGGCGGCCTACCGGACGCCGTCGTCCGGGACACCCTGCTGGCCGTCGGCGTGCTGACGGCCCTGGTCGGCGCCGTGATGTGCTGGCAGCAACGGCACCTGAAGCGCCTGCTGGCGTTCTCCACGGTCGGGCACGTCGGGCTGTTCCTGACCGGCGCGGCCCTGCTCACCCCGGCCGGACTGGCCGGCACCGCCGTGTACGTGGCCGGCCACGCCGGAGCCAAGGCCACGCTGTTCGGCCTCACCGGCGTGCTGCTCGACCGGTACGGCTCGGTGGACGAGCACGGGCTGCACGGCCGGGCCCGCGAACTCCGGTCCACCGGTCTGCTGTTCACGCTGGGCGCGCTGGCCCTGGCCGGGCTGCCGCCGTTCGGCACCGGCCTCGGCAAGGCCGTCACCGAGGCGGCCGCCGGACGTGAACTGGCCTGGCTGCCCGCGGTGTTCGTACTGGTGTCGGCGCTCACCGGCGGCGCGGCGCTGCGGGCGGCCCTGCGGGTCTTCGGCGGGTTCGGCGCACCGCCGAAGGAACACCCGGACGTGGCCGCGACCACCGGCGAGGGCGAGGAGCCCGAGATCCGCGAACCGGGCCGCCGGCTGCCCCCGCCGATGGTCCTGGCCCCCGGGCTGCTGCTGGCCGGCTGCCTGGCCGTCGGCGTGCTGCCCGGCGTCGGCCGGGCCCTCGCGGCGGGCGCCGCCGCCTTCACCGACCGCGCGGCCTACCTCGCCGGCGCCCTCGGAGGGCCCGCACCCCCCGCACCGCCGGCCCCCGAAGCCTGGTGGACGCCGTCCGGGACCGGGCTCGGCCTGCTCTCCGTCCTGCTGGCCGCCTCGTTCGCCGTCGCCGCCGTCCGCCGCGACCCGCGGCGCGGCACCGGCGGCCTCCACCGCGCCGTCGTCCTGCCGCTGCGCCGCCTGCACTCCGGCCTGCTGGGCGACTACGTCGCCTGGCTCGCCGTGGGCCTGGCGGCCCTGCTGGTGACGATCGCCGCCCAGCTCTGAACCCATGCCGCCGCGCGGCGGCCCGGTCGCCGCGGCGAGGGATCACCCCGCCTGGACGCGGCGGCCGGTGACGCCTGCCGGGCGGACGCGCACCCACAGGGGGCGGGGGCCGCCGGCCCAGGGGGCGGCGCCCGGGAGGGCGGAGAGGTGCCGCTCCTCCTCCGGGGTGTCGACGTGGTGGGCCTCGCCGAGGACGAGGACGCTCCAGCCCTGGCGGCGGTGTTCGTCGATGTGGTCGACCTCGAAGGAGACGGGCGTCCCCTCGTCGGGCGCGGCCGCGCCCCCGGGCGCGGTGCGGTAGGCGATCGTCCGGGCGTCCACCACGTAGTTGACCGGGAGCACGAGGGGCGACGACGAGCCGGGCAGGCCGATCCGGCCGATGCCCCGGGTGCCGAGCAGTTCCCAGCACTGCGGCTCGGTGAGGCGGCGGAGCCCGGCGCGCGGTTCGGCGTCGGTCTGCCCGGGTGGCGCGTCCGGGCGCCGCCCGGACAGCAGCTCGGGCCAGGTCATGCCGAGCACGGCGGTGACCCGGACGAACCCGGGCGGGTCGAACTCGGGCCCCGAGCAGAGGAGTTGCCTCAGGTAGGCGGGCGACATCGCGGCCCGGTGGGCCAGCATTCCCTCGCTCAGGCCGAGTTGCCGGCGCCGCTGGTCGATCCGGTGGGCGATGTCGGCCGGGTCGGGACGGTCGGTCATGGTGGCGGCTCCTGCGTACACGGCGATCACGTCCGGAACAGCGCGACCTTGAGGGCGCCGGTGTCGGCCGCGTCGGCGAAGACGTCGTACGCCTCCTGCATCTCGTCGAGGCCGAAGCGGTGGGTGACCAGCCCGCCGGTGTCGAGCCGGCCGGCGGCCAGCATGTCGAGCAGCATCGGGGTGCTGCTGGTGTCGACCAGGCCGGTGGTGATGGTGACGTCGCGGATCCAGAGGTCCTCCAGGTGCAGCACGGCCGACCGGCCGTGCACGCCGATGTTGGCGACCCGGCCCCCGGGGCGCACCAGGCTGGCGCACAGTTCGAAGGTCTCGGGCACGCCGACCGCCTCGATGGCGACGTCGACGCCGAGCCCGTCGCGGCCGAGCTTGCGGACGGCGTCGGGGGTGGCCTCGGCGGAGGTGAGGACGGTGTCGGCGCCGAAGCGCTCGGCGGCGTCGAGGCGGCTCCGGGCGAGGTCGACGACGATGATGCGGGCGGGGCTGTAGAGCCGCGCGGTCAGGACGGCGGCGAGGCCGATCGGTCCGGCGCCGACGATCGCGACGGTGTCGCCGGGGCTGACGCGGCCGTTGCGGACACCGACCTCGTAGGAGGTGGGCAGGATGTCGGCGAGCAGCAGGGCGTCCTCGTCCCGGACGCCTTCGGGGAGCCTGTAGAGCGAGGTGTCCGCGAAGGGGGTGCGGACGTACTCGGCCTGGCAGCCGTCGACGAGGTGGCCGAGGATCCAGCCGCCACCGCCGGTGCACTGCCCGTAGCTCGCGGCGCGGCAGTAGGCGCAGCGGCCGCAGGCGGAGACGCAGGAGATCAGCACCCGGTCGCCGGCCGCGACGGTGCGCACGCCGGGGCCGGTCTCGGTGACGGTGCCGAGGGCCTCGTGGCCGAGGACGCGGCCCTGCCCGACCTCGGGGACGTCGCCCTTGAGGATGTGCAGGTCGGTGCCGCAGATGGTCACCGCGTCCACCCGGACGACGGCGTCCTCCGGGTCGCGGACGGTCGGGTCAGGGACGTCGCCCCAGGTGCGCCGGCCTGGTCCGTGGTAGGTGAGCGCTTTCATGGCGGCGGTCGCTCCTCTCGGAGGGCTGGCCTGGGCGGAGCCGGACCGGTTCCGCTCGTACTTCCAGCGTTCCCCGCGGCCGGGCTCGTCGCCAGGGGGCCGGTGGGGTGCTCCCGGTGGGCCGATGGACCCCGTTGCGCGCTGCTCCTCGGCGGACGTGCCTACGCTGGTCAGTGGGCATCGGGGGGCGAGCCACGGAGGTCCCCTTGGGCAGCGCGTCGGAGAGTCCCGCCCCCGTGCCGAACGTGCGGCTGGACGAACTCCTGGAAGAGCTCCAGGCCCGGCTGGACGCCGCGCGCGGCACCCGGGACCGGGTGCACAGCCTGCTGGAGGCGGTGCTCGCGGTCGGGCGGGATCTGGAGCTGTCCCAGGCGCTGCGGCACATCGTGGAGGCGGCGGTCACGCTGGTGGACGCGCGGTACGGCGCGCTCGGCGTGATCGGCGAGGACCTGAGGCTGTCGCAGTTCATCCCGGTCGGGGTCACGGACGAGCAGGTCGAGCTGATCGGCGCGTTCCCGTCCGGGCACGGGATCCTCGGCGAACTGATCCGCCACCCCGCGCCGCTGCGGCTGGGCCGGCTCTCCGACCACCCGGCCTCCTACGGCTTCCCGGCCGGTCACCCGCCGATGAGCAGCTTCCTGGGGGTGCCGATCCGGATCCGGGACAGGGTGTTCGGCAACCTCTACCTGACCGAGAAGCGCGGCGGCGGCGAGTTCGACGCCGAGGACGAGTCGGTGCTCGCCACCCTCGCGGTGGCCGCCGGGGTCGCCATCGACAACGCCCGGCTCTACGCCCGGGCCCGCCGGCGGCAGCGCTGGCTGGAGGCGAGTGCCGAGGTGACCAGCAGCCTGTTGTCGGGCAGCGCCGAGCAGGAGGTGCAGGACCTGCTGCTCTCCCGCGCGACCGAGATCGCCGGAGCGGACCTCGCCGTGGTCGCCGTGCCGCTGCCGGAGACCGCCGAACTGGAGGCACGGATCGCCGTGGGCCTCGGCGAGCGGGAGCACCGCGGTCTGGTGCTGCCGGTGGAGGGTTCGTTCATGGGCGCGGCCTACCGGACCGGCGGGCTCGTGGTGAGCCCCGACGTGCTGAGGGATCCCCGGATCACGGCCGGCCCGCCCCGCTGGCAGGGGCTGGGGCCCGCGGTCGCGGTACCGGTCGGAACCACCGAGCGCGGGATCCGGGGTGTGCTGCTGCTGGCCCGGGCCGCCGGCGCACCGCTGTTCGAGGAGGAGGAGTCCGGTCCGCTGCTGGGCTTCGCGGGGCAGGCGGCGGTGGCGATGGAGCTGGCCGAGCGCCGCCGGGACTCCGAGCAGGTCGCCCTGCTGCGGGAGCGCGACCGGATCGCCCGCGACCTGCACGACCTGGCCATCCAGCGGCTCTTCGCCACCGGCATGACCCTCCAGGGCGCCACCCGCTTCATCGACCACCCCGAGGCGACCTCCCGCGTCCTGCGGGCCATCGACGACCTGGACGAGACCGCGAGGACCATCCGCGCCACCATCTTCGGCCTGCGCCTGCGCGAGAGCGGCCCGGCGGCGAGCGGTCTGCGTGCCCGCATCGTCGAGGTCGTCGACCGGGCCGCCCGCTCCCTCGGCTTCGCCCCGGCCCTGCGGATGACCGGCCTGCTCGACGTCACCGTGCCCGCCGATGTCGCGGACGCGGCGGTCGCCGTCCTGGAGGAGGCCCTGTCCAACGCGGCCCGCCACGCCGGTGCCGGCTCGGTGGACGTCACGGTGGCCGCCGGCGACGAACTGACGGTGACGGTCACCGACGACGGGGTCGGCATCCGCGGGAGCGGCCGGCGCAGCGGCCTCGCCAACCTCAGCGACCGGGCGGCCGCCCTGGACGGCACCTTCGCCACCCGGAGCCGCCCCGGGGGCGGCACCGAGCTGCTCTGGCGGGTGCCGCTGCGGTAGACGTCACTCCAACACCTCGGCGGCCGGCAGGCGAGGTGTCGGGGCGCCCTCGGAGCCGTAGCCGAGGCGGATCAGCATCTGGACGAAGCCGGGGCGCTGGTGCGGGTCACGGGCCTCCCAGCGCAGGTAGGGCCATTCCATGGCCTGGTGCAGCAGGGAGGCGCGGACGCCGTGGACGGTGGCGGCGAGCAGCACGTGCTCCAGGGCGAGGCCGGCCCGCAGCCAGTCCGCGGGGGTGTCGCGGTCGGTGGTGAGGACGGCGAGGCGGGGCTCGTGCTCGAAGCGGGCGGGGGTCTGGTGCTCGGCCGCGTGGATGGCGGAGAAGTCGCGCATCGGCAGGAGCCCGGCCGTGTCCTGGGGGCCGAGCGCGCCGACCGGGATGCCGTAGGGCGGAGCGTCACCGGTGCGGATCCAGCTGCGGCTCTCGGTGCGCTGGGCCTCGTCGGTGGTGTTGCGGCGCTCGGCCTCGGCGGTGAGGTGCAGCAGCCGGGCGGTCTCCGCGTGGTCGGGCAGGTGGAGCGCGGCGTCCTCGGCGCGGGCCGCATCGGTCAGTTCGCCGAGGACGGCCCTCGGGACCGGTACGTCGGTGAACGGTGTGCGGATGGTGTGCCGGCGCCAGATCGCGTCGTACAGCTTCTCGGCGTCCGGGGCCGGTGCGCCCGCCGGGGTGTCGAGTGCGACGGCGGCGAGCAGTTCGGGCTCGGCGGGGTCGGGCAGCAGGCGCACCCCGGGTGCCCAGCCGAGGTGACGGGCGGCGACCCGTAGGTTGAGGACGGCCGCGCCGACGGAGATGTGCAGCGCCCGGCCCTGTGGGTCGGCGGCCTGAAGGGCCCGGCTGTGGTCCGCCCGGACCTCCAGGGTCGAGGTGTCCGGCTGGAGCCGGAAGCGCCAGGGCTGGCTGTTGTGGATCGAGGGTGCCGCGACCGCCGCGGAGACGAGCTTCTCCAGCGCGGGAGCGTCGAGGGCCAAGGTGGACATGACCGCCTCCTGGGGTCCGTCGTCAGCCGGAGGCGGGCGGGTCGCCGACGCCGCCGTGCAGGGTTGCCAGTCGGGCCCGGTACTCGTCGGGGTCGATCTCGCCGCGGGCGAGGCGCTCGGCGAGCAGTTGCTCCGGGGTGGGCCGCGCGGGCGGCGGGGCGGCCGGCGGGGGCGACACCGCCGGGCCGTGCGGGGCGGTGCGGCCCAGGTACCGGACCAGCGCGATCACGCCGAGGACCACCAGCGCCCAGAAGAGCAGCATGCTCACGGTCATCATGCCGATGCCCCAACCGTTCATGCCGCCGTCGTCCCAGTACATCATCGCCGTCTCCTCAGCCGCGGCGGAAGGTCGGTCACCTCCACCATGCGACCGGGGCCCGCCCACCGCTTGGGCCGTTCGGCTCCTCCTCCGGGCCCGCCCGGCCCCCGCCGGGGCTCAGTGCGGGTGCGGGTGCTGGTGGTGGTGCTGCTCGGGCTCGGCGTGGGCGGCGATGACGGCGGCCTGGAGGCGGCGCTCGACGCCCAGCTTGGCGAGCAGGCGCGAGACGTGGTTCTTCACGGTCTTCTCGGCGAGGTACAGCTCCTGGCCGATCTGGCGGTTCGTCCTGCCCTCCCCCACCAGTGCGAGGATCTCCCGCTCGCGTGGGGTGAGCCCGGCGATCGCGGCGTCGGCCTCGCTCTCCTCGTGCTCCTCGTGGTGGCGCAGGCTCTCCATCAGCTTGCGGGTGGTCGCCGGGTCGAGCATCGACTGACCGGAGGCCACCGTGCGGACCGCGCCGACGAGTTCGGTGCCCTTGACCTGTTTGAGGACGTAGCCGGCCGCCCCGGCCATGATCGCGTCGAGCAGGGCGTCGTCGTCGTCGAAGGAGGTCAGCATCAGGCAGGCCAGTCCGGGTACCCGGTCGCGCAGCTCCCGGCAGACGCTCACCCCGTCGCCGTCCGGGAGCCGGACGTCGAGCACCGCGACGTCCGGGCGCAGCGCCGGTACGCGGGCGAGGGCCTGGGCGCAGGTGCCGGCCTCGCCGACGACCTCCAGGTCCGGCTCGGCCTCCAGGAGGTCGCGCACCCCCCGGCGGACCACCTCGTGGTCGTCCAGCAGGAACACCCGTACGGGCTGGGGCGTGTCCATGGCCTGCTCCTGGGGTGCGCGGGGCCGCTGACACCACCGATTCTCCGCGCCCGCCCCTGCCCCCGCCCGCGCAGCGCGCCGCCGCCACCGCCGCACGGAACGACGGCGACCGGGCACCGGAGGCGGCGGCGAGGCCCTCCGGGGAGCCTCCGCCCGGCTCGGGCCGGGAGCACCCCGCCGGCGGCGGGCACGGCCGGGTCCGCCGCCGGCTCAGGCCGGGGCGGCGAGCCGGAGCTCGACGCCGACCACGCCGGGCACCGAGCCGACCAGCCGTTCCAGGATCGGCGCGGACACGGTGTCCGGCAGCTCGCCCGTCAGGGTGATCCGGCCGTTCTCGGACCGGACGTCGGTACCCACACCGGCGCCGGGGCCGAGGGTGGCGACCAGTTCGAAGCGCACCCGGTCGGCGAGTTCGCGGTCGTCCTCGAGGTAGACCTTCAGCAGGTCGCCGCGGCTGACGATGCCGACGAGGTAGTCCTCCTCGTCGACCACGGGCAGGCGCTTCAGGTGGCCGCGCGCCATCGCCCGGGCAGCCTCGTTGAGCGGGCTGCCGGGGTGCACGGTGACCGCCGGGACGGACATCATCCGCCCGGCGGTCAGGGCGGCGGCGCGCGCGCCGTCGCGGTCCCCGGCGTTGAGCAGGTCGGCCTCCGAGACCACCCCGATCACCCGCCCGTCGCCGGTCAGGACCGGGACGGCGCTGACCCGCCAGCGCTGGAGGGTGTCGGTGACCTCACGGAAGACCGCGTCGCGGCCGACGGCCACCACCGCGTGGGTCATGACGTCGGCGACGGTGCTCGGTGTACGGGTCATGACGGCCTCCTACGATGCCGCGCGGTAGGCGCGGGGGTGTTCCACGGAGCGGTCGGTGTCGTCCTCGGTCCAGTCCAGGGTGGCGTGGACGGCGACCACGCCGTCCACGGCGCGGCAGAGCCGTTCGGCGACGGGGACCAGGCTCCGAAACCTCAACCTCCCGTTCAGGGTGACCACGCCGTCGTCCACCGCGACCCGGACGTCTCCGGGAGCGGCCCACAGGGCCTCCCCCAGCACGTCGTGGTTGATCTCGTCCCGGATCGCCGCGTCGTGGCGCAGGAAGACCTGCAGCAGGTCCCTGCGGCTGACGATGCCGACCAGGCGGCCGACCTCGTCGACCACGGGCAGGCGCTTGACCTTGTGCCTGTCCATGGCGCGCGCGGCCTCGGGGACCGACCAGCCGGGACGGGCGGTGACGGCGGGGCTGGTCATCAGGCCGCCGGCCGTCTCCGCCTCGGCGCGGGCGCGGTCCTTCTCCGCCAGCCAGCGGCCCGGGTAGCGTCCCTCCGGATCGGGCAGGACGGCCTCCTTGCGGATCAGGTCGGCCTCGGACACCATGCCGAGCGGGCGGCCCTGGTCGTCGACGACGGGGATCGCGGTGACGTCGTTGCGGTGGAACAGCGCCGCAACCTCCTTGGCCGGCGTGTCGGGCCGGGCGGTGACGACCTCGTGGGTCATCACGTCGTTGACGCTGCGGTGCTGCATCGTCCTCACTCCTCCTCCGGTGGTCCCGTCTTCACTGTCCGCGCCTCCGCAGCCCCCGGACAGGGCCGGTCGGTCCATGCCGTCGGGCCGTTCCGGCCCCAGGACAGCGCGGCCGGTCGGCAGGACGATGGGAGGGACGTCGGAGCCCTCGGGAGGCGGCCATGACGACGGACACCGGCACACCCAGGCCCGGCCTGCTGACCTTCCTCGGCGGTGTCGGCACCGTGACGGGCAGCAAGTTCCTGGTCGAGACCGACCACGCCCGCCTGATGATCGACTGCGGGCTCTTCCAGGGCCTGGCCGAACTGCGCCGCCGCAACCGCCGCCCGCTGCCCCTCGACCCCGCCGACGTCCGGGCCGTCGTGCTCACCCACGCCCACCTGGATCACTGCGGCTACCTCCCCCGGCTGGTCCGCGACGGCTTCCGAGGGCCCGGCCGCCCTGGACCCGGAGCCGTTCACCCTGGTCCACTCGCTCCAGGACTCCCTCGCCCTGGACCACACCCACGGCCCCGCCGTCATCGTCTCCGCCTCCGGCATGGCCACCGGCGGCCGCGTCGTCCACCACCTGCGCCGGCTGCTGCCCGACGCCCGCAACACGGTCGTCGTGGTCGGCTACGCCGCCGCCGGCACCCGCGCCCGGGACCTGGTGGACGGCGCCCGCGCCCTGAAGATGTACGGCACCTACGTCCCGGTCCGTGCCGAGGTCGTCGACGTCCCGGCCTTCTCCGCGCACGCCGACGCCCCCGAGATCATCGACTGGCTGCGCCCCTCCCCGCAGCCGCCGAGCGCGGTCTACCTCGTCCACGGGGAGCCCGAAGGCTCCCTGGCCCTGCGCGACCGGATCGACCGCGAACTCGGCTGGACGGCCGTGGTGCCCCGCTCCGGCGAGCGGGTGCTCATCCGGTGACCTCGGCCGGACGGCTGTGGTGAGGGGCGGAGCCGGCCGCGTCAACCTGGCATATTCCGTCCGCCGGAGCGGACTTGAAAGCATCCCCGCGGATCGGCAGAGTGATGGGCCAGTGAACCGGCACCATCGATACGAGGAGGATGCATGACGCAGACGCCCGTACCGTGGGGCATCGGCAGGATGGAGCCGTACGCGGCCACCACTGCCACGCTCCCGGCGCTCACGCCCGTGATCGACCCCGAGACGCAGATCGCGGTCGTCGTGGACGAGAACGGCCGAACGGTGGAACTGGGTTCCCACGGCACCAGCACCAGCGGGCTCACCCCGACCACCACCCGCCCCGGCGACGGGGCCGGGCCGGGCGGTGCGAACGACGCCGACAGCACCGAGTCCTACGACCAGGACCAGAGCGGCAGTTGACACATCGCCGCCGCCGGCCGGTGCTGGTGCTGACCAACCCCTGTGACGTCACCGCGGACGTGGTCCTGCGCGTCCTCGCGCACCGCCGCGCCACCGTGGTCCGTCTCGACCCCGGCACCGACCTGCACACGGGCGCCTCGCTGACCGCCTCGTTCCGTACGGGCGACCAGCGGGGCACCCTGCGCACCCGGAGCCGCACGCTCGACCTCACCGAGGTGGGGGCCGTGTGGGTGCGCAGGGCCTCCCCGTACGAGGGGCCGGTCGACCTCGACGGCCAGGAACGCCGCTTCGCGGCCTCGCAGTCCGCGTGGGGCGCGGGCGGCATCCTCGCCTCCCTTCCCGGAGCGCACTACGTCAACCACCCGTGGGCCAACCGCGCCGCGGAGCACAAGCCCGCGCAGCTCGCCGCCGCACAGCGCTTCGGATTCGCCGTCCCGGACACCCTGATCACCAACGACCCGCAGGAGGCACGGGACTTCGTGGCGCGCCGGCCGGCCGGAGCGGTCTACAAGCCCGTGTGGAACACCCCGTACTCCGTCGACGGTGAGCCGCGGGCCGTGTGGGTGCGGGAGGTCGGGTCGCAGGAGATCACGGACGCGATCCGGGCCTGCCCGCACATGTTCCAGGCCCGGGTTCCCAAGGCGTTCGACGTCCGGGTGACGGCCGTCGGCGACCGGCTGTTCGGCGTGCGGATCGACAGCCCGGACCTCGACTGGCGCCGCCGGCAGGACCTGATGACCTGCACACCGATCGCCGTGCCCGAGCCGGTCGCGAGGTCCGTGCTCCGCTACCTCGGCCACTTCCGACTGGTGTTCGGGGCGTTCGACTTCGCCGTGACGGGTGACGGCAGCTGGTCCTTCCTCGAATGCAACCCCAACGGCCAGTGGGCATGGCAACCGCCCGGGACCACCGACGGCATCGCCCACGCCCTCGCCGACGAGCTACTGAGAGGCCCTGACGCATGAGCACGTCCGAAGAGCTGCGCGCCGCCCTGGCGGCCGGCCTCGCCGAGAACGGCGCGCTGTCCGACCCCGCATGGATCAAGGCGGCCGAAGCGGTTCCCCGCGAGGTCTTCGCCGGGTCGTACTTCCTCCCGGTCGAAGGCAGCAACCCGACCGGCTACCGGGCGGTACGGCGGGGAGACCCCGGCTGGCTGGAGGGGGTCTACACCGACCGGACGCTCATCACCCAACTCGACGGTCGCACCGGAGCGGACGACGCGGGCGGGCAGCCGGTGGTCGGCGCCCCGTCGTCCTCCTCCACCCTGCCCTCCCTCGTCCTCGGAATGTGGCAGCGGCTCGGAACGGACACCGGACACCGCGTCCTCGAGATCGGCACCGGGACCGGCTACTCGACCGCCCTCGGCGCACACCGGCTCGGGGACGCCAACCTCACCAGCATCGAGTACGACCCCGAGGTCGCCGAACGCGCCGCCGCCGCACTCCGCACCGCCGGCTACGCGCCCCGCCTCGTCGTCGGCGACGGGCTGCGCGGCGACCCGGACGGCGGCGCCTACGACCGGCTGATCGCCACCTGCTCGGTCCGCTACCTGCCGATGCCCTGGCTCCACCAGGTGAGGCCGGGCGGGCGCATCCTGGTCACCCTGTCCGGCTGGAGCTACGCCTCGGGCCTGGCGGAGCTCACCGTGACCGGCACCGGCGAAGCCACCGGCCGGTTCCTGCCCGGCTACACCAGCTTCATGATCGCCCGCCCGCACGACCGCCCGCCCCACTCGACCGTCGCCATGCTGCCCGGCGACGAACGGCCGAGCCTGATCGACCCGGCCGTCATCGACACCTGGACCGGCAGCTGGGTCGCCCAGCTCGCCGCGCCCTCCGCCGAACGCATGGGCAGCGGCGCGACCCAGATCCTCTCCGACGTCGCCACCGGCTCCCAGGCCCGCACCACACCCCGTCCCGACGGGGGCTGGACCGTCACCCAGCGGGGCCCACTGCGGCTGTGGGACCGCGTCGAGGACGCCGTACACCTCTGGCAACGGGCCGGCGAGCCGCACCAGCAGGGCTTCGGGATCACGGTCTCACCTGCCGGGCAACGGGTGTGGATCGGTACGGAGGACGGCCCGGGCTGGGACCTGCCGATCTGAGCCGGGGCCCGGCTCCTAGGAGTTCCGGCCCCGTGCGGCGACGCGCCAGCGGCCCACGACCTCGCCGCCGCTGACGACCGCGACGTCGTCGACGAGGTTGACCGCCACGCAGACGTGGTTGGGGATCACCCGCAGCCGCTCGCCGAGGGCGGGCAGCTCGCCGCCGTCGGGCCAGACCACGGTGGCGTGGTGCTCGGACAGGGCCGTGATGCGGGCGTCGGGCTCGTCCATGAGCCGGCCGAAGCCCGTGGCCCAGGCGGGCCGGTCGCCACCGAGGACCTTGCTGCCCGCGTCCAGGACGATCCGCCGGGGTGCGGTGCCGTCTCCTTCGTGACGGCTGACGACGGTCGCCGCAACCGTCAGCGCGATGTCCGCGATCGCGCACCGTCCGAGTTCGAGCTGCTGGGCGTCACCGAACACGTAGACGCCCGGCCGTACTTCGGTGATCGCCGAGGTTCCCGCCAGCTCCGCGGTGGGGGTGGATCCGCCGCTCACCCGGGTGACGTCGAATCCCGCGGCGGTGAGCAGTTCGGCGGCCCGTCCGAGGGCCTGCTCCTCCTCCCGCGCCGCCTGCTCGGGCATGTCCGGCGCGTAGCCGTGGCCCGGGAACGTGAACACTCCCCCGACCCGGAACCCGGCGGCGGCGGCCGCGCGGGCCACCGCCACGGCCGCGGCCGGGAGGACACCGCTGCGGTGGTGGCCGCTGTCGATCTCCACCAGGACCTCGATGTCACCGGCCGCGTCGCCCAGCTGCCGACCGGCTGCCGCGACGGCTTCCGCGGAGTCCGCTCCGATCGCGATCCTGGCCCCGGCGGCGAGCCGCCGCAGCCGTTCCGCCTGACGGGGGCCGATCCAGAGCGGATAGGCGATGAAGAGGTCGGTGGCGCCGTGCTCGGCGAAGACCTCGGCTTCCCCGATGGTCGCCACCGTCAGCCCGACGGCCCCCGCGGCGAGCTGCAGCCCGGCGATCTCCGGCATCTTGTGGGTCTTGGCGTGCGGGCGCAGCCGCAGGCCCTTGGCCCGCAGCCCGGCCGCCATGCGGTCGACGTTGCGCCGGAGCACCTCCAGATCGACCATGATGTCCGGGGTGTCGACGTCCTCGGGGACTCTGGTCATCGGCTTCCTCGTCGTCTCGGACCACGCCCGCGCGGGCGCGCGGGCACGGGCAAATCTGCCACATGCCGGCGCGCCGGCTCGGTGCGGGGCCGGGACCGGTCAGTCGGCGGGCGGCGGGGCCGGGGACTGCCGGGCTCCGCGACCGGCCGTCGAGGATGCCGTGCGTCGCCGGGCTCACTCCTCTTCGGCGGCTGCCGGGCGGCGCAGCCTGCGCAGGTAGGGGTCGAAGGACGGACGGCGTTCCAGGCGTACCCGGGCGTCCACGCAGACGGCGCCGTCGGGGCGCAGGATCACGGGGTTGAGGTCGGCCTCGACGAGTTCCGGGAAGTCGTCGGCGAGGCGGGAGAGCCGGGCCAGGACGGAGCGGACCGCCGTGAGGTCGACCGCGGGCGCCCCGGCGTGGCCCGACAGCAGGGGCGCGCTGCGCAGCTCGTCGACCATGGTGGTCAGGTCGCGTTCGCTCAGCGGGGCGAGCCGGGCGGACCGGTCGGCCAGGACGTCCGCCGCGGTGCCGCCGGCCCCGAGCACCACCAGCGGTCCGAAGACCCGGTCCTGGACGATGCCGGCGAGCAGCTCGACACCGGGCGCGGCCATCGGCTGGACCACCGCTCCGGCCAGCTGCGGACCGAACCGCTCGGCGAACTCCCGGTAGGCGTCGCGTACTTCGCCGTCGGTGCCCAGCCCGGTGCGGACGGCGCCGAGCGCGCTCTTGTGCACCTGCCCGGGCCAGTAGGCCTTCAGGGCCACCTCGTGGTCGTGGCCGAGCAGACGCAGCCCGCGCGCGGCGGCCGCCGCCGTGTGCTCGTCGCGGGCCCACACCGAGGTGGTCAGCGGCAGTCCGTAGGCCTCCAGCAGATCGGCGGTGGACAGCGGGTCGAGCCAGCCGCCGTCGGGGTGGGCGGTGAGGTGTCCGTCGATGAGGCTACGGGCGGCGCGGCGGTCACAGTCCGGGGCGGCGGCGGGCGGGGACGGGGCTTCGGCGAGCCGGCGGGCGCGGTCCCGGGCGTGGCCGAGGGCGCGGGCGGCGGCGACGGAGTCCGAGTAGGCGGGCAGCACGCCGCCGTCGGCGCAGGTGCGGTAGCGCACGGGCACCTGCTGGTCGAGCAGCACGGCGGCGATCGGGACGCGGCGCCGGGCCGGGCCCTCCAGCAGGGCGCGCACCGGGTCCTGGGCGGGGGTGCTGCCCAGTGCCGTCGGCACCAGGCACACCAGGATCGCGTCGACGGCCTCCTGGCGTTCCAACGCCCGCAGGAAGAAGGTGAGTTCGTTCGGCCCTATCGCCGCCGTGGTGTCCACCGGGTTGCGGACGGAGGCGCCGGGCGGCAGCAGCTCGCCCAGTTCCGCCGGGAGTTCCGGCAGTTCCAGGCCGGCGTCGGCACAGGCGTCCGCGGCGAGGATGCCGATGCCGCCGGCGTTCGAGACCACGGCGACCGCGCCGCGCGGGGCCGGCAGCGGCTGGGAGCGCAGCAGGGCGGCCGCCTCGACGAGTTCGTCGATGCTGCGGGTGGCCGTGATGCCCGCCTGCCGGAACAGCGCCTCCCGGGTGACGGTCGGGGTGGCGGCGGCCGCGGTGTGCGAGGCGGCGCCCCGGCGGCCCGCGGTGGAGCGTCCGGCGTCGACGGTCAGGACCGGGACGCTCCTGGTCACCCGGCGGGCGGTGCGGGCGAAGGCCCGCGGGTTGCCGAAGGACTCCAGGTGGAGCAGCGCGAGGTCGGTGCGGCCGTCGGCCTCCCACCACTGGAGCAGGTCGTTGCCGCTGACGTCGTACTTGTCGCCGAGCGACACGAAGCTCGACACGCCGATGCCCAGCCAGGCCAGCCGCGCCAGCAGGGCGATCCCCACGCCGCCGCTCTGCACGGCGACCCCGGCGCTGCCGGGCCGCGGGAAGGCGCCGCCGAACTCGGCGTCCAGCCGGACGGCGGGGTCGGTCTGCGCCATGCCGAGGCTGTTCGGTCCGACCAGCCGCATGCTGTGCCGGCGGCAGGCCCGCATCAGCCCGCGGGCCTCCTGGGCGCCCAGCCCGGAGGTGAGCACCACCAGGGCCCGCACCCCGGCGGCACCGCACTCCTCGGCCGTCCCGGGGACGGCGCCGGCGGGCACGGCCAGCACGGCGAGGTCCGGCACGGCGGGCAGCGCGCGGACGGACGGGTACGAGGGCTCGCCGTCGATCTCGCCGGCGTGCGGGTTGACCGCCCACACCGCACCGGCGAAGCCGCCCCGCCGGATCTTCCCGAAGACGGTCCGGCCGACCGAGCCCTCCCGCCGGGACACCCCGACCACCGCGACCGAGGCCGGGCGCAGCAACGCGGCGAGGCTGGCCAGGTCGGCGCTGCGGCCACGCTCGTCCACCGCCGAGCGGTAGCGTTCGTCGCCCTCGTCCAGCGGCACCCGGATCCTGACCTCGCCCTGCGCGTACCGGCGTTCGACGGGCAGGCCGAGGTCGGCGAAGACCTGGTGGACGGCGTGGTTGCCGCCCAGGGTGTCGGCCTCGAAGAAGCGGACGCCGGCGGCCCGGGCGGCGTGCACCAGGTGCTCCAGCAGGAGGGTGGCGACGCCCCGGTGGTGCCAGCGGTCGGCCACCGCGAGGGCCAGTTCGGCCGTCTCGGGCGGGTCGTCCAGCAGCTCGCAGTCCGCTTCTCCGAGCAGTTCCTCCCCCACCCAGGCGCCGATCGCCAGCAGGCCGGTTCGCGGCGGCCCGCACAGCCGGTCGGCGGCCTGCCGCGGCGCGTTGCGGCTGACGCCGAAGAACCGCAGCCGGCGGCTCTCCTCGGACATCCCGGCGGTGTGCAGGTCGAGCACCGCCGGGTGGTCGTCCGGCCGCAGCGGCCGGAGTTCGACGGTGGTGCCGTCGGCCAGCAGGGCCTCGGCGCTGCCGAGCGGGTGGACGGTGGACATGGCACACCTCCTGTCTCCGTCTCCCAGGCTCCACGCCCGCCCCGGCCGGGGGAAGGGCCTACCGGCCCGGGCCGGTCGGGCGGCGGCGGACGGCGGATGACCGGCGAGCGGCAGGCGGACGGCGCGACGGCCCGGCGCCCCCGTGCGCACACTGGAGTCGAACCACTCGGCACGGAGGTCGGCCCGTGGCAGCAGACCCGACCGCGGGGTACCCGGACATGCCGGACCCGTGGACCCTCCGCTACCGGGGCTTCGACCCGGCCGAGGAGGGCCAGCGCGAGGCGCTGTGCGCGGTCGGCAACGGCTACCTGGTCAGCCGGGGCGCCGCGCCGGAGTCGGTCGCCGACGGGGTGCACTACCCGGGGACGTACCTGGCCGGCTGCTACGACCGCGCGGAGTCGGTCGTCGCCGGACACGTGGTGACCAACGAGGACCTGGTCAACTGCCCGAACTGGCTGCCGCTGACCTTCCGCCCGGTCGGCGGCGAGTGGTTCACCGGCCCGCCCGCCGAGCAGACCCTGGAGCTGGACCTGCGCCGGGGGCTGCTGACCCGCACGGCCCTGGTGGTCGACGGGCAGGGGCGGCGGACCCGGCTGGTGCAGCGCCGCCTGGCCAGCCAGGCCCGGCCGCACCTGCTGGCACTGGAGAGCACCCTCACCCCGGAGAACTGGTCCGGCCCGCTCGAGGTCCGCTCGGGACTGGACGGCCGCGTCACCAACGCCGGGGTCGCCCGCTACCGGGGACTGGCCGGGCGCCACCTCGTCCCGGCCGGTCAGGGGGTGGACGAGAGCGGTCTGCTCCGACTCGAAGCCGACACGGTCAACTCGCCGCTGCGGATCGCCCTGTGCGCCCGGACCGGGGCCGACCGCGAGCTCGCCCGGACGGCCGAGGTCCGCGACGGATGGGTGGCCCACCTCCTCACCCTGGAGGCCACCCCCGACCGCCCCGTCACCGTGACGAAGACCGTGGCCGTGCACACCTCCCGCGACCGGGCCGTCGAGACCCCACTGCTCGCCTCCCGGCTGCTCGCCGCCGAGGCCGGGGAGTTCGACCGGCTGCTCGCCGAACACGCCCTGCGCTGGGCGGAGTTGTGGCGCCGCTGCCGGATCGAGGCGGACTTCGACGGGGCCGGCCCGCTGCACCTGAACCTGTTCCACCTGCTCCAGACCTACTCGGAGCACTCCGTAGACCTGGACGTCGGCATCCCGGCCCGGGGGCTGCACGGGGAGGCGTACCGGGGGCACGTCTTCTGGGACGAGCTGTTCGTCCTGCGGCTGCTCAACCTCCGCTTCCCGGAACTCGTCCGGGCCGTGCTCCGCTACCGCCACCGCCGACTCGACGCCGCCCGACGCCAGGCCCGGGCCCTCGGGGTGCGCGGCGCGGCCTACCCCTGGCAGAGCGCCCGCGACGGCCGGGAGGAGTCCCAGCAGTTGCACCTCAACCCGCTGTCCGGCCGCTGGCTGCCCGACCACAGCCACCTCCAGCGGCACGTCGGCTCCGCCGTCGCGTACAACATCTGGCAGTACTACCAGTCCACCGGGGACCGGGACTTCCTCGCCACCGCCGGCGCCGAGACGCTGCTGGAGATCGCCCGGTTCTGGTCCTCCACGGCCGTCCACGACCCGACCCGGGGGCATTGGTCCATCCGTGGGGTGCTCGGCCCCGACGAGTACCACGACGCCTACCCCTGGGAGGCCCGGCCCGGCCTGGACGACAACGCGTACACCAACGTCCTGGCGTCCTGGGTGCTGGCCCGCGCCCAGGACGCCCTGGACGTCCTGCCCGGCTACCGCCGCGACGAGCTGCGCGAGCGCCTGACCCTCGACGCCACCGAGCTGGACCGCTGGCAGGAGGTCGGCCGGCACCTGCACGTCCCGTTCCACGACGGCGTCCTGAGCCAGTTCGACGGCTACGAGCGCCTCGCCGAACTCGACTGGCCCGCCTACCGGCGCCGCTACCCGGACCTGCGCCGGCTCGACCGGATCATGGAGGCCGAGGGCGACACCGTCAACCGCTACAAGGCCTCCAAACAGGCCGACGCGCTGATGCTCTGGTACCTGTTCTCCGCCCGCGAGGTCCGCGACCTGCTGCGCCGCCTCGGCCACCCCGCCGGCCACGAACTGCTGCGCCGCACCACCGACTACTACCTGCGGCGCACCGTCCACGGCTCGACCCTCAGCTCGGTGGTGCACGCCTGGGTGCTCACCCGCTGCGACCGGCGCGCCTCCTGGCACCACTTCCGTGACGCCCTGGTCGCCGACCTCAGGGACAGCCAGCACGGCACCACCGCCGAGGGCGTCCACCTGGGCGCCATGGCGGGCGCCGTGGACCTGCTGCAGCGCTGCTACACCGGCCTGGAGGTCCGCGAGGACGCCCTCTGGCTGGACCCGCGCCTGCCCTCCGCCCTCGGCCGACTGGAGCTGGACCTGCGCTACCGGGGCCACTGGGGCCTCAACGTCGCCGTCGAACGCCACACCGTCACGGTGAGCCTGCACCAGGACCGTCAGGAGCCGGTCCGCATCCGCCTGCGCGGCAGCACGGCCACGGTCCGGCCCGGCGAGACGAGGCTCTTCCACCTCTGAGCGACGGGGCCCTCGGAAGACGCGGCCTCGGAATGCACGGTCTCGGAAGACGCGGTCCGGGAAGACGCGGCCTCGGAATGCACGGTCTGGGAAGACGCGGCCTCGGAAGACGCGGTCCGGGAAGCGGCCGCTCACCGCCGCCCGGACCAGCGCGGCTCCACCTGCTCCCAGGCGGACTCCCAACCCCGCTCGGCCCGGCGGTCCAACCGGTGTCGGCACAGCGCGAACCAGCCGTCCGCACCGAGCGCGAGCACCAGGACCGTGCCCAGGCCCACCAGGACGGCGTCCGCGACGATCAGTTCGCCCGACCGGGGCGCGTCGACCGGCAGTCCGGCGCCGTTCAGCCCGACCGCCACGGCCGTCCCGGCCGGCGTGCCCGCCGGCACGGGGACGCTGCCGGCTTCCGGCCCCACCGGGTACGTCCAGCGGGCCGGGGCCTGCTCCCGCGCGAGACCCGCACGCGGGTCGACCGACTGGGCCGCACCCGTGGTGACGGCGGTGACGACGTGCCGGTCGCGGGCGACGTCCCGCGCGTCGGCCGTCTCCACGTGGTGGACGAGCAGGGCCGCCACCACCCCCAGGACGAAGGAGGCGAGCGCCATCAGGACCGCCGACGCCACCAGGCGGCTGTACGTGCGGTCGATCGGCCGGCAGAGCGGGTTGTGGTCCCGACCGGCGGCCCGGCGAACGTGCCCGCGCAGGGTCGTGTGCGAGGCGGGAGGCCTGTGCGTGGCGGCTGCGGCGGACATGACGCGTCTCCTCGGTGCCGGAACGGCTCTCTCACCGATCAGTCTCCCGGGCCCGCCGCCCGCCGCCGAGGGCCTGACGGCCCTGCTCCCCTGGGCCCCCGGGCCGCGGTCCACCGGCCGCTGGTCCCGGACCGGGCCGGACCGGTCCCGCCTCCGGGGACCGTCCGGCCCCTGCCGAAACGCCCGTTCGGTGGTGCCATGGAAGTACGGACGGCCCGGGCCACGGGCCCGGGCCCCGCACCGAGCCAGGGAGGCGGGCATGAAAGCCGCCGTGGGAGACCGCATCATCGTCCAGGGCACCCGGCCGGGCGCGGCCCGCAGGGACGGCGAGATCGTCGGCCTGCACCACCCGGACGGCAGCCCGCCGTACGACGTCCGCTGGTCCGACGACGACCGGGTCACCGAGTACTTCCCCGGGCCGGACGCCCGGATCCACCACTTCGCCCACGAGCCCACGGCCCCGGAACGCATCCTGCCGAACCCGCACCTGTTCGCCGACTGACGGACCGCCCTCGTGACCGTCACCGTCGATCCGCGGACGCGTGGGCTGACCGGCGCCGAGGCCGCCCGACGGCTCGCCGAGCACGGCCGCAACGAGGTCGCCGCCGACCGCCGGGTGCCGCTGTGGGCCCGGGTGGCCGCCCAACTGCGCGACCCGCTGATCACCGTGCTGCTCGCGGCCGTCGCCCTGACGCTGGCCATCGGCGACCACCCGGACGCGGTGGTCATCGCCCTGGTGATCGTGGTCAACACCACCGTGGGCGTGGTGCAGGAAGTCCGGGCGGAGAGCGCCGTCGCGGCGCTGTCCCGGCTCTCCGCCCCGGCGGCCCGGGTGGTGCGCGACGGAGAACCGCGCAAGGTCCCCTCGGCCGAGGTCGTCCCGGGCGACGTGGTGGCGCTCGCCGAAGGGGACATCGTGCCGGCCGACGCCCGGATCCTCGACGCCGCCGCCCTGCTGCTCGACGAGTCGATGCTGACCGGCGAGTCCCTGCCGGTGGCCAAGGAGGCCGCGGACGGCGTGCTGTGGGCGGGCACGGTCGTCCTGCGCGGCCGGGCCCTGGCCACGGTCACCGCCACCGGCGCGGACAGCGCGCTCGGCCGGATCGCCGCGCTGCTGCGCCCCCGGCCCGAACCCACCCCGCTCCAGCGGCGGCTGGCCCGGCTCGGCCGGGTGCTGGCGGCGGTGGCCGTGGGCCTGTGCGCGCTGGTCTTCGTCCTCGGCCTGGTCCGGAACCAGCCGCCCGGCGAGATGGCGGTCACCGCGATCAGCCTGGCGGTCGCCGCCGTACCGGAGTCGCTGCCCGCCGTCGTCACGCTCGCCCTCGCCCTCGGCGCCCGCCGGATGGCCGCCCGCCGCGCCGTGGTCCGACGGCTGCCGGCCGTGGAGACGCTCGGCTCGGTCACCGTGCTGGCCACCGACAAGACCGGCACCCTCACCGAGGGCCGGATGGTGGTCGAGCGCCTCTGGACACCGCACTCCACGGCGACCGTGACCGGCCTCGGCTACGGGCCCGCGGGCGAGGTCCTGCTCGACGGGGCCGCCCCCGGTGAGGCGAAGGCGCTGCTCACCGCCGCCGTCCTGTGCAACGACGCGGCACTGCGCCCGCCCGCGGCCCGCGACACCGAGTGGCGGGCCCTCGGCGATCCCACCGAGGCCGCCCTGCTGACCGCCGCCGGCAAGGCGGGGCTGGACCACGAACGGCTGCGGGAAGACCTCCCCCGGGTCGCCGAGACGCCGTTCGACAGCACCCGCAAGCGGATGAGCACCCTCCACCGCGGGCCCGACGGCACCCTGTCGGCCTGCCTCAAGGGCGCCCCGGAGGCCGTCCTCGACCCCGTCGTCCTCGCCGAGCCCCCGGAGCTGCTGGAACGGGCCCGGCACGCGGCCGCCGACCTCGCCGCCGAGGGCTACCGGGTGCTCGCCGTGGCGCGGCGGGACGTCGACCACGTACCCGACCCACCGGAGGCGGCCGAGCACCACATGCGGCTGCTCGGCCTGACCGCGATGGCCGACCCGCCCAGGCAGTCCGCGGCCGCCACCCTGGCCGCCTGCCGCCGGGCCGGCATCCTGCCCGTCCTGATCACCGGCGACCACCCCGCCACCGCCCGCGCCCTGGCCGTCCGGATCGGGCTGCTGGACGCGTCCGCCGGGCCCGGGGCGGTGGCGACCGGACGGGACCTCGTCACCGGCGCGGTCGCCGACCCGACCGGCACCCGGGTGTTCGCCCGCACCGATCCCCGGCAGAAGGTCGACATCGTCCAGGCCTGGCGCGCCCGGGGCGCCGTCACCGCGATGACCGGCGACGGCGTCAACGACGGCCCCGCCCTGCGACAGGCCGACATCGGCGTGGCCATGGGCCGGCGCGGCACCGAGGTCGCCCGCCAGGCCGCCGACCTGGTCCTCGCCGACGACGAACTCGCCACCGTGGTCGGCGCGGTGGAGGAGGGCCGCCGGGTCTACGACAACATCCGCCGCTTCCTGGTCTTCGGCCTGGCCGGCGGCGGCGCCGAGATCCTGGTGATGCTGGCCGGCCCGCTGTTCGGCCTCGCCCTGCCCCTGCGCGCCGGCCAGATCCTCTGGATCAACCTGCTCACCCACGGCCTCACCGGCGTGGCCATGGGCGCGGAGCCGGTCTCCCCCGGCGCGATGTCCCGGCCCCCGCGCCCACCGGGCCAGCACATCCTCGGCTCCGGCGTCTGGCAGCGGGTGCTGCTGCTCGGCCTGGTCGTCGCGGCCGTCTCCCTCGGCGCGGCGCTCCGGGCCCACGGCGACGACCGGCCCTGGCAGACCGTCCTGTTCCTCGCCCTGCTGACCGCCCAGCTCGGCACCGTCCTGGGCCTGCGCGACCGGCTGCTGACCCGCGCGAACCCCTTCCTCCCGCTGGCCGTCCTCGCCTCCGCCGCCCTCGCCGTGGCCGCCCTCTACCTGCCCTTCCTGCGCGACGTCCTCGCCACCGAACCGCTCGGCTGGGCCGACCTCGCCGCCCCCGTGGCCGCCGGGCTCGTCGGCTTCGCGGCCGCCCGGCTGTGCGGTCCCGGAGGCTGACGTCCCCGCCCGCCGGGCCCGGCCGGCCGCGTCCCGGCCCGTCCGCCACCAGCCTGCGCGGACGTGCCCGTCCTGCCGACCGGTCCGGGCCGAACGGCCCAACTCGGCGGTGGAGCTCGGGCGCAAGACTGGAGACGACGAAAGGTGGAGACCATGCACACCGTGATCGTGTACGAGAGCATGTACGGCAACACCCGGGAGATCGCCGAGGCGATCGCCGAGGGCGTGCACCAGGCCGATCCCGGGGCGGCCGTCGACTGCATCCCGGTGGCCGAGGCCCGCGCCGACGTCACCCGGACCGCGGACCTGCTGGTGGTCGGCGGCCCGACCCACATGCACGGCATGTCCTCCGGGCTCAGCCGCCGGATGGCCGCCACGGTGGAGGGGCACAAGGAGGGCGCGGAGGAGAAGGCGGCCGAGGCGCGGGAGACGGTCGAGGGTCCGGGCCTGCGGGCCTGGTTCCACGACCTCCCGGAGACCGAGTCCGGCACCCATGCCGCCGCGTTCGACACCCGGGTCGACATGGCCCGGGCCGGAGGCGCGGCCAAGGGCATCGCCCACCGGCTCTCCCACCACCGCTACGACGTGGTCGTCGAACCCGAGGGCTTCATCGTGGAGGAGAACGACGGGCCGCTGCGCACCGGTGAACTCGACCGTGCCCGCGCCTGGGGCGCGAGCCTGGTCTGATCGGGCGGGAGACCGCTCGGTGACGGTCGGCCTCGGCGTCTGATCGGGCGGGAGACCGCTCGGAGACGGTCGGCCTCGGCGTCTGATCGGGAGCCGACCGTCACACCCGCACGGCGCGCGCGGCGCCCACGCAGGGCGCACCCGGAGGCCTGCGGGCCGTCCGGGCCCGGCAGGAGGCTGCCCGGACGGCCGCGTTCCGTCAGGGCAGCGCGACGAACGGCGCGAGGAACGCCCGGGCCACCGGGGTGTCGAGCCGGTACGCGACGTTGGTCGCGTAGCACGGCCCGTCGCCCGTGATGGTCGTCGCCACCAGCAGCGACCGGCCATCGATCGTGGCGAAGTTCGGCCCGCCGGAGTCCCCCGTCACACCCCCGGGCACGGCCTCTCCCGCGGGCACGTGCGCCCCCGGGGCCTCGGAGCGAGACTGGTCGAGGGGCCGCAGGACGGGAGACGACGGGATGTCCGACGGCGGAGGCACCGGGTACCGCGCCCTGGTCGGCGAGCTGGCCGGCCTGGTACGGCTGGCGAACACCGCGCTGGGCGGCGCGACGGCCGTGCTCACGGACCCGGCCGACGGCGGCGCCGGAATCCCCGCCGCGGAGAAGGCCCTGGCGGAGCTGCTCACCCGGGTCGAGGAGGACGCCGCCGCGACGCCCGGCGGCCGGGCCGGCATCGTGGTGGGCGTCCATGTGGGGTGCGAGGTGGAGGCCCTCGGGCGGCTGGCCCAGCGGCTGCTGGAGGCGGCCTGGGCCCGCCAGGAGCGGGAGCCGTTCGACGAGCGGCTGCGGGCTCCCCTGGTCGGGATCGCCGACGCGGCGCTGGACCTGGTCGCCCGCTCCGCCGACGCCCTGGAGTCGGGGTTGCCCGAGGAGGTCGCGGACCTGCTGACGCGGCTGCACGAGCTCGGGCAGCGGCAACGGCTGCTGTACGAGCTGCTGCTCGGCGAGCAGGGCGCCGATCCGGTCGACGTCACCGACCTCGTGCTGCTGTCCTGCTGCTACCAGCAGTGCGCCGACCGCGCCGGGGCGATCGCCCGGCACGCGGGGCTGTTCTCGCACGCCGTCTGAACCGCTCAGGGAAGGCCCGCGACGGCGGTCGCCGCCATCAGCAGCAGGGCGGTGGGTTCGTGCCGTACGGCGCCCCGGTCGGTCACCAGCATCGGGCCGAGTACGGGGTCCGCGCCCGACGAACCGGTGCGCGTCAGCCGGTCGAGCAGCGCCAGCACGTTGTGCGCGTACGCCCGCGAGGCCGTCCCGGGCGCCTGCGCCGCGAGGTCCTCCGCGCCGATCACGGTGACCCCGCCTCCGGCCCCCGCCGTCGTCGTGCCCGGCGGGACGCCCTCGACGTTGCCGCCCTCCGGGCCGGCCGCGAGGTCCACCAGCACCGAGCCGCGCCGCAGCCGCGCGAGCGTCGCCCCGCGCAGCAGGACGGGCGGCGGCCGGCCCGGCAGGGCGAGGGCCGTCACCACGAGGTCGTACCGCGGGACGGCCTCGGCCAGCGCCGCCGACCAGGCCGAACGGTCCCGGTCGAGCGACTCCCCCGGCTCCCCCTCGTCCGCGACCGGGCCCAGCCCGGGCAGGTCCGACAGCCGAGCGCCCAGGGCCGCGGCCGCGGCGCGCTCGCGGTGGCGCGGTTCGACGGCGTCGACCGGGGCGCCGAGGCGGCGGGCGGTGTCGATCGCCTGGAGCCCCGCCGGGCCCGCGCCGACCACGAGCACCCGGACCGGGTCGAACAGGCCGTCCGTCGTGCCCCAGGGCGGCAGGCAGCGGTCCAGGTGCCCGGCGGCGAGCAGCACTGCCCGGTACCCGGCCACCCTGGCCTGGGAGGCCCCGGCGTCCAGCGGGTAGGCGGCGGGCAGGTCGGGGGCCAGGTCCAGGCCGATCGCCGTCACCCCGCGGTCCGCCCACTGCCGGACCAGGTACGGGATCCGCTGCGGCCGCAGCAGCGCGGCCAGCACCTGCCCGGGCCGCAGCTCGCGCGCCGGGTCGACGTTCGGCGGGTGGATGCCGAGCAGGACATCGGCACGGCGCAACAGCTCGGCGCGACCGGTGACGGTGGCGCCCACGGCGCGGAACTCCGCGTCGTGGTGGCCGGCCGGTGCACCGGCTCCGGACTCGACCAGGACGGTCACACCGAGTCGAGCGACGGCCGGGACGAGGTCGGGCACCAGGGCCACCCGGCGTTCACCGGGCACGGTCTCGCGCAGCACCCCCACCGTCGTGGCCGTCATCGCTGCCTCCAGGGGTCGGCCCTCCCGCCCAGTATGTTCCGTTTGCCCGGGTCGTTCGCCCGGTCGGATACTCGTGCGCGGGGCACTCGCGCGCGGGGCCGACTCACGCGCGGAACGCCACGCGCCCACGGGACGACGCTCACGCACGGAACGCCACGCGGCAGGGCGGAGGGAGCCGGTCATGGCAGCCAGGGGCTGGCAGTTCTGGGTGGACCGGGGCGGGACCTTCACCGACGTGGTCGCGCTGGCACCGGACGGCCGGCTGCTGACCCGCAAGCTGCTCTCGCACGACCCGGCCCGCTACCGCGACCCGGCCGTCGCCGGGATCCGGTCCCTGCTGCCGCCCGGCGCCGACCTCGGAGCGCACGTCGACTCCGTCCGGATGGGCACCACGGTGGCCACCAACGCCCTGCTGGAGCGCACCGGCGAGCCGACCGTGCTGTGCGTCACCCGCGGCTTCGCGGACGCGCTGCGGATCGGCTACCAGAACCGGCCGCAGATCTTCGCCCGCGAGATCGTCCTGCCCGAGCCGCTCTACGCCCGGGTGGTCGAGGTGGACGAACGGATCACCGCCGACGGCGAGGTGCTGCGCCCGCCGGACCTCGACCGGCTCGCCGAGGACCTGCGCGGCTGCCTGGACGACGGCATCCGCTCGGTCGCGGTGGTCTGCCTGCACAGCTACCTGCACCCCGCCCACGAACGGGAGATCGGCCGGCTCGCCGAACGGCTCGGCTTCGACCAGGTGTCGCTGTCCAGCGAGGCGAGCCCGCTGATGAAGGTGGTGCCGCGCGGGGACACCGCCGTGGTCGACGCCTACCTCGACCCGGGCCTGCGCCGCTACGTCCGCCAGGTCGCGGAGGAACTCGCCGGTGTCCGGCTGATGTTCATGCAGTCCAACGGCGGACTCGCCGAGGCCGGCCACTTCCGGGGCAAGGACGCGATCCTCTCCGGCCCGGCCGGCGGCATCGTCGGCATGGTGCGGATGTCCCAACTGGCGGGCCACGACCGGGTGATCGGCTTCGACATGGGCGGCACCTCCACCGACGTGTCGCACTTCGCGGGCGAGTACGAGCGGGTGGTGACCACCCGGGTCGCCGGAGTCCGGCTGCGGGCGCCGATGCTGGCGATCCACACCGTCGCGGCGGGCGGCGGCTCGGTGCTGCGCTTCGACGGCGACCGCCTGCGGGTCGGACCGGACTCGGCCGGCGCCGACCCGGGGCCGGCCTGCTACCGGGGCGGCGGGCCGCTGACCGTCACCGACGCCAACCTGCTGCTCGGCCGCATCCAGGCCGGGCACTTCCCGCGCGTCTTCGGGCCGGACGGCGACCAGCCGCTCGACACCGACCTGACCGGGCGCCGGTTCGCCGAACTGGCCGACGAGATCGGCGGCCTCTCGGCGGAGGAGGCGGCCGAGGGCTTCCTGCGGATCGCGGTGGGCAACATCGCCAACGCGATCAAGCGGATCTCCGTCCAGCAGGGCCACGACGTCACCCGCTACGCCCTGACCACCTTCGGCGGCGCGGGAGGCCAGGTCGCCTGCCCGGTGGCCGAGGCGCTGGGCATCCGCACCGTGCTGGTGCCGCCGATGGCCGGGGTGCTGTCGGCCCTCGGCATCGGACTGGCCGACACCACCGTCCTGCGCGAGCAGGCCGTCGAACGGCCGCTCGCCGAGGAGGAGATGGCCGCGGTACGGGCGCTGGCCGACGAACTCGCGCAGACGGCCACGGGCGAGCTGCTCGACCAGGGCGTCCCGCGGGACCGGATCAGGCTGACCCACCGGGCCCGGCTGCGCTACCAGGGCACCGACACCACGATCGGCGTCCCGCTGGGCGAACCGGCCGGCATGCGGGCCGAGTTCGAGGAGCGGCACCGGGCCACCTACTCCTTCCTGATGGACCGCCCGCTCGTGGTCGAGGCCCTCGCTGTGGAGGGCACCGGCCTGACCGAGCAGCCCGGACTCGACGCCCTCTCCCCCGCCGGCACCGCGGCCGAGCCCGCCTCCGTCCGCCTGTACACCGGCGGCGGGTGGAGTCAAGTCCCGTTGCTGGAGCGGGAGTCGATGCGCGCGGACGACACCGTCACCGGCCCGGCCGTGATCGCCGAGGCCAACGCCACCACCGTGGTGGACGCCGGGTGGGAGGCCACCGTCACCGCTGCCGGGCACCTGCTGGTCGAGCAGGTCGGAGCCACCGCCGAGAAGGCCGTCCCGACCACCGCCGACCCGGTGCTGCTGGAGGTCTTCAACAACCTCTTCATGGCGATCGCCCAGCAGATGGGCGCCCGACTGGAGTCCACCGCCCAGTCGGTCAACATCAAGGAGCGGCTCGACTTCTCCTGCGCGCTCTTCGACCCGGACGGCAACCTCGTCGCCAACGCCCCGCACATCCCCGTCCACCTCGGCTCGATGGGCACCACCGTCAAGGAGGTGCTCCGCCGGCAGGGCCCGCGGATGCGCCCGGGCGACGCCTACGCCGTCAACGACCCGTACCACGGCGGCACCCACCTGCCCGACATCACCGTGGTCACCCCGGTCTTCGACCCGGACGGGAAGGACGTGCTGTTCTTCGTCGCCTCCCGCGGCCACCACGCCGAGATCGGCGGCACCGCCCCCGGCTCGATGCCCGCCGACAGCCGTGAGATCCACCAGGAGGGCGTGCTCTTCGACAACTGGCCGCTGGTGGTGGACGGGCGGCTGCGCGAGGAGGAGACCGTCCGGCTGCTCACCGAGGCGCCGTACCCGTCCCGCGACCCGGACACCAACCTCGCCGACCTGCGCGCCCAGATCGCCGCCAACCGCAAGGGCGTCGACGAGGTCGGCGCGATGATCGACCACTTCGGACTCGACGTCGTGCAGGCCTACATGCGGCACGTCCAGGACAACGCCGAACAGGCGGTGCGCCGCGCCGTCGACGGCCTGACCGACGGCACGTACCGCTACGAGACCGACTCGGGCGCCGTGATCGCCGTCTCGGTGCGCGTCGACCGCCGGGAGCGCGGCGCCGTCATCGACTTCACCGGCACCTCCCCCCAGCTCGACGGCAACCTCAACGCGCCCTCCGCCGTCGTCACCGCCGCCGTCCTGTACGTCTTCCGCACGCTCGTCGCCGACGACATCCCGCTCAACGACGGCTGCCTGCGCCCGCTGCGGATCATCGTGCCGCCCGGCTCCATGCTCGCCCCCGAGTACCCCGCCGCCGTCGCCGCCGGGAACGTCGAGACCTCCCAGGCCATCGTCGGCGCCCTCTACGCCGCACTCGGCGTGCAGGCGGAGGGTTCCGGCACGATGAACAACCTGAGCTTCGGCAACGCGGAGCACCAGTACTACGAGACCATCGCCTCCGGCTCCGGCGCCGGCCCGGACTTCGACGGGGCGGACGCCGTCCAGACCCACATGACCAACTCCCGCCTCACCGACCCCGAGGTCCTGGAGTGGCGGCTGCCGGTCCTGGTCGAGGAGTTCGCGGTCCGCCCCGGCAGCGGCGGCACCGGGCGCCACCACGGCGGCAACGGCGCGCTGCGCCGGCTGCGCTTCCGCGAGCCCATGACGGTCAGCCTGCTCACCGGCCACCGCCGCGTCCCCCCGTACGGCCTCGACGGCGGCTCCCCCGGCGCCCTCGGCGAGAACCGGGTCCTGCGCGCCGACGGCACGGTCGAGGAGCTGCCCGGCTGCGGGAGCGCCGAGATCGCCACCGGGGACGCCCTGGAGATCCGCACACCGGGCGGCGGCGGCCACGGCAGCCCGGCCTGACCGGATCCGGGCGGCCCGACCGGTCCGGCCGGTCGGCAGCGGGACCGGCCGGGCCCCGCCAGGAGCGTGGCCGGTCCCGCCGGGGCGGTGACCGCCTTCGCCCGGTGGACGCGTCCGGCTGCCGCGAGCCGTCAGGCGTGGACGCCCAGTTGGGCCAGCAGCGTCGCGTTGTCCTCGATGTGCCAGTCCTCGGTGATCCGGTCGGTACCGACGTGCTGGATGTCGATGGCGTTGAACTCGACGCGCTGGCCCTGGCCCCGCACGCCGTCGAAGGTGCCGGTGAAGTGGCCGCGGAAGACCAGCCGGGCGGTGATCTTGTCGCCGCTGATGAGGAGGTCGGACAGCTCGCAGGTCAGGTCCGGCACCGCGGCACGGAAGTTCCTGGAGGCGAACAGCGGCCCTGCGGGGCCCTGCGGACGGCCCGGCGGCAGGGTGTTGTCGCGGAACTGCGGGCTGACCGCCGCGTCCAGGTAGCGCTGCTGCCCGGTGTTCCAGAAGGTGTACAACTGCTGGGCCAGGTGGACCTCCTGGGCCGCTCGCCGGGCGCCGACCGAGCGGTCCGCGGTGAGCGCCTTCGGCTGGACGAGACCGGGCGAACGGTCGATCAGTCGCTGCGGCCAGTCGTGGGCGGAGTCGTGGCGACCGCTGTCCTGGGCGGGGGCGGCCGCGGCGGTTCCGCCCGCCAGGGCGGCCACGGCCGCCAGGACGGCGGCGGTACGGATCAGGGTGCGCGAGCGCATGGGAACAGCTCCTCGGATCGGGGTGGGCACGCCCGGGGGCCGGGCGTGCCGGGGGGAAGGGGAAGACGACGCGGCAGTCGAGGTCAGGCGAGCCGGCCGCCGCCGTCGACGTGCAGCACCGTGCCGGTGACGTACGGGTTGTCGATGGCGTAGAAGACCGCCTTGACCAGGTCCTCCGGGGTGCCGACGCGCCGAGCCGGGTTGCGGTCGGCGACCCCGCGCAGGAACGCCTCCTTGTCGGCGCCCAGGCCGTCCCAGGAGCCGGTGTCGACGATGCCGGGGGACACGGCGTTGACCCGGACCGGCGCGATCTCCACCGCCAGCGCCTGCGCCAGGAAGGCCAGCGCGCCGTTGGTGGTGGCCATCACCGTGCGCGCCGGTGCCGGGCGCCACGCGGCCACGCCGGAGAAGAAGGTGAACGAGCCGCTCTCGGGGACCTGCCCGACCAGGTGCTTGGCCAGCAGCAGGGGGCCGATCACCTTCGCCGCGAACGCCCGCTGGACGTCGGCCGCGTCGAGCTCCCGCAGCGGGCCGTTGGCCGGGATCGCGGCGGTCGAGACCAGGTGGTCGAAGCGCCCGACCCGGGCGGCGAAGTCGGCGATCGAACCCTCGTCGGCGATGTCGAGGGCGATCACCTCGGACGGCCCGGTCAGCTCGCCGGCCGTCCACTCCAGCTTGCGCGGGTCCGGGCCGGCCAGCACCAGGGAGGCGCCGGCCGCCGAGGCGGCCTTCGCGAGGGCCCGCCCGGTGCGGGAGCCGGCGCCGACCACGACGAGCCGTCGGCCCTGGAGCGAGGCCGGGAGCGAGCTGGTGCCGGATGCGGACGCGGAAACGGACATGGGGAACTCCTGGGGATCGTCGGGGAATCGGGCCGTCCGCTGCTTCCCGCGGCGGCCACACCACGACCCTCTCCCGGCCGCCCGTGATGAGTCCAAGGCTTGTTTTCTACCCCAGCGATAAAATCCGTTCATGGCAACGCCGACACTCAGGCAGCTCGAGTACCTGACCACCGTGATCGACACCGGATCGTTCACCCGGGCGGCCGAACAACTGCACGTCACCCAGCCCGCGCTCTCCCACCAGATCCGCGCCCTGGAGGGCACCCTCGGCGGCCCGCTGCTGGAACGGCTGCCGCGCTCCGTGCGGCTCACCCCGATGGGCCGGGCGGTCCTGCCGCACGCCCGCGCCGCGCTGGCCGAGGCCGAGCGGCTGCACACGGCGGCCCGCCGGACGTCCGGCCTGGAGGAGGGCGAACTGGAGGTCGCCGTCGTCTACTCGGTCAGCCTCGGCATCCTGCCGCCGGTGCTCCGGGACTGGCACCGCCGCCACCCCGGCGTGCGGATCCGGCTGCGCGAGTACGCCCACACCGACCGGCTCCAGGAGGCCATGCTCGCGGGCCGCGCCGACCTCGCCATCGGGCCCACGCCGACCGGCTGGGAGGGCCCGATCCGGGAGCTCGGCGTCGAGGAGTTCACCATCGTGCTGCCCGCCGAGGACCCACTGGCCGACCGCCCCACCGGCACGGTCGAACTGACCGAACTCGCCGACCGCGACTGGGTCCACTACGCCCCCGACAACGGCCTCGCCGACCTCCTGGACCAGGTCTGCGCCCGGGCCGGCTTCCACCCCCGGGCGGCGATCCGCGCGGAGCAGACCTCCGCCGCACCGCTGCTCGCCGCGGCCGGACTCGGCCCCGCCCTGGTGCCCGCCAACATCGTCCCGGCCCACTTCGAGGGCGCCCTGCTGCGCCCGGCTCCCCCGATCCTGCGCACCCTGACCGCCTACACCCGCACCCGCCCGGACCCGCTCACCGTGGCCTTCGCCGACCTCCTGGCCCGCCGGGCCCGGGTCGACCCCGCCGGCCCCGGCCGGTCGGCCGGGTCCGCGTCGGACGGTCCTGGCGCGTCGGGCGGTCCTGGCGCAGCGCCGAACGCCTGATCACGCAGGAGACTTGAACGCGGACGTCCGACGTCACGGGCCGAGCGGCAGGAGACGGCGATGAGCACGACGGAACCCCTCCCCACGGAGACCGACGCCTGGGTGGTGGACCGCCCGGGGCCGGTCGGCGGTCCCGGGCCGGGACCACTGGTGTGGGAGCGGCGGCCACTGGAGCCGCCCGGGCCGCAGGAGCTCCTGGTGGAGGTGGAGGCCTGCGGGGTGTGCCGCACCGACCTGCACCTCGCTGAGGGGGACCTCTCCCCCAGGACGGCCCGGTGCACCCCCGGGCACGAGGTGGTCGGCCGCGTGCTCGCGGTCGGTGCCGGGGCCGAGGGGTTCGGCGTCGGGGACCGGGCCGGGGTGGCCTGGCTGGCCGGGACCTGCGGCCGGTGCGGCTACTGCCGCAGCGGCCGCGAGAACCTCTGCCCCGACTCCCGCTACACCGGCTGGGACCGGCCCGGCGGCTACGCCCGGCACCTCACCGCCGACGCCCGCTACGCCTACCGGCTGCCCGAGGGCCCGCCCGCCGAGGAGCTGGCCCCGCTGCTGTGCGCCGGGATCATCGGCTACCGCGCCCTGGAACGCGCCGAACTGCCCGCCGGCGGACTGCTCGGCATCTACGGCTTCGGCGCGTCCGCGCACCTGACCGCCCAGATCGCCCTCGCCCGGGGAGCCCGGGTGGCCGTGTTCACCCGCGCCGCGCCCGCCCGGCGGCTCGCGCTGGACCTCGGCGCCGGTTTCGCCGGCGACTCCTTCGACCCGCCCCCGGAACCACTGGACGCCGCCATCCTCTTCGCCCCGGCCGGCGAGCTCGTACCCGCCGCCCTCGCCGCCCTGGACCGCGGCGGCACGCTCGCCGTCGCGGGCATCCACCTCACCGACATCCCGCGACTCGACTACCAGCGGCACCTCTTCCAGGAACGCACCCTGCGCAGCGTCACCGCCAACACCCGCGCCGACGGGCGGGCCTTCCTCGCGGAGGCGGCCCGCACCCGCCCGGCCGTCCACGTGACCCGCTACCCCCTGCGGCAGGCGGACACCGCCCTCGCGGACCTCGCCGCGGACCGGGTCACCGGCGTCGCGGTACTCGTCCCGGAGTAGGGCCACGCACCGCGGCGGTACCCCGGAAGCGCGCGGCGACCGCCTCGTCACCGCACTGTTCGGCCTGCTCGGCGAACACGGTGTACCGGGCGAACGCCGGCGCCTCACCGGGCGGCGCGCACCGGAGGCACCTCGTTTGGAGCACGGCGCTCGATCGTCCACGATCGGATCGTTCTCCCGCCGACTCCCGGGGCGGGCGGATCACGGCCCGGTCCCGCGCCCCCGGTGCGCGTCAACCGCCCGGCGGACCTCGGCGACGACCTGCGGCACCGCAGCGGCGACGGCCGGGCTCAGGCCCTCGCCGATCGAGAAGTCCTGCCCCTCGACCGCGACGATCAGCAGCTCGCGCGGCAGCTTCCCCAGGGCCGCCGCCAGCGCGACACCGTGGCCCAGGCCCAGGCCGTGGGTACCGGCCGCCGTCTCCTCGTCCGCGAGGGGGTCGGCGAGCAGGTGGTCCGCGTCGACGGCGACGAGACGGATCCGGCCCGGCTCACCGGGGTCCGCGCGCACCGCGTCGACGACGACGGCCAGGTCGGCGCCCTCCCACAGGTCCATCAGCCGGGTCGGCTCCCCGTCGCACAGGGTGATCCGGTCGGCGGCCAGGCCCGTGGCCGCGAGTTCCGCGAGGACGGCCACGGCGGCGCCGTCGTCCCGGCGGTACTCGTTGCCGACGCCGATGACGACGGTCCGTCCGCTGTCCATGTCCGTCAGCTCCGGTCCACGGTGAGGGTGAGGAAGTGCGCCGCGCAGGAGATGCACGGGTCGTAGCTGCGGATGACCTGCTCGCACTGCCGGGTCAACTCGGCGTCGTCCAGGTGCAGTCGGGGCTCGATGAAGGACCGGAGGTCGGCCTCGATCGCGGTCTGGTTCTGCGCGGTGGGCGGGACGATGACGGCCAGCCGGACGATCCCCTCGGCGTCGATGTCGTACCGGTGGTAGAGCAGCCCGCGCGGCGCCTCGGTCGCACCGTACCCGGTGCCGGCCCTCGGCGGGACGGCGACGGCCGCAGCGGGTGGCGGCCGGTACTCCTCGATGATCCGTTGCGCCTCGGTGACGGCCCACAGCACCTCGACGGCGCGGACCACGATGCCGCGGAAGGGGTTGTCACAGCGCGGGCCGAGCCCGGCCTCGGCCGCCAGGGCCCGGATCCGGGCCGGGAGCCGTTCCGCGGAGAGGTTCCAGCGGGCGAGCGGCCCGGTGAGGTGGGGCCGGCCGTCGAGCGCGGCGTGCAGGGCGGTGGAGTGCGGCACCTGGTGCTCGCGGACCCGCTGTTCGAACTCCGCCACGTCGAACGGCCCGGCCAGGGCGCCGGTGGGCGTGCCGGAGTCGATGGCGTAGCCCTCCGGCTCGCGGAGCGCGAGCAGCTCGTGCCGGACCGTCAGCGAGGGGAAGTCGAAGCCCGCCACCCACCGGAGGACGTCCTCGGCGTCCGTCCGGGCTTCGCGCAGGACCGCCGCCAGGTGGTCGAGTTCGGCCCGCGTGGGAAGCCGGTGGAAGCCGCCGACCCGGACGTTGACCGGGTGGATCGCCCGCCCGCCGAGCACCTCGACGATCTCGTTGCCGGCCTTCTTCAGCCGCAGCCCGCGCCGCAGCGGCGCCGGGTCGCTGCGGGCCAGTGCGAGCGCGTCGGGCAGGCCGAGGAAGTCGGGGGCGTGCAGCAGGTGGATGTGCAGGGCATGGCTCTCGATCCACTCCCCGCAGTACAACAGCCTGCGCAGTCCCGCGAGTTGGCCGTCCACCGTGACCCCGCAAGCGTCCTCCACCGCACGGCAGGCGGTCATCTGGTAGGCCACCGGGCAGATCCCGCAGATCCGGGAGGTGAGGTCGGGCGGCTCGGTGTACCGGCGGCCGCGCAGCAGCGCCTCGAAATAGCGCGGGGGCTCGTAGATCGCCAGCCGGACGCTCTCCACCTCGTCCCCTCGGACGGCGACGTGCAGCGCGCCCTCGCCCTCGACGCGGGCCAGCGCACCGACGCTGAGCAGCCGTTCGACGCGGTGGCTCATCCGGTGTCCTCCGTGGCCTCTCGGGCCGCCTCCGCGAAACCGGGGGCCTCGGCGTTGAACGTACGGTAGAGCCGGGCGGCATCCGCGCCCGCCACGCCGTCGCGGTGCAGCAGTGGCAGCAGGGCGCGGGTGTTCGGCGTCTCCATCGGCCCGAAGCAGCCGTAGCAGCCGCGCCCGTACGCCGGGCAGATCGCTCCGCAGCCGGCCTGGGTGACCGGGCCGAGGCACGGGGTGCCGTGGGCGACGGTGACGCAGGTGGTGCCGCGCAGCTTGCACTCGAAGCAGACGCTGTGGGTGGGGACGTCGGGTTTGCGGTCGGCCAGGTAGGCGGTGATGACCTCCAGCAGTTGCCGCTTGTCGATCGGGCAGCCGCGCAGTTCGAGGTCGACCGGCACGTGGGCGGAGACCGGTGTGGAGTCGTCGAGGCTGTCGACGTACTCGGGGCGGGCGTAGACGACGGCCTGGTACTCCGGCAGGCTCACCAGGTTGCGCAGCGCCTGGACGCCGCCGGCCGTGGCGCAGGCCCCGATGGTCACCAGGTGGCGGGACTGCTCGCGGACCCGGCGGATGCGCTCCAGGTCGGCGGGCGTCGCGATGGAGCCCTCGACCAGGGAGAGGTCGTAGGGCGGTGGCAGCTCGCGGCCGGAGGCCTCCAGGAAGTAGCCGATCTCGATCGCACCGGCGAGGGCGAGGAGTTCGTCCTCGCAGTCCAGGAGCGTCAGCTGGCAGCCGTCGCAGGAGGAGAACTTCCACACCGCCAGGCGCGGGGTACCCATGGCGCTCACCTCTCCGGCGTGGCCAGCAGGCCGCCGGCCAGGTCCCAGCCGAGGACCGGCCCGTCCCGGCAGACGAACACGGGGCCGAGCTGGCAGTGGCCGCACCAACCGGTGGCGCAGCGCATGTTGCGTTCCAGCGAGACCCGGATCCGCTCGGCGGGGACGCCTCGGCGCAGCAGTTCCCCGGCGGTGGCGCGCATCATCACCTCGGGGCCGCAGAGGTAGGCCGCGCAGCGGCCGGGCCGGAAGTCGGCGCCGTCCAGCAGCCCGGTGACCAGGCCGGTCGCTCCGCGCCAGCCGGGTTCGGCGCGGTCCACGGTGACCTCGACGTGCGCCCGGGAGCGCCAGCGCGGCAGGTCGTCGAGGAACAGTTGTTCACCGGGGTCGCGGTACCCGGCGAGCACCGAGACCGTGCGGTACGCCTCCGCCCCGGCGAGGACCTCCTCGACCAGCGGGCGCAGCGGGGCGAGCCCGACGCCGCCGGAGACGATCAGCACGTCGTCGCCCTCCCCCGGGCTCCCCCAGGCCGTGCCGTACGGTCCGCGGGAGCCGATCCAGTCGCCGCGTTCGGCCCGGCACAGTGCCTCGCTGACCTTGCCGACCGCGCGGACGGTGTGGCTCAGCACGGCGCCGTCGATCCGGCTGGTGGAGAGCGGGATCTCACCGGTGCCGAAGGCGTACACCATCGCGTACTGCCCGGGGCGGAAGGGGCTCAGCGGTGCGGCGGCCGGTGCCAGGTCGAGGGTGACGGTGTCGGCGCTCTCGCGGCGGCGGGCCAGCACCCGGTACGGCACGGGGGTGGTCGGGTGCGTCATGGCGTCCCCCCGGCGGTCCCGGCCTCGGCCCGCAGGGCGGTGACCTCCTCGGTGATGTCGATGCCGACCGGGCACCAGGCGATGCAGCGCCCGCAGCCGACACAGCCCGAGGAGCCGAACTGGTCGTGCCAGGTGCCGAGTTTGTGGGTGAGCCACTGGCGGTAGCGGCTGCGGGCGGAGGTGCGGACCGGGCCGGTGCCGTGCAGGTACGAGAAGTCGAGGTCGAAGCAGGAGTCCCAGCGCCGCCAGCGCTCGGCGTGGTCGCCGGTGAGGTCGGTGACCTCCTCGGTGGTGGTGCAGAAGCAGGTGGGACAGACCATGGTGCAGTTGCCGCAGGTCAGGCAGCGGTCCGCGACCTGGTCCCAGCGCTCGGCGGTCATCGTGCCGGCCATCAGCGCGCGCAGGTCGGTGGGGTCCATGTTGCGGCCCATCCGCCCGGCGGCCCCGGCGACGGCCGTCCGGGCGCGCTCACCGTCGGTGGGGCGGGTGGGGATGTCCGCGAGGACGTCCTCGCCGTCGGGGCTGCCGGCGCGGACCAGGTAGTGCGGGCCGTCCGCGTCGACGGTCTCGGTCAACGCCAGGTCGTAGGCCGAGCCCCCGGGCAGGCCCGGGCCGGTGCCCATCGAGGCGCAGAAGCAGACCGCGCTGGGCTCGGTGCACTCGGCCACCACGAGGAACGCGCCGCTCCGCCGCCGGCCGTAGACCGGGTCGGCGTACGGGCCGCCGGTCAGCACCCGGTCCTGCACCGCGATCGCGCGCAGGTCGCAGGGGCGCACACCGAGGAAGGCGTACCTGGGCGGCCGGTCGTCCTCCTCCCGGACGGAGACGGTGCCGTCGGGCGCCCGGTCGGCCTGCCAGAGCCTGGCGCGCGGCGGGTGCAGGAAGGTCTTCCAGGACTGCGGCCCGGCCGAATGGGCGAACGCCGCCCGGTCCCCGCGCCGGTGCAGCCGGTAGGTGCCGGCCTCGGCCTCGATCCCCCAGCCGTACGGCAGCTCCTGCGCCGAAGCCAGTTCGGCGAGGACGATCGCGCCGTCCCGGACGGTGGGCCCGATCACCGTGAAGCCCCGTTGCCGCAGGGCCGCGACCAGCGCGGCGAGGCCTGCCTCGTCCAGTTCCAGGAGCGGTGCCGTCGTCCCCATCCCGTCCTCCTCGGGCTGCCCCCGAGGCCGCCCGGGTGGCGGCCTCCCTTCCTTCCACTGTCAGCCGCCCGCCGGTTTTCCGCATGGGCCGGTCGGCCCCGTCCCGGTTCACCGGTACCGTCCGGACGCACCCGGCCGCCCCGCACCCACCCGGACGGCCCCACCATTGGGGCCCGGTGATGGGCCGAACGGCCCTGCCGCACCGCTCGCGGCGGCGGTCTGCTGGATACGAAGGCCCGCTCCCCGTTCCGGGCCCTGACGAGCGGAGGCACCGGCCGTGCTGACCGACGAATCCCGCACCACCACCCGGCTGCTGCCGCACACCGCCGCCGGGCGGACCGTCTGCGTGTCCCGCTTCGCCCCGGAGGTCCTGCCGGACACCGGCCGCGTCGTCCTCGACACGGCGCGCGAACCGTACGACACCGACCGGGTCCGGCTCTCGCTCACCCCGGCCGAGGCCCGGTGGCCGGCCGGGAACGACACCGCGAAGGCCACCGCGTCATGAGGGCCTCCGACCTGATGACGTCACCCCCGGTGACCGTCGGCGCCACCGCGACGGCCGTCGAGGCGGCCAGACGGATGGAGGAGGAGGCGGTCGGCTGCGTCCTCGTCACGGAGGACGACCGACTGCTCGGCATCCTCACCGACCGCGACCTGGCCGTCCGCGGCCTGGCCCACGACGGGAGCCCCGAGCGGCCCGTCACCGACCTCATGACCGTGCGGGTCGCCACCCTGGATGCCGACGACGACCTCGACACCGCCTACCGCACCTTCCGCAACGCCGGCGTCCGCCGTCTGCCCGTGATCGACGACGGCCGCCCGATCGGCATGCTCACCGTCGACGACCTGCTCCGTGACGTCGTCCAACGGCTCATCGACGTGCTGATCCCGGTCTCCCGCAGCGCCCTGCGGGAAGCCGCTGTCCCACCTCACCCGCCCCTCGAACCCCTTGGAGGCCGTCATGGCCGGTGACCCGCGCAGACGATTCCCGTTCGGCGGCCGGTGGCCGTCGTTGCCCGACTTCTTCGAGGACTTCCCCGCCGAGTTCCGCATGCCACACGGCGAGCACGTGATCCGCATCGAGGAGTCCGAGACCGACGGCGTCTACCAGCTCAAGGCCGAACTCCCCGGCGTCGACCCCGACAAGGACATCACGATCAGCATCGACGACGGCGTGCTGACGGTCCAGGCCGAACGCACCGAGGAGACGAAGGACAAGCAGCACTCCGAGTTCCGCTACGGCTCGTTCAGCCGCAGCGTCCGGCTTCCCGCCGGCGTCCGCGACGAGGACGTCACCGCGTCGTACGACCAGGGCGTCCTGACCGTCCGGGCGCCCGTCGGCGAAGTCGCCAGACCCGCCCGCAGGATCGAGATAACCCGGGGCAGTTGACCCCCGATTCCGGGCCCGGACACCACCCGGGCCCGTCGGACCCTGGAGCCGAAGATGACCACGAAGACCCCGACACCGATGCGCACCAAGCGCTGGACCCTGCGCCTCGACCTCTTCGAGGAGGGCGACGCCACCAAGGTCCACGCCGTCCTCGACACCGGCGACAACACCCTGGAGGCCCGCACCACCGCCCACCGCAGCCCCCACGACCCGCCCGTTTGTCAACGGCTTTGTAGTCCGCCCCGGTGGCGGCCAAGCGATATCCCCGCAGGTGGAAGGCATGATCGCCCCGCCTGCGGCCAGAT
>NZ_JBIWFT010000050.1:0-61153 GCF_044763205.1 Kitasatospora sp. NPDC096204
TCGTTGGCTGGCGGTGAACGGTGCCGGTCATGTGGTGCTGACGAGCCGTCGCGGGCTGGAGGCCCCCGGCGCGGTCGAACTGCGGGACGAGCTGGCCGGCTTGGGCGTACAGGTGAGTGTGGTGGCCTGTGACGTGAGCGACCGTGCGGCGGTGTCGGGGCTGTTGGCGGAGTTCCCGGTGTCGGCCGTGGTGCACACGGCGGGTGTGCTGGACGACGGTGTGGTGGAGTCGTTGACGCCGCAGCGGTTCGCGGCGGTGCTGCGGGCCAAGGCCGAGTCGGCGCGCCTTCTGCACGAGTTGACGGCCGGGCTGGCCCTGGACGCCTTCGTCCTCTTCTCCTCCACCGCCGGCGCCCTCGGGTCCGCCGGTCAGGGTAACTACGCGGCGGCCAACGCCTACCTGGACGCGCTCGCCGAGCAGCGCCGGGCCGCCGGTCTACCCGCCACCTCCATCGCCTGGGGCCCCTGGGCGGGCTCCGGCATGGCCGCCGACGGCGGTGCCGTCGAGCAGCGGCTGCGTGCCTCCGGCATCGCACCGCTGGCCCCCGAGCGCGCCGTCGAGGCGCTGGCCCGGGCCGTCGCCCGGCCGGCCGCCGTCCGGGTCGTGCTCGACGTCGACTGGGAGCGCTACGTCGCGGCCGCCCCGACCGGCGCCCTGCTGTCCGGCCTGCCCGAGGTCCGCCGGGCGCTGTCCTCGGCGACCGCCCCGGCGGACGACTCCTCCTACGCCGCCCGCCTGGCGGGCCTCGGCGAGGCGGAGCGGGCACGGGTGCTGATCGACCTGGTCCGCGCCGAGGCGGCCACCGTTCTCGGCCACGACGGCCCGGACGCGGTCGGTGCGGACCGCGCCTTCCGCGACCTCGGCTTCGGCTCGCTCACCTCGGTTGAGCTGCGCAACCGGGTCGCCGCGGCGACCGGCCTGAAGCTGCCCGCGACCCTGGTCTTCGACCACCCGACCCCGCAGGCCCTCGCCCGCCACCTCGGCGACGAACTGCTCGGCACCGGTGCCGCGGTGCCGCTGCCCGCGGTCCGTACCGGCGCCGCGGACGAGCCCATCGCGATCGTCGCCATGGCCTGCCGCTTCCCCGGCGGGGTCGAATCCCCGGAGGACCTCTGGCAGTTGGTGACGGACGGCCGGGACGGCATGACCGCCTTCCCGACCGACCGCGGCTGGGACCTCGACGCGCTCTACGACCCGGACCCCGAGCAGCCCGGCACCCACTACGCCCTGCGGGCCGGATTCCTCTCCGGCGCCACCGAGTTCGACGCCGACTTCTTCGGCATCAGCCCGCGCGAGGCGCTGGCGATGGACCCGCAGCAGCGCGTCCTGCTGGAGACCTCCTGGGAGGCCTTCGAGCGGGCCGGCCTCGACCCGGCCTCGGTGCGCGGCAGCCGGACCGGCGTCTTCATCGGCTCCAACGGCCAGGACTACGCGGCGCTGCTGCTCCAGGACCCGCAGAGCGTCGAGGGGTACATCGGCACCGGCAACGCCGGCAGCGTCGTGTCGGGCCGCATCGCCTACACCTTCGGGCTTGAGGGCCCGGCGGTGACGGTGGACACCGCGTGCTCGGCCTCGCTGGTCGCGCTCCACCTGGCCGCGCAGTCGCTGCGCAGCGGCGAGTGCTCGCTCGCCCTGGCCGGCGGTGCCACCGTGATGGCCACCCCGACCGCCTTCATCGAGTTCAGCCGTCAGCGCGGCCTCGCCGCCGACGGCCTGTGCAAGGCCTTCGCGGCCTCGGCCGACGGGACGGGCTGGGGCGAGGGCGTCGGCATGCTGGTGTTGGAGCGGCTGTCCGACGCGCAGCGCAACGGCCACCGGGTGCTGGCCGTCGTGCGCGGCTCCGCCGTCAACCAGGACGGTGCCAGCAACGGGCTGACCGCCCCGAACGGGCCGTCGCAGCAGCGCGTCATCCGCGAGGCGCTGGCCGATGCCGGGCTGTCGGCCGCCGAGGTCGACGCCGTCGAGGCGCACGGCACCGGCACGGTGCTCGGCGACCCGATCGAGGCCCAGGCGCTGCTCGCCACGTACGGGCAGGAGCGCACCGAAGAGCCGCTCTGGCTGGGTTCGGTGAAGTCCAACCTGGGCCACACCCAGGCCGCCGCCGGTGTGGCAGGCCTGATCAAGATGGTGATGGCGATGCGGGAGGGCGTGCTGCCGCGCACCCTGCACGTCGACGAGCCGTCGCCGCACATCGACTGGGCCTCCGGTGAGGTCCGGCTGCTGACCGAGGCCCGGCCGTGGCCGGAGACCGGGCGCCCGCGCCGGGCGGCGGTGTCCTCCTTCGGCATCAGCGGGACCAACGCCCACACGGTCATCGAGCAGGCCCCGGCGGTCGAGCCGGCCGCGGCCCGGACCGAGGCCGAGCGGCCGGCCGGACCGGCCGTGCGACCGCTACTGCTGTCCGGTGCCACGGAGCGGGCACTGCGCGACCAGGCGTCCCGGCTGCTGGAGCACGCCGACGCCCACCTGGACCAGGAGTCGGACCTCGGCGACCTCGCCCACGCGCTCGGCACGACGCGGGCTGGCCTGGCCCACCGGGCCGTGGTGGTCGCGGAGGACCTCGCCTCGTTCCGGGGCGGTCTGGCGGCGCTGGCCGAGGGCGGTACGGCCGCCGGGCTGATCACGGGCACGGCGGGTGCCGGGCGGACGGCGTTCCTGTTCACGGGGCAGGGGAGCCAACGTCCGGGCATGGGCCGGGAGCTGTACGAGGCGTTCCCGGTGTTCGCGGAGGCCTTCGACACCGTGTGTGCGCGCGTCGAACTGCCGCTGAAGGAGGCGGTGTTCGGGGAGGACGCTGACGTTCTCGCCCGGACCGAGTTCACCCAGGTCGCGCTGTTCGCGATCGAGACCGCGCTGTTCCGGCTCTTCGAGAGCTGGGGTGTGCGCCCGGACTTCCTGGTGGGCCACTCGATCGGCGAGATCGCGGCCGCGCACGTCGCCGGTGTCCTGTCGCTGGACGACGCCGTCACGCTGGTCGCCGCTCGTGGTCGCCTGATGCAGGCGCTGCCCGAGGGCGGCGCGATGGTCGCGGTCAAGGCCACCGAGGCCGAGATCCTGCCGCTGCTCACGGACAACGTGAGCATCGCCGCGATCAACGGGCCCACCTCGGTGGTGATTTCCGGGGACGAGGATGAAGTCCTCGCCATCGCCGGGCAGTTCGAGAAGACCAAGCGTCTCAACGTCTCGCACGCCTTCCACTCACCGCTGATGGACGGCATGGTGGACGACTTCCGCCGGGTGGCGGAGAGCCTGGCGTACGCGGCGCCGCAGATCGCCGTGGTCTCCAACGTGACCGGTGCCCTGGCCGGCGCCGAGGAGCTGTGCTCGCCCGAGTACTGGGTGCGCCACGTCCGCGAAGCCGTCCGCTTCGCCGACGGCATGCGGACCCTGGAGGCCCAGGGCGTGGCCACGTACCTGGAGCTGGGCCCCGACGGCGTGCTCTCGGCCATGGGCCAGGAGTGCTTCGGGCAGGGCGTGTTCACCCCGGCGCTGCGCGCCGGGCGGCCCGAGACGCAGACCGCGCTGACGGCCCTCGCGACCGTTCACGTCCACGGTGTCGTCGTGGACTGGAAGGGTGTGTTCGCCGGTGCGGGTGCGCGCCGGGTCGAGCTGCCGACGTACGCCTTCCAGCGGCAGCGTTACTGGCCGCAGGCGCCGACCGGCGCCCGGGCGGACGTCACCTCGGCCGGGCTGGTCTCGGCCGGGCACCCGCTGCTCGGTGCCGCTGTCGCCCTGGCCGACACCGACGGCTACCTGTTCACCGGCCGTCTCTCGCAGGCGACCCACCCGTGGCTGGCCGACCACGCCATCATGGGCACGGTCCTGCTGCCGGGCACGGCGTTCGTCGAACTCGCCCTGCACGCCGGTGACCAGGTCGGCTGCGGCCGGCTGGACGAGCTGACACTGGAGGCACCGCTGGTGCTTCCCGCCCGGGGCGGTGTCGTCCTCCAGCTCACGGTGGAGGCCCAGGACGCCTCCGGGCGGCGGCAGCTGGCTGTTCACTCGCGTGCCGGGGACGCCTCCGACGAGCAGCCGTGGACCAGGAACGCGACCGGCACGCTGTCGGCGCAGGAGCCGACCGCCGGTGTCGAGCTCACCGAATGGCCGCCGCAGGGAGCCGAGCGGGCCGATCTGGGTGACCTCTACGAGCGGTTCGCCGCGCGCGGCTTCGCCTACGGTCCGGTCTTCCAGGGCCTGCGGTCCGCCTGGGTGCGCGGCGAGGAGGTGTTCGCGGAGGTGACGCTGCCCGGCGAGCCCGCCGGTGACGGGTCGGCCTTCGGCCTGCACCCGGCGGTGCTGGACGCCGCGCTGCACGGATCCTTCCTGCGGCACGCGGACGACACCGAGGGGCGGCTGCCGTTCTCGTGGACCGGCGTCGCGCTCCACGCCACCGGTGCGTCGAGCGTCCGGGTGCACCTGGCCCCGGCCGGTGCGGACGGTACGGCCATCACGGTGGCGGACGCCGCCGGGCGGCCGGTCGCCACGGTGGAGTCGCTGGTGGCGCGCCCGGTCTCGGCCGACGCCATCGCCGAGGCGAACGACGCCTTCCGGGACTCGCTGTTCCGCCTGGAGTGGACCCCGGTCGCTGTCACCGGTACGCCGGAGACGAGTGGTTGGGCCGTGCTCGGCGCGAGTGACCTGCCGGTGTTGGGTGGTCTGCGGCAGGTGGCTGGTGTGGCCGCGTTGGCGGCGGCGGTGGACGAGGGTGCCGTGGTGCCGGAGGTCGTGGTCGCGGTCGTCGACGGTGAGGGTGCCGTTGAGGGCGGGGTCGCGGTGGCGGCCCGGTCGGTGGTGGCGCGGGTGTTGGAGTTGGTGCGTGGCTGGCTGGTGGAGGAGCGGTTCGCCGCTTCGCGGCTGGTGGTGGTGACGCGTGGTGCGGTGGCCGTGGGTGCGGGGGAGAGTCCGGACCTGGCGGTGGCGGCGGTGTGGGGTCTGGTGCGTTCGGCGCAGAGTGAGAACCCGGGCCGGCTGGTGCTGGTGGACGTGGACGGCGTGGTGGAGTCGCTCGCGGCTCTGGGTGCCGCCCTGGCCGCCGACGAGCCCCAACTCGCCCTACGCGAAGGCATGGTGCTCGCTCCGAGGCTCGCCCGTGGCGCCACCGGTGACGCGCTGGCGGTGCCCGCGGGTGCCCCGGCCTGGCGGCTGGACGCGATCGAGCGCGGAACCCTGGAGCACCTGGTGCTCCGGCCGGCCGACGACGCCACGGCGCCGCTGGCCGCCCACGAGGTCCGGGTCGCGGTCCGCGCGGCGGGCCTCAACTTCCGTGACGTCCTGATCCCGCTGGGCATGTACCCCGACAGCGCGGCCCGGATGGGCAGCGAGGGTGCGGGTGTCGTCCTGGAGGTCGGTGCCGATGTGACGGGCCTGGCCCCGGGCGACCGGGTGATGGGCCTGCTGACCGGCTGCTTCGGACCGGTGGCCGTGACGGACCACCGCATGCTCACCCGCATCCCCGAGGGCTGGTCGTACGTCCAGGCGGCCTCCGTGCCGATGGTGTTCCTGACGGCGTACTACGCGTTGGTGGATCTGGGTGGTCTGCGGGCGGGTGAGCGGGTGCTGGTGCACGCGGCGGCCGGTGGTGTCGGGATGGCGGCGGTGCAGTTGGCGCGGCATCTGGGTGCCGAGGTGTTCGGCACGGCGAGCCCGGGCAAGTGGGAGGCCCTGCGGGGTTCGGGTCTGGACGACGCGCACATCGCGAACTCCCGGACGCTGGACTTCGAGGGCGCGTTCCTGGCGGCCACGGGTGGTGCCGGGGTGGATGTGGTGCTGGACGCGTTGGCGGGGGAGTTCGTGGACGCCTCGCTGCGGTTGCTGCCGCGTGGTGGACGCTTCCTGGAGATGGGCAAGACGGACGTCCGTGAGCCGGCGGCGGTCGCGGCCGCGCACGAGGGTGTGCGGTATCAGGCGTTCGATCTGATCGAGGCCGGTCCGGAGCGGATCGGTGTGATGCTGGCGCATCTGGTGGAGTTGTTCGGGCGGGGTGTGCTGGTGCCGCTGCCGGTGGTGTCGTGGGACGTGCGTCGGGCGCCGGAGGCGTTCCGTTTCCTGGGCCAGGCGCGGCATGTGGGCAAGGTCGTGCTGACGGTGCCGTCGCCCGCCGCGGGCACGGTGCTGGTCACGGGTGGTACGGGTGGTCTGGGTTCGCTGGTGGCGCGGCACCTGGTCACCGTGCACGGGGTGCGGAGTCTGGTGCTGACCAGCCGTCGTGGCCCGGACGCGCCGGGCGCGCTCGAACTGCGGGACGAGCTGGCCGGGTTGGGCGCCGACGTGGACGTCGTCGCCTGCGACGTGACCGACCGCGCGGCTGTCGCCGCACTGCTGGACGGCCGGACGCTGTCGGCAGTGGTCCACACGGCCGGCGTCCTCGACGACGGCCTGGTGTCCTCACTGACCCCGGAGCGGCTGGACGCGGTCCTGCGCCCGAAGGTCGACGCGGCCTGGCACCTGCACGAGCTGACCCTCGGCCAGGACCTCACCGACTTCGTCCTCTTCTCCTCCGTCTCCGCGCTCTTCGGCACGGGTGGCCAGGGCAACTACGCCGCGGCGAACGTCTTCCTGGACGCGCTGGCGCAGCACCGCGCGGCGCTGGGCCTGCCCGCGACCTCGATGGCCTGGGGCCCCTGGGCCCACGAGGGCGGCATGCTCGGCCGGCTCGACGACGCCGAGGTGCGCCGGATGAGCAGGGGCGGGGTGCCGCCGCTGGGCGCGGAGGAGGGCCTGGCGCTCTTCGACGCGGCCCGCGCGGGTGTCGAACCGGCGGTGCTGCCGGTCCGCCTCGACCTGCCCGCACTGCGGGCCCAGGCGAGGACGACTCCGCCTCCCGCGTACCTGCGCGGCCTGGTCCGGGCCACGGTCCGGCGGGCGGTGGCCAGCGGTACGGCCACCGCGGGCTCGTCGCTCGCGGCGCGCCTGGACGGCCTGGACGGCGCCGATCGGCACGCCCTGCTGCTGGACCTGGTCCGGACGCAGGTGGCGGCCGTCCTCGGACACGGCACGGCGGAGGCCGTCGTCGCCGACCGCGCGTTCAAGGACCTCGGCTTCGACTCGCTGACCTCGGTCGAGCTGCGCAACCGCCTCAACACGGCCACCGGCCTGCGGCTGCCCGCCACCCTGGTCTTCGACCACCCGAACCCCGCCGCGCTCGCGGACCACCTGCTGGGCGAGCTCCTCGGCGCCCGGCCGACGGCGAAGCCCGCCGCGGTGGCCGTCCGGACGGCGGGCGCGGACGAGGACCCGATCGCGATCGTCGCCATGGCCTGCCGCTTCCCGGGCGGTGTCCGCACCCCCGAGGAGCTGTGGCAGCTGGTCGCCACCGGCACCGACGCGGTCGGCGCGCTGCCGACCGACCGCGGCTGGGACCTGAGCGCCCTGGCCGCCGTCGAGAGCGGCACCCAGCAGGCCCGCGAGGGCGGGTTCCTGTACGACGCGGACCGCTTCGACGCCGCGTTCTTCGGGATCTCGCCGCGTGAGGCCCTCGCCATGGACCCGCAGCAGCGGCTGCTGCTTGAGACCTCCTGGGAGGCCTTCGAGCGGGCGGGCATCGACCCGTCCTCGGTGAAGGGCAGCCCGACCGGCGTCTTCGTCGGCGCCTCCTCGCACGGCTACGCGACCGGGCAGGGCGTCGACCAGGCGGGCCTCCAGGGCCACCTGCTGACCGGCAACGCCACCTCCGTGGCCTCCGGCCGACTCGCCTACACCTTCGGTCTCGAGGGCCCGGCGGTCACCGTCGACACGGCCTGCTCGTCCTCGCTGGTCGCGCTGCACTGGGCCGCCCAGTCGCTGCGGCAGGGCGAGTGCACGATGGCACTCGCGGGCGGTGTGACGGTGATGGCCGGCCCGAGCATGTTCCTGGAGATGGGCCGTCAGGGCGGTCTCGCCTCGGACGGCCGCTGCAAGGCCTTCTCGGCGGACGCCGACGGCACCGGCTGGGCCGAGGGCGCGGGCGTCCTGCTGCTGGAGCGGCTGTCGGACGCCGAGCGCCTCGGGCACCCGGTGCTCGCGGTGGTGCGCGGCAGCGCGATCAACCAGGACGGTGCCAGCAACGGCCTCACCGCCCCCAACGGCCCCGCGCAGCAGCGGGTGATCCGCCAGGCCCTGGCCAACGCCGGGCTGTCGGCCGCCGAGATCGACGCGGTCGAGGCGCACGGCACCGGGACCGCGCTGGGCGACCCCATCGAGGCCCAGGCCCTGCTGGCCACCTACGGCCAGGAGCGCGGCGGCGACCACCCGCTGTGGCTGGGCTCGCTGAAGTCCAACATCGGCCACGCCCAGGCGGCGGCCGGTGTGGCGGGCGTCATCAAGACGGTGATGGCCCTCCGGGCCGGCGTGCTGCCCAAGACCCTGCACGTGACCGAACGTTCGCCGAAGGTCGACTGGTCGGCGGGTGCGGTGGAACTGCTGACCGAGGCCAGGGACTGGCCGGAGACCGGGCGTCCGCGTCGCGCGGCCGTCTCCTCCTTCGGCATCAGCGGGACCAACGCCCACACGATCATCGAGCAGGCCGGCGTGCCCGCCCACACCCCGGCCGAGCCGGTGGAGCCCGTGCGGGTGGCGGACACCGTCCTGCCATGGGTGCTGTCGGCGCGCAGCGAGCAGGCCCTGGCCGACCAGGCGCAGCGACTGCTGGCCCACTGGGAGGAGCACGACGACCTGCGGGCCGCCGACATCGCCCACTCCCTGACGGCCGGGCGCGGCACCTTCGAGCACCGGGCCGTCGTGATCGGCCGGGACCGTACGGAGTTCCTGGACGGTCTGACCGCCCTGGCCGCCGGGCGGAGTTCCGCCCGCGTGGTGGAGGGCCTGGCCGAGGGCGGGAAGCTGGCCTTTCTGTTCACCGGGCAGGGCAGCCAGCGGCCGGGCATGGGCCGGGAGCTGTACGAGGCCTACCCGGTGTTCGCCGACGCCTTCGACGCGGTGTGCGCGCGGGTCGAACTGCCGCTGAAGGAGGCGGTGTTCGGGGAGGACGCTGACGTTCTCGCCCGGACCAAGTTCACCCAGGTCACGCTGTTCGCGGTGGAGACCGCGCTGTTCCGTTTGCTGGAGAGCTGGGGTGTCCGTCCGGACTTCCTGGTCGGCCACTCGATCGGCGAGCTGGTCGCCGCGCACGTCGCGGGCGTCCTGTCGCTGGACGATGCCGTCACCCTGGTCGCTGCTCGTGGCCGGCTGATGCAGGCGCTGCCCGAGGGCGGCGCGATGGTCGCGGTCAAGGCCGCCGAGGCGGACGTCCTGCCGCTGCTCACCGAGAACGTGAGCATCGCCGCCGTCAACGGGCCTTCCTCGGTCGTGATTTCGGGCGACGAGTCCGAAGTCCTCGCCATCGCAGCGCAGTTCGGGAAGACCAAGCGGCTGAGCGTCTCGCACGCCTTCCACTCGCCGCTGATGGACGGCATGGTGGACGACTTCCGCCGCGTGGCGGAGGGCCTGTCCTACGCGGCGCCGCGCATCCCGGTGGTGTCGAACGTGACGGGCGCCCCGGCGAGCGCCGAGGAGCTGTGCTCGCCCGAGTACTGGGTGCGCCACGTCCGCCAGGCCGTTCGCTTCGCCGACGGCATGCGGACCCTGGAGGCCCAGGGCGTGGCCACGTACCTGGAGCTGGGCCCCGACGGTGTGCTCTCGGCCATGGGCCAGGAGTGCGTCGGGCAGGGCGTGTTCACCCCGGCTCTGCGCGCCGGGCGGGCGGAGGCCCGGACGGTGGTCGGCGCGGCGGCCCTGGCACATGTGCGGGGTGCCGCCGTCGACTGGACGGCCGTCCGGGGCCGGGACACCGGCGCTCGGCGGGTGGAGCTGCCCACGTACGCGTTCGACCGGCAGAGCTACTGGCTGCAGAGCTCTTCGGCGCCGGAGGCCGGCCCGGCCGGCCCGGGCGGTGCGGCCCAGCAGGCCGACGGCTGGTTCTGGGACGCCGTCGAGCAGGAGGACGTGCACTCCCTGGCCGACGCCCTGGACTCCGGGGACGACGACCTGCGCTCCTCGCTCGGCACGGTGCTGCCGGTGCTGTCCGAGTGGCGTCGCCGCCGGACGGCGGTGTCCACCGTCGACGGCTGGCGCTACCGGGTCGAGTGGAAGCCCCTGCCGGAGGCCACCGCGACTGTTCCGTCCGGTGAGTGGGTGGTGGTGGCGCAGGACGTCTCTGCTGCGTCGGTGGTGGCGTGTGTGGGGGCGTTGTCGGGTCGTGGTGTGTCGGTGCGGCTGGTGGGTTCGGCCGGGTTGTCGCGTGCGGAGCTGGCGGCTGAGGTCGCTGGTGGTCCGGTGGCGGGTGTGCTGGGTGTGGTGTCGGACGCGGGTGTCGCGCTGACGCTGGTGCAGGCGTTGGGTGACGCTGGTGTCGGTGCGCCGTTGTGGCTGGCGACCGGCGGTGCGGTGTCGACGGGTCGTGCGGATGTGCTGCGTGACGCGGCGCAGGCGCAGGTCTGGGGTCTGGGTCGGGTCGTCGCGCTGGAGCATCCGGAGCGTTGGGGCGGTCTGGTCGACCTGCCGGAGGTGCTGGACGAGCGGGCCCAGGGCCGGCTGCTGTCGGTGCTGGCCGGCCTCAACGACGAGGACCAGCTCGCGGTGCGCGCGAACGGCGTGTTCGTACGCAGGCTCGTCCGGGCCGAGCGCGCCGAGGGCACGGGCTGGGCGCCGCGCGGCACCGTCCTGGTCACCGGCGGCACGGGCGCGCTGGGCGCGCACGTCGCCCGCTGGCTGGTCGCCAACGGCGCCGAGCACGTGGTGCTCACCAGCCGCCGTGGCCTGGACGCTCCGGGCGCGGCCGAGCTGCGCGAGGAGCTGACCGCGCTCGGCGCCCGGGCCACCGTCGCCGCCTGCGACGTGAGCGACCGTACGGCCGTCGAGGCGCTGCTCGCCGAGCACGCCTTCACCGCGGTCGTCCACGCCGCCGGCGCCACCGCGTCCGCGCCGCTCGCCGAGACGGCGCCGGCGGACTTCGCCGCGGTGGTGGCCGCCAAGGTGTCCGGTGCGGCGCACCTGGACGAACTGCTCGGCGACACCGAGCTGGACGCCTTCGTCCTCTTCTCCTCGATCGCCGGCGTCTGGGGCAGCGGCGGGCAGGCCGGCTACTCGGCCGCCAACGCCTACCTGGACGCCCTGGCCGAGCAGCGCCGCTCGCGCGGCCTGGCCGCCACGGCGATCGCCTGGGGCCCCTGGGCGGGCTCCGGGATGGCCACCGAGGCCGACGCGGAGGAGCAGCTGCGCCGCCGCGGACTGAACGGCATGGCCCAGGAGTTGGCGACCGAGGCGCTGGCCGGCGCGATCGGCGGCGAGCCGTCGGTCACCGTGGTCGACGTCGACTGGGAGCGCTTCGCCCCCGGCTACACGGCGCTGCGCCGCAGCCCGCTGATCGGGGACCTGCCGGAGGTCCGGCTGGCCCTCGCGGCCGGCGAGGCCGACGGCGGGGCGTCCGAGGGCGCCGACGCGGCGGCCGAACTGCGGGCCCGGCTGGCCGGGTCGACCGACGGGGAGCGGCGGCAGGCGCTGCTCGACCTGGTCCGCGGCACCGTGGCGGAGGCCCTCGGGCACGCCTCGGCGGCCGAGGTCAGGGCCGACCGCTCGTTCAAGGACCTCGGGTTCGACTCCCTCACCGCGGTCGAGCTGCGCAACCAGCTCACCGCGGCCACCGGTCGGCGACTGCCGGCCACCCTGGTCTTCGACCACCCCACACCGAGGGCGCTCGCGGACCACCTCACCGCGGAACTGTTCCCGGCGGGCGGTGACGCGGCCGGCTCCGAAGGCGGGGAGGCGCGGATCCGCCAGGCGCTGGCCACGGTCCCGCTGTCCCGACTCCGGGAGGCCGGAGTGCTGGACATCCTGCTGGATATCGCCGGTTTGCACGACGACGTCCAGGAATCGGACGGCTCGGACGGAGAGGAGAGCGCGGCATCCATCGACGAGATGGACGTCGACAGCCTGATCCAGATGGCGTTCGAGAACACCGATTCCGATTCCTGACGATTTTTGCGAGAAGTGTGGAGCACATGATGGCCTCGTCCAACGACAAGATGCTTGAGGCGCTTCGTGCGTCGCTGAAGGAGACCGAGCGACTCCGGCAGCAGAACCGGCAACTCCAGGCCGCGTCCCGGGAGCCGATCGCGATCGTCGCGATGAGCTGCCGCTTCCCCGGCGGGGTGCGCACCCCCGAGGAGCTGTGGCAGCTGGTCGCCGACGGCGGCGACGCGATCTCCGTCTTCCCCGAGGACCGCGGCTGGGACACCGAGGGCGTGTACCACCCGGACCCGGCGAACTACGGGACGACCTACTCCCGCGAGGGCGGCTTCCTCGCCGACGCGGGGCGCTTCGACGCGGACTTCTTCGGCATCTCGCCGCGCGAGGCCCTCGCCATGGACCCCCAGCAGCGGCTGCTGCTGGAGACGTCCTGGGAGGCCTTCGAGCGGGCCGGCATCGACCCGGCAGGGCTGAAGGGCAGCCAGGCCGGCGTGTTCGTCGGCGCGGCCTCCTCGGGCTACGCGTCCTCGCTGCGCGCGGTGCCGGAGGGGCTGGAGGGCCACCTGCTGACCGGCAACGCGGGCAGCGTGGTCTCCGGCCGGCTGGCCTACTCCTTCGGCCTTGAGGGCCCGGCGGTCACCGTGGACACCGCCTGCTCCTCCTCGTTGGTCGCCCTGCACCTGGCGGTCCAGGCCCTGCGGGGCGGCGAGTGCACGCTCGCCCTGGCCGGCGGCGTCACGGTGATGGCCACCCCGGACACCTTCATCGAGTTCAGCCGCCAGCGGGGCCTGTCCGCCGACGGCCGCTGCAAGTCCTTCGCCGCGGCGGCGGACGGCACCGGCTGGTCCGAGGGCGTCGGCATGATCCTGCTGGAGCGCCTCTCCGACGCCCGCCGCCTCGGGCACCCGGTGCTGGCCGTCGTCCGCGGCACCGCCGTCAACCAGGACGGTGCCAGCAACGGCCTGACCGCCCCCAACGGCCCCGCCCAGCAGCGCGTCATCCGCCAGGCCCTCGCCAACGCCCGGCTCTCCGGCGACCAGGTGGACGCCGTCGAGGCGCACGGCACCGGCACGGTGCTGGGCGACCCGATTGAGGCCCAGGCGCTGCTGGCCACCTACGGCCAGGACCGCCCGGAGGGGCAGCCGCTGTGGCTGGGCTCGCTGAAGTCCAACCTCGGCCACACCCAGGCCGCCGCCGGTGTCGCGGGCGTCATGAAGATGGTCATGGCGATCCGCGCCGGCGTCCTCCCGCGGACCCTGCACGTGGACGAGCCCTCGCCGAAGGTCGACTGGGCCGTGGGCTCCGTCGAACTGCTCACCGAGGCCAGGGACTGGCCGGAGACCGGCCACCCGCGTCGGGCCGGCGTCTCCGCCTTCGGCGTCAGCGGCACCAACGCGCACGCCATCATCGAGCAGGCCGCGCCGGTCGCCGACGGCGACGAGCCGGCCCCCGCCGCGGGCCCCGGCGCGCTCCCCGCGGGCACGCCCGTCCCGTGGATCCTGTCCGCCCGCACCGAGAAGGCGCTGCGCGCCCAGGCCGGGCGCCTGCGCGACTGGGTCGGCGCCCACCCCGACGCCCACCCGGCCTCCGTGGCCGCCTCGTTGGCCGCCTCCCGGGCCTCCCTGGAGCACCGCGCGGTGCTGCTGGTCGACGGGCCGGAGGCGGCCGAGCGCGCGCTGGCGGCCTTCGCCAAGGGCGCGGACGAGCCGGCCGCGGCGCGCGGCACGGCCGACGAGGCCAGGATGGCCTTCCTGTTCACCGGGCAGGGCAGCCAGCGGCTCGGCATGGGGCGTGAGCTGTACGAGGCGTTCCCGGTGTTCGCCGAGGCCTTCGACGCGGTGTGCGCGCGGGTCGAACTGCCGCTGAAGGAGGCGGTGTTCGGGGAGGACGCTTCGGTTCTCGCCCGTACGGAGTTCACCCAGGTCGCGCTGTTCGCGATCGAGACCGCGCTGTTCCGGTTGATGGAGAGCTGGGGGGTCCGTCCGGACTTCCTGGTCGGCCACTCGATCGGCGAGCTGGTCGCCGCCCACGTCGCCGGTGTGCTGTCGCTGGACGACGCGGTGGCGCTGGTGGCGGCCCGTGGCCGGCTGATGCAGGCGCTGCCCGAGGGCGGCGCGATGGTCGCGGTCAAGGCCACCGAGGCCGAGATCCTGCCGCTGCTGACCGCCCAGGTGAGCATCGCCGCCATCAACGGGCCTTCCTCCGTGGTGATTTCGGGCGACGAGTCCGAAGTGCTGGCGATCGCCGGGCAGTTCGAGAAGACCAAGCGTCTCAACGTCTCGCACGCCTTCCACTCCCCGCTGATGGACGGCATGGTGGCGGACTTCCGCCGCGTCGCCGAGGGCCTGACCTACTCCGCCCCGCGCATCCCGATGGTCTCCAACGTCACCGGTGTCCTCGCCACCGCCGAGGAGCTGTGCGAGCCCGAGTACTGGGTGCGCCACGTCCGCGAGGCCGTCCGCTTCGCCGACGGCATGCGCACCCTGGAGGCCCAGGGCGTCACCGTCTTCGTCGAGCTCGGCCCCGACGGCGTGCTGTCCGCGCTGGGCGAGCACGGCGTCCACGTCCCCGCGCTGCGGGCCGGCCGGCCCGAGGCCCGGACCGCGCTGACCGCGCTCGCCACCGCCTACGCGCACGGTGTCCCCGTCGACTGGCAGGCCCTGCTCACCGGACCGGACACCCGGCGGGTCGACCTGCCGACCTACGCCTTCCAGCACGAGTGGTTCTGGCTGGAGACCGGCCGCACCGCCGTCCCGACCGCCGACGCGGCGGCCCGCGACAACGACACCGAGCAGCTCGACGCCCGGTTCTGGGAGGCCGTCGAGCAGCAGGACCTGCGCTCGCTCGCCACCGCCCTGGACCTGGACCAGGCGGAGCTGGACGCCTCCGCCGACGCACTCGCGCCCGCCCTGCCCGTCCTGTCGCACTGGCACCGGCAGCGCCGCGCCCGCTCCACCGTGGACGGCTGGCGCTACCGCGCCGTGTGGAACCCGCTCACCGACCTGCCGAACGCCGAACTCTCAGGCACCTGGCTGCTCGTCCACCCGGAAGACGGCGGCGAGGACAGCTGGACCACCGCCGTCGCGGAGGCCCTGGAGAGATACGGCACCCACGTCCTGAGGCTGCCCGTACCGTCCGGCGCGCTCGACCGGGCCGCGCTGGCCGAGCGGCTGCGCGCCGCCGTCGAGGACCCGGCCGCACTGACCGGCGTCCTGTCGCTGCTGGCCCTCGGGACCGGCTCGCACCCCGAGCACCCCGTGCTGACCGCAGGCCTGGCCGACAGCCTCGCGCTGGTGCAGGCGCTGGGTGACGCGGGTGTGGGTGCGCCGTTGTGGTTGGCGTCGCGGGGTGCGGTGTCGGTCGGTCGTGCGGACCGGGTGAGCGGTGCGGTGCAGGCGCAGGTCTGGGGTCTGGGCCGGGTGGTGGCGCTGGAGGCGCCGGAGCGTTGGGGTGGTCTGGTCGACCTGCCCGAGGTGCTGGACGGCCGGGCGCAGGGCCGGTTGGCGGCTGTGTTGGCGGGTGTGGACGGCGAGGACCAGGTCGCGGTGCGCGCCTCGGGCGTGTTCGTGCGTCGTCTGGTGCGGGCGGGTCGGTCGGGTGAGGCGGCGGGTTCGTGGTCGCCGTGTGGCACGGTGCTGGTCACGGGTGGTACGGGTGCGCTGGGTGCGCGGGTGGCGCGCTGGCTGGCGGACAACGGTGCCGGGCATCTGGTGCTGACCAGCCGTCGGGGCCTGGCGGCTCCGGGCGCGGCCGAGCTGCGCGACGAGCTGACCGCGTCGGGGGTCGAGGTGACCGTCGCCGCGTGTGACGTCGCCGACCGTACGGCCGTCCAGGCGCTGCTCGCCGAGCACGAGTTCACCGCCGTCGTCCACACCGCGGGTGTCAACCACCTCGCGCTGCTCCCGGACGCACGGCCGGAGGAGTTCGCCGACGTCCTCGCCGCCAAGGCGGGTGGCGCCGCCCACCTGGACGAGCTGCTCGGCGATACCGAGCTGGACGCCTTCGTCCTCTTCTCCTCCATCTCCGGCATCTGGGGCAGCGGCGGGCAGGCCGCCTACGCGGCCGCCAACGCCTACCTCGACGCCCTCGCCGAGCAGCGCCGCGCCCGCGGCCTCGCCGCCACCGCCGTCGCCTGGGGCCCCTGGGCCGACGGCGGCATGGCCGCCGAGGACGACGCGGAGGAGCAGCTGCGCCGCCGCGGCCTGCCGGTGATGGCCCCCGAACTGGCGATCGCCGCCCTGGCGCAGGCACTCGACCACGACGAGACCGCGCTGACCGTCGCCGACGTCGACTGGGCGCGCTTCGCCCCGGTCTTCACCGCCGGCCGCAACCGCCCGCTGATCGCCGACCTCCCCGAGGTCCGCGGCCTGGCGGCCGTGGCCGCCCCGCAGGAGGGCCCGGCCGACGCCGCCTCCCCCTGGGCCGCACGGGTCGCCGGCCTCTCCCCGCTGGACCGCGGGCGCGTCCTCGAGGAGCTGGTGCGCGACGCCGTCGCCGCCGTCCTCGGACACAGCGGCGCGGAGGCCATCGACCCCGGCCGGGCGTTCAAGGACCTCGGTTTCGACTCGCTGACCGCCGTCGAGCTGCGCAACCGCCTCAACACGGCCACCGGACTGACCCTGCCGGCCACCCTGGTCTTCGACCACCCGACCGCCGCCGCCCTCGGCGCCCACCTCGGCGCCGAACTGCTCGGCACCGACACCGGGGCGCAGGCCCCCGCCGTGCCGCAGGCGGCCGACGACGAGCCCATCGCCATCATCGGCATGGCCTGCCGCTACCCCGGCGGCGTCACCTCGCCCGAGGGCCTGTGGCAGCTCGTGCTCGACGGCGCCGACGCCGTCGGCGACTTCCCGACCGACCGCGGCTGGGACCTCGGCGCCGTGGGCAGCGCCCTCGGCGGAGAGCGGGAGACCTCCTACGCGCGCTGCGGCGGCTTCCTGCACGGCGCGAGCGAGTTCGACCCGGCGTTCTTCGGCATCTCGCCGCGCGAGGCCCTCGCCATGGACCCGCAGCAGCGCCTGCTGCTGGAGACCACCTGGGAGGCCTTCGAGCGGGCCGGCATCACCCCCGGCTCGGTGCGCGGCACGGCCACCGGCGTCTTCGCCGGCACCAACAGCCAGGACTACGCCGCCCTGCTGGCCGGCCAGGAGTCCAGCGAGGGCCACCTCGCCACCGGCACCGCCGCCAGCGTGGTCTCCGGCCGCCTGGCCTACACCTTCGGCCTTGAGGGCCCGGCGGTCACCGTCGACACCGCCTGCTCCTCCTCGCTGGTCGCCCTGCACCTGGCCGCCCAGGCCCTGCGCAACGGCGAGTGCACCATGGCCCTGGCCGGCGGCGTCGTCGTGATGGCCACCCCCGGCACCTTCGTCGAGTTCAGCAAGCAGCGCGGACTGGCCGCCGACGGCCGCTGCAAGGCCTTCGCGGCCTCGGCCGACGGCACCGGCTGGGGCGAGGGCGCGGGCATGCTCCTGCTGGAGCGCCTCTCCGACGCCCGCCGCAACGGCCACCAGGTTCTGGCGGTCGTGCGCGGCAGCGCGATCAACCAGGACGGTGCGAGCAACGGCCTGACCGCCCCCAACGGCCCCGCCCAGCAGCGGGTCATCCGCGCCGCGCTGGCCGCTGCCGGACTGACGGCCGGCGAGGTCGACGCCGTCGAGGCGCACGGCACGGGCACCCGACTGGGTGACCCGATCGAGGCCCAGGCGCTGCTCGCCACCTACGGCCAGGAGCGCGGCGGCGAGCCGCTGTGGCTCGGCTCCCTCAAGTCCAACATCGGCCACACCCAGTCGGCTTCGGGTGTCGGCGGCGTCATCAAGATGGTCATGGCGATGCGGGAGGGCGTGCTGCCGCGCACCCTGCACGTCGACGAGCCCACCCCCCACGTGGACTGGTCGGCCGGCGCCGTCGAGCTGCTGACGGAGACGCGGAACTGGCCCGAGACGGCGCACCCGCGCCGGGCCGGCGTCTCCTCCTTCGGCATGAGCGGCACCAACGCCCACGTCATCCTCGAACAGGCCGCCGACGAGCCGGCGGACACCGACCCGCAGGCCGCGCCCGCGACGCACGGCGACGCGCCGGTGCTCTGGGCCCTGTCGGGCCGCACCCCGGACGCCCTCGCCGCCCAGGCCGGACGCCTTCGCGCCCACCTGGAGACCCGGCCGGACGTCCCGGTCACCGACCTCGGGTACTCGCTCGCGGCCACCCGCACCCACCACGAGCACCGCGCCGTCCTGCTCGGCGACAGCCCGGCGGCCCTGCTCGACGGCCTGGGCGCGCTCGCCGAGCGCGCCGACCGCCCCGGACTCGTCCGGGGTGTCGCCTCGGGCGGCAACCTGGCGTTCCTGTTCACCGGCCAGGGCAGCCAGCGTCCCGGCATGGGGCGTGAGCTGTACGACGCCTTCCCGGCGTTCGCCGACGCCTTCGACGCGGTGTGCGCTCGGGTCGAACTTCCGCTGCGCGAGGCCGTGTTCGGGGAGGACGCTGACGTTCTCGCCCGTACGGAGTACACCCAGGTCGCGCTGTTCGCCGTCGAGGTGTCGCTGTTCCGCCTCTTCGAGAGCTGGGGTGTCCGTCCGGACGTCCTGGTCGGGCACTCGGTGGGCGAGCTGGCGGCCGCGCATGTCGCGGGCGTGCTGTCGCTGGACGACGCGGTGGCGCTGGTCTCTGCTCGTGGCCGGCTGATGCAGGCGCTGCCGGAGGGCGGCGCGATGGTGGCGGTGAAGGCCGCCGAGGCCGAGGTGCTGCCGCTGCTGACCGCGCAGGTGAGCATCGCGGCGATCAACGGTCCTTCCTCGGTGGTGATTTCCGGGGACGAGTCCGAAGTGCTGGCGATCGCCGGGCAGTTCGAGAAGTCGAAGCGGCTGAGCGTTTCGCACGCGTTCCACTCGCCGCTGATGGACGGGATGTTGGCGGACTTCCGCCGGGTGGCGGAGGGTCTGACCTACGCGGCGCCGCAGATCGCCGTGGTCTCCAACGTGACCGGCACTCTCGCCACCGCCGAGGAGCTGTGCTCGCCCGAGTACTGGGTGCGGCACGTGCGGCAGGCCGTCCGTTTCGCCGACGGCATGAGCGCCCTCGAAGCCGAGGGCGTGACCACCTACCTGGAGCTGGGCCCGGACGGTGTCCTCACCGCGATGGCCCAGGAGTGCGTCAGCGGCGGCGTGTTCGCCTCCGCCCTGCGTCGCGACCGCGCGGAGACGCAGACCGTCGCCACCGCCCTCGCCGTGGCGCACGTCAACGGCGCCGAGCTCGACCTGACCTCCTGCTTCGGCTCCGGCAACCACCGGGTCGAGCTGCCGACGTACGCGTTCCAGCGTGAGCGCTACTGGCCGGCGGTGGCCTCGGGCTGGCTGGGCGAGGTCGCCTCGCTGGGCCTGGGTGCGGCCGACCACCCGCTGTTGGGTGCGGGCGTGTCGCTGGCCGACGCCGAGGGCTTCCTGTTCACGGGACGTCTGTCGGTGGAGTCGCACCCGTGGCTGGCCGACCACGCGGTGCTGGGTTCGGTGATCGTTCCGGGCACGGCGTACGTGGAACTCGCGGTGCGTGCGGGTGACCAGGTGGGCTGCTCGCTGGTGGAGGAGCTGACGCTGGAGGCGCCGCTGGTGCTTCCGGAGTCGGGTGCCGTGCAGGTTCAGGTCTGGGTCGGTGCGCCCGACAGCGAGGGTCGTCGTTCGGTGACGGTCCACTCGCGGGCCGAGGGCGCCGGCGAGGACGGCCTCTGGACACGCCACGTTTCGGGTGTGCTGGCGGAGGGTGCGTCGGCTGCTGAGGGTGCGGGTCTGGTGGAGTGGCCGCCGGCGGGTGCCGAGGCGGTGGAGCTGGACGGCTTCTACGGGGCGATGGAGGGCGTCGGGTTCGGTTACGGCCCGGTGTTCCGTGGTCTGAGGTCGGCGTGGCGTCGGGATGGCGAGGTGTTCGCCGAGGTGGCGCTGCCGGAGGAGGTGGCGGGGGAGGCGGCCGGTTTCGGTCTGCACCCGGCGCTGCTGGACGCGGCGTTGCACGCGGTCGGGCTCGGTGGCCTGGTGGAGGACGTGGGGGCGGGCCGGTTGCCGTTCGCGTGGTCGGGTGTGTCGCTGGTCGCCGCGGGTGCGGGTGCGCTGCGGGTGCGGCTGGTGTCGGCGGGCGCGGACGCGGTGTCGCTGACGCTCGCGGACGCCGAGGGCCGTCCGGTCGGTTCGGTGGAGTCGCTGGTGCTGCGGCCGGTCGTCGCCGGGCAGTTGGCGGCGGCGGGCGCTTCGACCGACTCGCTGTTCGGCGTGGACTGGGCGCAGATCGCGCTCGGGGCCGGGTCGGGTGCGAGCGTTCGGGTGGTGTCGTCGCCGGCCGAGCTGGCCGGGGACGAGGTTCCCGACGTCGTGGTGGTCGAGGCTCCGCGGGCGGGCGGCGGTGACGTGGCCGAGGCCGCGCACGCTGCCGGTGTGTGGGCCCTGGAGCTGGTGCGGGGCTGGCTGGCGGAGGAGCGGTTCGCCGCGTCGAAGCTGGTCGTGGTGACGCGTGGTGCGGTGTCGGTCGATGCCGCGCTGGGTGTTGCCGGTCTGGCGGAGTCGGTGGTCTGGGGTCTGGTGCGCTCGGCGCAGTCGGAGAACCCGGACCGGTTCGTGCTGGTGGACCTGGAGGCCGGCGCCGAGCTGCCGTCGGGTGTTGTGGAGTCCGGTGAGCCGCAGGTGGCGGTGCGTGGGGGTGTGGCGTTCGCGCCGCGCCTGGTGCGCGTCTCCGCCTCCTCGGACAACGCCGTGCCGTTGCTGGGCGAGGGCGCTGTCCTGGTGACCGGCGGTACGGGTGGTCTCGGCTCGCTGGTGGCCCGGCACCTGGTCACAGCGCATGGTGTGCGGAGTCTGGTGCTGACCAGCCGTCGTGGCCTGGACGCGCCGGGCGCTGTCGAACTGCGGGACGAGCTGGCCGGGTTGGGCGCCGAGGTGGACGTCGTCGCCTGCGACGTCACCGACCGCGATGCCGTCGCGGCGCTGCTGGAGGGTCGTTCGCTGTCAGCGGTGGTCCACACTGCCGGTGTGCTGGATGACGGCCTGGTGTCGTCGCTGACGCCGGAGCGGCTGTCGGCGGTGCTGCGTCCGAAGGTGGACGCGGCGGTGATCCTGCACGAACTGACCGCTGGGATGGACCTGTCGGCGTTCGTCCTGTTCTCCTCGGCCTCCGGTGTGTTCGGTGCCGCCGGCCAGGGCAACTACGCCGCCGCGAACGCGTTCCTGGACGCGCTCGCCGAGCAGCGTCGCGCCGACGGCCTGCCCGCCACCTCGCTGGCCTGGGGCCTGTGGGCCGAGGACGGCGGCATGTCCGCCGCCCTGAGCGAGGCCGACGTGCGCCGTCTGGCCCGCGCGGGCGTCGCCCCGCTGCGCGCCCAGGAGGGCCTGGCCCTGTTCGACGGCGCGCTCACGCTGGAGCGTGCCCTGGTCGTCCCGATGCACCTCGACCCCGTCACGGCGGTCGGCACGGGCGACGTCCCGCCGCTGCTGCGCGGACTCGTCCGTACGCCGCGCCGTCGCAAGGTGGACGTCAGCAGCGGCTCCGCCGCCACGCTGGTGGGCCAGTTGAGTACCCTGTCGACCGAGGAGCAGCACCGTTCGCTGCTGGACCTGGTCCGCGGCAACGCCGCCACGGCGCTGGGCTACCCGTCCGCCGACGCGGTGGACGCCGTCCGGGCCTTCCGTGAGCTGGGCTTCGACTCGCTGACCGCCGTCGAGCTGCGCAACCGCCTCAACGCGGCCACCGGCCTGCGCCTGCCGGCCACGCTGGTCTTCGACTACCCGACGCCCACCGCCCTGGCCGACCACCTGCACACCGAACTGCTCGGGCACCTCGAACCGGCCGCGGCCACCGCGGTCGTGAAGGCCCAGACGGCCTCGGGCGGGGACGACGAGCCGATCGCGATCGTCGGCATGGCCTGCCGTTACCCGGGCGGGGTCGCCTCGCCCGAGGACCTGTGGCAGCTCGTGCTCGGCGGCGGCGACGGCATCTCGCTCTTCCCGACCAACCGCGGTTGGGACGTCGAGGGCCTGTACGACCCCGAGTCCGTCCGCTCCGGCACGACGTACACCCGCGAGGGCGGCTTCCTGCACGACGCGGACCGCTTCGACCCGGTGTTCTTCGGCATCTCTCCGCGTGAGGCGCTCGCCATGGACCCGCAGCAGCGCCTGCTGCTGGAGACGTCCTGGGAGGCGTTCGAGCGCGCGGGCATCGACCCGGCCTCGATGAAGGGCAGCGCGACCGGCGTCTTCGCCGGTGTGATGTACCACGACTACGCCGCGCGCCTGCAGACCATCCCCGAGGAGATCGAGGGCTACCTCGGCACCGGCAACGCGGGCAGCGTGCTGTCCGGCCGCCTGGCGTACACCTTCGGTCTTGAGGGCCCGGCGGTCACCGTCGACACGGCCTGCTCCTCCTCGCTGGTCGCTCTCCACCTGGCCGCCCAGGCTCTGCGCAACGGCGAGTGCACCATGGCTCTCGCCGGCGGCGTGACGGTGATGGCCACCCCCGGCACCTTCATCGAGTTCAGCAAGCAGCGCGGCCTGGCGGCCGACGGGCGCTGCAAGTCGTTCGCCGCCGCGGCGGACGGCACGGGCTGGTCCGAGGGCGTCGGCATGCTGCTCGTCGAGCGGCTGTCCGACGCGCAGCGCAACGGGCACCAGGTGCTGGCGGTCATGCGTGGCTCTGCCGTCAACCAGGACGGTGCCAGCAACGGCCTGACCGCCCCCAACGGGCCGTCGCAGCAGCGGGTCATCCGCCAGGCGCTCGCCAACGCCCGCCTCAGCTCCGACCAGATCGACGTGGTCGAGGCGCACGGCACCGGAACCTCGCTGGGCGACCCGATCGAGGCGCAGGCCCTGCTCGCCACCTACGGCCAGGAGCGCACCGAAGAGCCGCTCTGGCTCGGGTCGCTGAAGTCGAACCTGGGCCATACCCAGGCCGCCGCCGGTGTCGCGGGCGTCATCAAGATGGTGATGGCGATCCGCGCCGGCGTCCTGCCGCAGACCCTGCACGTGGACGAGCCGTCCCCGCACATCGACTGGACGGAGGGTGCGGTCGAGCTGCTGACCGAGGCCCGGCCGTGGCCGGAGACCGGGCGTCCGCGTCGCGCGGCCGTCTCCTCCTTCGGCATCAGCGGCACCAACGCCCACACGATCATCGAGCAGGCTCCGACGGAGAAGCGGCCGGCCACGGCCGTCGCCGGGACGGACGCGACCCCGGCCGCCGTCACGCCGTTCGTCGTCACCGCACGGGGAGAGGATTCCCTGCGGCGCCAGGCCGAGCGCCTGCACGCGCTGGTGACGGCCGACGACCGGCTTCCGGTCGCCGACGTCGCGCACTCGCTGGTGACCACCCGCACGGTGCTGGAGCAGCGGGCCGTGGTCCTCGGCGAGGACCGGGACGCCCTGATCGCGGGCCTGCGGGCACTGGCCGACGGCCAGTCCGACCCGCAGGTGGTCCAGGGCCTGGCCGCCGGCGGGAAGCTGGCGTTCCTGTTCACGGGGCAGGGGAGCCAGCGGCCGGGGATGGGGCGTGAGCTGTACGACGCCTTCCCGGTGTTCGCGGAGGCCTTCGACGCGGTGTGCGCGCGGGTCGAACTGCCGCTGAAGGAGGCGGTGTTCGGGGAGGACGCTGACGTTCTCGCCCGGACCGAGTTCACTCAGGTGGCGCTGTTCGCGGTGGAGACCGCGCTGTTCCGGCTGGTGGAGGCCTGGGGGGTTCGTCCGGACTTCCTGGTGGGGCACTCGATCGGTGAGCTGGTGGCCGCGCATGTCGCGGGTGTGCTGTCGCTGGACGACGCGGTGGCGCTGGTCGCGGCGCGTGGTCGGCTGATGCAGGCGCTGCCGGAGGGTGGCGCGATGGTGGCGGTGAAGGCCTCGGAGGAGGAGGTGCTGCCGCTGCTGACCGCTCAGGTGAGCATCGCGGCGATCAATGGGCCTTCCTCCGTGGTGGTTTCGGGTGACGAGTCCGAAGTTCTGGCGATCGCCGGGCAGTTCGAGAAGACCAAGCGTCTCAAGGTCTCGCACGCGTTCCACTCGCCGCTGATGGACGGCATGGTGGAGGAGTTCCGGGCCGTTGCCGAGGGGCTGACGTACAGCGCCCCGCGCATCCCGGTGGTCTCCAACGTGACCGGTTCGGTCGCCACCGCCGAGGAGCTGTGCTCGCCCGAGTACTGGGTGCGCCACGTCCGCCAGGCGGTGCGCTTCGCCGACGGCATGCGGGCCCTGGAGGCCAAGGGCGTCACCACCTTCGTCGAACTCGGCCCGGATGGCGTGCTCTCGGCCATGGGCCAGGAGTGCGTCGAACAGGGCGTGTTCGCGCCTGCTCTGCGCGCCGAGCGGCCGGAGCCGCGAACGGCGGTCTCCGCGCTGGCGACGGCGTTCGCCCACGGTGCCGTCGCGGACTGGAGCAGCCTGGCCTCCCGGGCCGGTGCCCGTCGGGTCGACCTGCCGACGTACGCGTTCGAGCGTGAGAGCTTCTGGCTCCACGTCCCGCCGCTCGCCGGTGACATGACGGCCGCCGGTCTCGGCGAGGCCGACCACCCGCTGTTGGGTGCGGCGGTGGCTCTGGCCGACGCTGAGGGCTTCCTGTTTACGGGTCGTCTGTCGGTGGAGTCGCACGCGTGGCTGGCTGATCATGCGGTGCTGGGTTCGGTGATCGTTCCGGGTACGGCGTTTGTCGAGTTGGCGGTGCGGGCGGGTGACCAGGTGGGTTGCTCGGTGGTGGAGGAGCTGACGCTGGAGGCGCCGCTGGTGCTTCCGGAGTCGGGCGGTGTGCAGGTCCAGGTGACGGTGGGCGCGGTGGACGCGTCCGGGCGTCGTTCGCTTGCTGTGCACGGGCGGGCCGAGAGCGCGTCCGAGTGGGTCCGGCATGTCTCGGGTGTGCTGGCGGAGGGTGTGTCGGCTGCTGAGGGTGCGGGTCTGGTGGAGTGGCCGCCGGCGGGTGCCGAGGCGGTGGACGTGGAGGCGTTCGCGCGGGGTCTGGCGGAGGCCGGGCTGGTGTACGGGCCGGCGTTCCAGGGTCTGCGGTCGGCGTGGCGTCGGGATGGCGAGGTGTTCGTCGAGGTCGTGCTGCCGGAGGTGGTGAGCGGGGAGGCCGGGTCGTTCGGTGTGCACCCGGCGCTGCTGGATGCGGCGGTGCAGGCTGTGGGTCTGGGCGGGTTCGTCCGGGCCGAGGGCCAGGCGCACCTGCCGTTCGCGTGGGCTGGTGTCGAGCTGCACGCTTCGGGTGCGGACGCGCTGCGGGTGCGGCTGGTGTCCGCTGGTGCGGACACGGTGTCGCTGACGCTGGCGGACGCGGAGGGGCAGCCGGTCGGGACCATCCGATCGCTGGCTCTGCGGCCGGTGGCCGCCGGGCAGCTGACGCCCGCGGGTGGGTCGACTGACTCGCTGTTCGGTGTCGACTGGGCGCAGATCGCGCTCGGTGAGACGGGCCGCGAGGTCCTCGTGGTGGGTGACCTCGCGGAGCTGGATGCGGTGGAGGTCATGCCGTCGCTGGTGGCGGTGGAGTTCGGTTCTGTGGATGGTTCCGGTGCCGAGGAGGTGCACGCGGCTGCGGTCCGTGCGCTGGAGTTGGTGCAGGGGTGGCTGGCGGAGGAGCGGTTCGCCGCTTCGAGGTTGGTCGTGGTGACGCGTGACGCTGTGTCGGTCGATGCGGCGTCGGGTGTTGTGGGTCTGGCGGAGTCGGTGGTCTGGGGTCTGGTGCGCTCGGCGCAGTCGGAGAACCCGGACCGATTCCTCCTGGTGGACCTGGAGTTCGGCGCCGAACTGCCGTCGGGTGTTGTCGAGTCCGGTGAGCCGCAGGTGGCGGTGCGCGGGGGTGTGGCGTTCGCGCCGCGCCTGGTGCGCGTCTCCGCTTCCTCGGAGAGCAACGTGTCGCTGGGTGAGGGCACGGTCCTGGTGACCGGTGGTACGGGTGGTCTGGGTTCGTTGGTGGCCCGGCACCTGGTCGTCACTCACGGGGTGCGGAGTCTGGTGCTGACCAGCCGTCGCGGCCTGGACGCGCCGGGCGCTGTCGAACTGCGGGACGAGCTGGCCGGGTTGGGGGCAGCGGTGGACGTCGTCGCCTGCGATGTCACCGACCGCGACGCTGTCGCGGTGCTGCTGGAGGGTCGTTCGCTGTCGGCGGTGGTCCACACCGCCGGCGTCCTGGATGACGGCGTGGTGTCGTCGCTGACGCCGGAGCGGCTGTCGGCGGTGCTGCGTCCGAAGGTGGACGCGGCAGTGATCCTGCACGAGCTGACCGCTGGGATGGACCTGTCGGCGTTCGTCCTGTTCTCCTCCGTGTCGGGCGTGTTCGGTGCTGCGGGGCAGGGTAACTACGCTGCGGCCAATGCGTTCCTGGACGCTCTGGCGGCCCGCCGCCGGGCTGAGGGGCTGCCGGGCACGTCGCTGGCGTGGGGTCTGTGGGCCGAGGACGGTGGCATGGCCACCAGCCTGAGCGAGGCCGACGTGCGCCGTCTGGCCCGTGCCGGCGTGGCGCCGCTGCGGTCGCAGGAGGGGCTGGCCCTGTTCGACGGTGCGCTCACGCTGGAGCGCGCCCTGGTCGTCCCGATGCACCTCGACCCGGTGGCCATGGTCGGTGGGGGTGAGGTCCCGCCGCTGCTGCGGGCCCTGGTGCGTGCGCCGCGCCGTCGGACCGCCGCGAGTGGCGGTTCCGCTGCTGCCGGTTCGCTGGCCGAGCGCCTGCTCGCCCTGCCGGCCGCGCGTCGCGACGAGACCGTCCGCGAGGTGGTCCGTACGCAGGTGGCCGAGGTTCTGGGCTACGCATCGGCGGAGGGGGTCGATCTGACCCGCGCCTTCCGTGAGCTGGGCTTCGACTCCCTGACCGCGGTCGAGCTGCGCAACCGGATGAACGCGGCCACCGGTCTGCGTCTGCCGGCCACGCTGGTCTTCGACTACCCGACGCCGTCCGCGCTCGCCGACTTCATCCGCGACGAACTCGTCGGTGAGGCCCCGGTGGTGGCCGAGGTGCTGTCCACGACCGTCGTGGACGAGCCGATCGCGATCGTCGGGATGGCCTGCCGCTACCCGGGTGGGGTTGCCTCGCCCGAGGACCTGTGGCAGCTGGTGCTCGGTGGCGGCGACGGCATCACGTCCTTCCCGACTGACCGTGGCTGGCACCTGGATGCCCTGGAGGACGTCAACTCGGGTCTTGCCGGGACGAGTTACGTCACGGAGGGTGGTTTCCTGCACGATGCGGGTCTGTTCGACCCGGCGTTCTTCGGGATCAGCCCGCGTGAGGCGTCGGCGATGGACCCGCAGCAGCGTCTGCTGCTGGAGACCTCCTGGGAGGCGTTCGAGCGCGCGGGTATCGACCCGGCCTCGATGAAGGGCAGCGCGACCGGCGTGTTCGCCGGTGTGATGTACCACGACTACACCTCGCGTCTGCACGCGATTCCGGCCGGTGTCGAGGGCTACCTCGGCACGGGTGGTTCGAGCAGCATCGCCTCCGGCCGGGTGGCCTACACCCTGGGCCTGGAGGGCCCGGCGGTCACCATCGACACCGCCTGCTCCTCGTCGCTGGTCGCCCTGCACTGGGCGGCGAAGGCCCTGCGTGAGGGCGAGTGCACGATGGCGCTGGCCGGTGGTGTGACGGTCATGTCCACCCCGGGCGCGTTCATCGAGTTCAGCAAGCAGCGCGGTCTGGCCATGGACGGCCGCTGCAAGGCCTTCTCGGCGGACGCGGACGGTACCGGCTGGTCCGAGGGTGTCGGCATGCTCCTGCTGGAGCGCCTGTCCGACGCGCAGCGCAACGGGCACCAGGTGCTCGCCGTGGTCCGCGGCAGCGCGATCAACCAGGACGGCGCGAGCAACGGCCTCACCGCCCCCAACGGCCCGTCCCAGCAGCGGGTGATCCGCCAGGCCCTCGCCAACGCGCGCCTCACGGCCAACGACGTGGACACGGTCGAGGGCCACGGCACCGGCACCACGCTCGGCGACCCGATCGAAGCGCAGGCGCTGCTGGCCACCTACGGTCAGGAGCGTGCCGAAGAGCCGCTCTGGCTCGGGTCGTTGAAGTCCAACATCGGGCACACCCAGGCGGCGGCGGGCGTCGGCGGCATCATCAAGATGGTGATGGCGATGCAGCACGGCGTGCTGCCGCAGACCCTGCACGTCGACGAGCCGTCCCCGCACATCGACTGGGCCTCCGGCGCCGTCGAGCTGCTGACCGAGGCCCGCCCCTGGCCGGAGACCGGGCGTCCGCGTCGTGCGGCCGTCTCCTCCTTCGGCTTCAGCGGCACCAACGCCCACGCCATCATCGAGCAGGCTCCGGTGGAGAAGCGTCCGGAGCGTCTGTCGACCGAGGACGGTCAGGCGCCGCTGGTGCTCTCCGCGAAGAGTGAGGGTGCTCTGCGCGGTCAGGCGCAGCGACTGCTCGCCCTGGTCGAGGCCGAGCCCGAGCTGCGGGTCACCGACCTCGCCTACTCGCTGGCCACCACCCGTACGACGATGGACCTCCGCGCCGGCGTTGTCGCGGACAGCCGCGACAGCGTCATCCGAGCCCTCACGGCACTCGCCGACGGCGGTACGGCCGCCGGGCTGGTGACCGGTGCCGCCTCGGGCGGGAAGCTGGCGTTCCTGTTCACCGGCCAGGGCAGCCAGCGTCCCGGGATGGGGCGTGAGCTGTACGAGGCTTTCCCGGTGTTCGCGGAGGCCTTCGACGCGGTGTGCTCGCGGGTCGAACTGCCCCTGAAGGAGGCGGTGTTCGGCGAGGAAGCTGCGGTTCTCGCCCGGACCGAGTTCACCCAGCTCGCGCTGTTCGCCGTTGAGGTTTCGCTGTTCCGCCTCTTCGAGAGCTGGGGTGTCCGTCCGGACTTCCTGGTGGGCCACTCGATCGGCGAGCTGGCGGCCGCGCACGTCGCGGGCGTGCTGTCGCTGGACGACGCCGTCACCCTGGTGGCGGCCCGTGGCCGGCTGATGCAGGCGCTGCCGGAGGGCGGCGCGATGATGGCGGTCAAGGCCGCCGAGGCCGAGATCCTGCCGCTGCTCACCGAGAACGTCAGCATCGCCGCGATCAACGGGCCCACCTCGGTGGTGATTTCGGGTGACGAGGCCGAAGTCCTCGCCATCGCCGGTCGGTTCGAGAAGAGCAAGAAGCTCAAGGTCTCGCACGCGTTCCACTCGCCGCTGATGGACGGCATGTTGGCGGAGTTCCGGGCCGTCGCCGAGGGCCTGAGCTACGCAGAGCCGGTCATCCCCGTCGTGTCCAATGTGACGGGTGAGCCGGCCACGGCGGAGGAGCTGTGCTCGCCCGAGTACTGGGTCCGGCATGTCCGCCAGGCGGTTCGCTTCGCTGACGGCATGCGGGCCCTGGATGCCCAGGGCGTCACCACCTTTGTCGAGCTGGGCCCGGACGGCGTGCTGTCGGCCATGGGCCAGGAGTGCGTCGAGCAGGGCGTGTTCGCGCCTGCTCTGCGCGCCGAGCGGCCGGAGGCGCAGACCGCGCTGACGGCGCTCGTCACCGCGCATGTCCAGGGCGCCCAGGTCGACTGGCGAGGGTTCTTCGCGGAGGCCGGTGCCCGGCGAGTCGACCTGCCGACGTATGCCTTCGACCGCGAGTGGTTCTGGCTCCACTCTCCGGCCGCGACCGGGGACGTGCAGTCCGCGGGCCTGGGTGCGGCGGACCACCCGCTGCTGGGTGCGGCGGTGTCGCTCGCCGACGCGGACGGTGTGCTGTTCACCGGCCGGCTCTCGCTCCAGTCGCACGCCTGGCTGGCCGATCACACGGTGCTGGGTTCGGTGATCCTGCCCGGGACCGCTTTTGTCGAGCTCGCGGTGCGGGCCGGCGACCAGGTGGGTTGCTCGCTGGTGGAGGAGCTGACGCTGGAGGCGCCGCTGGTGCTTCCGGAGTCGGGCGGTGTGCAGGTCCAGGTGCGGGTCGGAGAGCCCGATGGTGAGGGCCGTCGTTCGGTGACGGTCCACTCGCGGGCCGAGGGCGCCGGTGAGGACGGCCTCTGGACGCGTCATGTCTCCGGTGTGCTGGCGGAGGGTGTGTCGGCTGCTGAGGGTGCGGGTCTGGTGGAGTGGCCGCCGGCGGGTGCCGAGGCGGTGGACGTGGAGGCGTTCGCGCGGGGTCTGGCGGAGGCCGGGCTGGTGTACGGGCCGGCGTTCCAGGGTCTGCGGGCCGCGTGGCGCCGCGACGGCGAGGTGTTCGTCGAGGTGGCGCTGCCGGAGGAGATCGCTGGGGAGGCGGCCGGTTTCGGTCTGCACCCGGCGCTGCTGGATGCGGCGGTTCAGGCGGTTGGGCTGGGCGGGTTCGTCCGGGCCGAGGGTCAGGCGCACCTGCCGTTCGCGTGGTCGGATGTGTCGCTGGTTGCCGCGGGTGCGGACGCGCTGCGGGTGCGGCTGGTGTCCGCTGGTGCGGATGCGGTGTCGCTGACGCTGGCGGACGCCGAGGGGCAGCCGGTCGGGACCATCCGATCGCTGGCCCTGCGGCCGGTGGTGGCCGGGCAGTTGGCGTCCGCTGGCGCTTCGGTCGACTCGCTGTTCGGCGTCGACTGGGCGCAGGTTGCGTTCGGTGAGGCTGCCGGTGAGGTCCTCGTGGTGGGTGACCTTGCGGAGCTGGCTGGCGTGGAGGTTGTGCCGTCGCTGGTGGCGGTGGAGTTCGGTTCTGTGGATGGTTCCGGTGCCGGGGAGGTGCATGCGGCTGCGGTCCGTGCGCTGGAGTTGGTGCAGGGGTGGCTGGCGGAGGAGCGGTTCGCCGCTTCGAGGTTGGTCGTGGTGACGCGTGACGCTGTGTCGGTCGATGCGGCGTCGGGTGTTGTGGGTCTGGCGGAGTCGGTGGTCTGGGGTCTGGTGCGCTCGGCGCAGTCGGAGAACCCGGACCGATTCCTCCTGGTGGACCTGGAGTCCGGCGCCGAACTGCCTTCCGGTGTCGTGGAGGCCGGTGAGCCGCAGGTGGCGGTGCGTGGGGGTGTGGCGTTCGCGCCGCGCCTGGTGCGCGTCTCCGCTTCCTCGGAGAGCAACGTGTCGCTGGGTGAGGGCACGGTCCTGGTGACCGGCGGTACGGGTGGTCTGGGTTCGCTGGTGGCCCGGCACCTGGTCGTCACTCACGGGGTGCGGAGTCTGGTGCTGACCAGCCGTCGCGGCCTGGACGCGCCGGGCGCTGTCGAACTGCGGGACGAGCTGGCCGGGTTGGGCGCGGATGTGGACGTCGTCGCGTGCGACGTGACCGACCGCGACGCTGTCACCCGCGTGCTGGAGGGTCGTTCGCTGTCGGCGGTGGTCCACACCGCCGGTGTGTTGGACGACGGCCTGGTGTCGTCGCTGACGCCGGAGCGGCTGTCGGCGGTGCTGCGTCCGAAGGTGGACGCGGCAGTGATCCTGCACGAACTGACCGCTGGGATGGACCTGTCGGCGTTCGTTCTCTTCTCCTCGGCCTCCGGCGTCCTGGGAGCCGCCGGTCAGGGCAACTACGCCGCCGCGAACGCGTTCCTGGACGCGCTCGCTGCGCAGCGTCGCGCCGACGGCCTGCCCGGCATGTCGCTGGCGTGGGGTCTGTGGGCCGAGGACGACGGCATGGCCACCAGCCTGTCGGACGCGGACGTACGTCGCCTGGCCCGTGCCGGCGTGGCGCCGCTGCGTTCGCAGGAGGGCCTGGCCCTCTTTGACGGTGCGCTCGCCCTGGACCGTGCCCTGCTGGTCCCGATGCACCTCGACCCCGTCACGGCGGTCGGCAGCAGCGACGTCCCGCCGCTGCTGCGCGGACTCGTCCGTACGCCTCGCCGCCGGACCGCCGCGAGCGGCAGCACCGCAGCCGCCGGTTCGCTGGCCGAGCGCCTGCTCGCCCTGCCGGCCGCGCGCCGCGACGAGACCGTCCGCGAGGTGGTCCGCACCCAGGTGGCCGAGGTCCTGGGCCACGGTTCGGCCGCCGAGGTCGACCCGGCCCGGGCCTTCCGGGAGCTGGGCTTCGACTCGCTGACGGCGGTCGAGCTGCGCAACCGTCTCAACGCGGCCACCGGCCTGCGCCTGCCGGCCACGCTGGTGTTCGACTACCCGACGCCCGCCGCGCTGGCCGAGTTCATCCGCGACGAGCTCGTCGGCGAGGCCCCGGCTGCGGTCCAGGTGCTGTCCATGACCGTCGTGGACGAGCCGATCGCGATCGTCGGCATGGCCTGCCGCTACCCGGGCGGGGTCGCCTCGCCCGAGGACCTGTGGCGGCTGGTCGCGGACGGTGGTGACGGCATCACGTCGTTCCCGACCGACCGTGGCTGGGACCTCGACGCGCTCTACCACCCGGACCCGGAGCACCAGGGGACGAGCTACGCCCGCGAGGGTGGCTTCCTGCACGACGCGGGCCGCTTCGACGCGCGGTTCTTCGGGATCTCCCCGCGTGAGGCGCTCACCATGGACCCGCAGCAGCGGCTCCTCCTTGAGACCTCCTGGGAGGCCTTCGAGGGGGCCGGCATCGACCCGGCCACCCTGCGCGGCAGCGCGACCGGTGTCTTCGCCGGTGTGATGTACCACGACTACACCTCGGTGCTGACCAGCGCGGACGAGGACGTCGAGGGGCACCTCGGTACGGGCAACGCGGGCAGCGTGGTCTCCGGCCGTCTGGCGTACACCTTCGGTCTTGAGGGCCCGGCGGTCACCGTCGACACGGCCTGCTCCTCCTCGTTGGTCGCTCTGCACTGGGCCATCCAGGCCCTGCGCAGCGGCGAGTGCACGATGGCGCTGGCCGGCGGTGTGACCGTGATGGCCACCCCGGGCGCGTTCATCGAGTTCAGCCGCCAGCGCGGCCTCTCGGCCGACGGCCGCTGCAAGGCCTTCTCGGCCGACGCGGACGGCACCGGCTGGGGTGAGGGTGTCGGCATGCTCCTGCTGGAGCGGCTGTCCGACGCGCAGCGCAACGGCCACCAGGTGCTCGCGGTCGTCCGTGGTTCGGCGATCAACCAGGACGGCGCCAGCAACGGGCTGACCGCCCCCAACGGTCCGTCCCAGCAGCGCGTCATCCGCCAGGCCCTCGCCAACGCCGGGCTGTCGGCGGAGCAGGTCGACGCGGTCGAGGCGCACGGCACCGGCACCTCGCTGGGTGACCCGATCGAGGCGCAGGCGCTGCTGACGACCTACGGTCAGGAGCGCGCCGAAGAGCCGCTGTGGCTGGGGTCGTTGAAGTCCAACATCGGGCACACCCAGGCGGCGGCCGGTGTCGGCGGCATCATCAAGATGGTCATGGCGATGCGGCACGGCATGCTGCCGCAGACCCTGCACGTCGACGAGCCGTCGCCGCACATCGACTGGGCCTCCGGCGCGGTCGAGCTGTTGACCGAGGCCCGGCCGTGGCCGGAGACCGGGCGTCCGCGTCGCGCGGCCGTCTCCTCCTTCGGATTCAGCGGCACCAACGCCCACGCCATCATCGAGCAGGCCCCCGAGGCCGCTCCGATCGCGCCGACCGAGCCGGGTCCGGCCGACGAGGCCACGGGCGTGCTGCCCTGGGCGCTGTCGGGTCGTACCGAGGCCGCTCTGCGGGAGCAGGCGCAGCGCCTGCTGGCGGTGGTCGCGGACGAGCGGCCGGCGGACGTCGGCTTCTCGCTGGTGTCCTCGCGGGCGGTGTTCGAGCACAAGGCCGTGGTGGTCGGCGACGGGCGGGACGAGCTGCTCGCCGGTCTCCGTGCGCTGGCCGCAGGGGAGAGCGCGTCGTCGGTGGTCCGGGGTTCCGGGGCCGGCGGCAAGCTCGTCATGGTCTTCCCGGGGCAGGGTTCGCAGTGGCTGGGCATGGCCCAGGGGCTGCTGGCGGATGAGCCGGTGTTCCGTTCCCGGATGGAGGAGTGCGCCAAGGCGCTTGCTCCGTATGTGGATTGGGAGCTGCTGGAGGTCGTCTCGGGTGAGGACGGCGGGTGGATGGAGCGGGTGGACGTGGTCCAGCCGGTGCTGTTCGCCGTGATGGTCTCGCTGGCTGCCCTCTGGCGTTCGTGCAGTGTGGAGCCGTCGGCGGTGGTGGGGCACTCGCAGGGCGAGATTGCCGCCGCTGCCGTGTCCGGCGCCCTGTCGCTGGAGGACGCCGCCCTGGTGGTGGCGCTGCGGAGCCAGGCGATCATCGAACTGTCGGGCCTGGGTGGCATGGTGTCCGTTCCGCTGCCCGTGGAGAGCGTTCGCGAGCTGCTGTCCGGCCGTGAGGGAATCTCGATCGCGGCTGTCAACGGCCCCGGCTCGGTGGTGGTTTCCGGTGATGCCGGTGCCCTGGACGAGCTGGTGGAGCACTGCACCGGGCAGGAGATCCGGGCGCGTCGTATCGCGGTGGACTACGCGTCGCACTCGGCGCATGTGGAGCGCATCGAGGCCCGTCTCGCGGAGCTGCTGGCCCCGGTCACGCCGCGCGTGCCGGAGGTGCCGTTCCACTCCACCGTGACCGGTGAGGTCATCGATTCGGCCGCGCTGGACGCCGGTTACTGGTACCGCAACCTGCGCCAGACGGTGGAGTTCGCGAGCACCGTCGAGGCCCTGCTGGCCTCGGGTCACTCGCAGTTCGTCGAGGTGAGCGCCCACCCGGTGCTGACCGTCGGCATCCAGGAGTCCATCGACGCCAGCGCCGTCGAGGCCACGGTCCAGGGCACCCTGCGCCGCGACCACGGCGGCCGGGAGCGTTTCCTGACCGCCCTCGCCGAGGCCTGGAGCAACGGCGCCACCGTCGACTGGGCCCCGTTGTTCCCGGCCGCAAGCCGCATCGACCTGCCGACCTACGCCTTCCAGCGCGAGCACTACTGGCCGAAGCCCGCCGCCACCCTGGCGGTCGCCGGCGCGGCGGCGGCCTCCCCGGCCGACAGCCGCTTCTGGGAGGCCGTGGAGAGCGGCGATCTCGACATGCTGGTGCGGCAGTTGGACCTGGAGGCCTCCGGTGACGGTGCCGCCCTGGCCGCTGCCCTGCCGCTGCTCTCTGCCTGGCGCCGTCAGCAGCGCGACCACTCCACCGTGGACAGCTGGCGCTACCGGGTGGACTGGAAGCCGCTCGCCGAGGTGCCGACCGGCACGCTGACCGGCGGCTGGCTGGTCCTCGTCCCGGCCTCCCTCGGAGCGGAGGACCCGCTGCCGGCCGCGGTCGCCGACCTGCTGGCCGAGCACGGTGCGCAGCCGAGCGTGCTGCGGATCGAGGCAGGCGAGGCGGCCGCCGGACTGTCCGCGGCTCTCGCCGCGGCCGCCGAGGAGGGCGTGACGCCGTCCGGCGTGCTGTCGCTGCTCGCGCTGGACGAGGCGCCGCACGCCGAGCACCCGGTGGTCGCGTCCGGTCTGGTCGACACCGTCGACCTGGTCCGGGCCGTCGCCGAGCACGGTGGCGTGAACGGCGGCCTGAACGGCGGCGTGAACGGTGGCCTCCGGCTCTGGCTGGCGACCCGGGGCGCGATCGCGACCGGTGGCGCCGACCGGCTGCACAGCGGGGCGCAGGCGCAGGTCTGGGGCCTGGGCCGGGTGGCCGGACTGGAACACCCGGAGTGCTGGGGCGGCCTGCTGGACCTGCCGGCCGAGCTGGACGCGCGCTCCCGGGCTCGGGTCGCCGCCGTCCTGGCGGGGATCGGTGACGAGGACCAGGTGGCCGTCCGCTCCTCGGGCGTGTTCGTCCGACGGCTGCGGCGCGCCCCGCTGGGCGACGCGCCGGCCGTCGGGGCGTGGCAGCCGCGCGGCACGGTGCTGGTCACCGGCGGCACGGGGGCGATCGGCGCCCACGTCGCCCGCTGGCTGGCCGAGAACGGTGCCGAGCACCTGGTGCTGACCAGCCGTCGGGGCCTGGCCGCGCCCGGCGCGGCCGAGCTGCGCGAGGAGCTGCTGGGCCTCGGTGCCCGGGTGACGGTCGCCGCGTGCGACGTCGCGGACCGGGCGGCGGTGGCCGAGCTGGTCGCGGGCCTGGCCGAGCAGGGCGAGCCGGTGCGGGCGGTGATGCACGCCGCCGGCGTCGGGGACTCGGTGCCGCTGGCCGTCACCGGTGCGGCCGAGCTTGCCGCGAACGCCCAGGCGAAGATCGCCGGCGCGCGGCACCTGGACGAGCTGCTCGGGGACGCCGAGCTGGACGCCTTCGTCCTGTTCTCCTCCAACGCGGGGGTCTGGGGCGGTGGCGGCCAGGGCTCGTACGCCGCGGCCAACGCCGGACTGGACGCGATCGCGCGCATTCGGCGCGAGCGCGGCCTGACGGCCACGTCGGTGGCCTGGGGCGCCTGGGCCGAGGGCGGGATGTCGGACGGCACGGCGGGCGAGCAGATGCGCCGCCGCGGCCTGGTGCCGATGGACCCGGAGCTGGCGCTGACCGTGCTGCGGCAGGCGCTGGAGCAGGACGAGACGTTCCTGGCGGTGGCCGACGTCGACTGGCAGCGGTTCGCCCCGGCCTTCGCGGCCGCCCGGCCGCGTCCGCTGATCGCGGAGGTGCCGGAGGCCCTGGCCGCGCTGGCGGCCGACGCCGGCGCGGGTGCCGGCGCGGACGGCGGCTCGCCGCTGCTGCGGAAGCTGACCGCCCTTCCGGCGGGCGACCGTGACCGGGTCCTGCTGGACCTGGTCCGCACCGAGGCCGCCGCGGTCCTCGGCTACGGTTCGGCCGCCGAGGTCGACCCGGCCCGGGCCTTCCGGGAGCTGGGCTTCGACTCGCTGACCGCCGTCGAGGTGCGCAACCGCCTCAACGCGGCCACCGGCCTGCGCCTGCCCGCCACGCTGGTGTTCGACCACCCGACCCCGGCCGCCCTGGCAGCCCTGCTGCGCACCGAACTGCTCGGTGCCGAGGACGAGCCGGTCACCGGGACGGTCGTGGCCACCGCCGCACGGGAGGACGACCCGATCGCGATCGTCGCGATGAGCTGCCGCTACCCCGGCGGCGTGCGGTCCCCCGAGGAGCTGTGGCAGCTGTTGGCCGCCGGCGGTGACGCCGTGGCCGGCTTCCCGGCCGACCGCGGCTGGGACCTGGAGGGGATCTACCACCCGGACCCGGAGCACGCCGGGACCAGCTACGCCCGCGAGGGCGGGTTCCTGTACGACGCGGGCCGCTTCGACGCCGAGTTCTTCGGCATCAGCCCGCGTGAGGCCCTCGCGATGGACCCGCAGCAGCGTCTGCTGCTGGAGACCTCGTGGGAGGCGTTCGAGCGGGCGGGCATCGACCCGGCGGCCCTGCGCGGCGGCCAGGTCGGCGTCTTCCTCGGCGCCGCGCCCTCGGGCTACGGCTCCGGCCTGACCGAGCTGCCGGAGGGCGTGGAGGGCCACCTGCTCACGGGCAACGCGGGCAGTGTGATCTCCGGCCGGATGGCGTACGCCTTCGGTCTGGAGGGTCCGGCGGTCACCATCGACACCGCCTGCTCCTCCTCGCTGGTCGCCCTGCACCTCGCGGCGCAGGCGCTGCGCGGCGGCGAGTGCTCGATGGCGCTGGCCGGCGGTGTCGCCGTGATGGCGACGCCGGGCGCGTTCGTCGAGTTCAGCCGCCAGCGCGGGCTGGCCGCCGACGGGCGGTGCAAGCCGTTCGCGGAGGCCGCCGACGGCACCGGCTGGTCGGAGGGCGCGGGCCTGGTGCTGTTGGAGCGGCTGTCCGACGCGCGGCGCAACGGGCACCCCGTGCTCGCCGTCGTCCGCGGCTCCGCCGTCAACCAGGACGGCGCCAGCAACGGGCTGAGCGCGCCGAACGGTCCGTCGCAGCAGCGGGTGATCCGCGCGGCGCTGGCCGACGCCGGACTGTCCGGCGGCGAGGTCGACGTGGTCGAGGCGCACGGCACCGGCACGGTGCTGGGCGACCCGATCGAGGCGCAGGCGCTGCTGGCCACCTACGGTCAGGAGCGAGGCGAGGAGCCGCTGTGGCTGGGCTCGTTGAAGTCCAACCTCGGCCACACCCAGTCGGCCGCCGGTGTGGCGGGCGTGATCAAGATGGTGCTGGCCATGCAGCACGCCGTCCTGCCGCGGACGCTGCACGTGGACGAGCCGTCCACGCACGTCGACTGGACGGCCGGCGCGGTGGAACTGCTGCGTGAGCAGCGGGACTGGCCGCAGACCGGGCGGCCGCGCCGGGCCGGTGTGTCGGCCTTCGGCGTGAGCGGCACCAACGCCCACGTCATCCTGGAGCACGCCCCGGCCGTGGAGCCGGAGCAGGCCGGGCCGGCCGGGGCTGTCGAGCCGGCCGAAGCTGTCGGGGTCGAGGGCCCCGCGCTCGTGGCACTGTCCGGCCGCACCGAGGTCGCGCTGCGCGACCAGGCCCGCCGGCTGAGCGCGCGGGTGGCCGCCGACGCCGGGCTGCGCCCGGCCGATCTGGCCTACTCGCTCGCGGTCGGCCGCACCGACCTGAACCGTCGCGCGGTGCTGCTCGCGGACGACCGGGCGGAGCTGCTGCGCTCGCTCGCGGCCCTGGCGGAGGGCGGTACGGCCGCCGGGCTGCTGCGCGGCACCCCGCGCGGCGGGAAGCTCGCGTTCCTGTTCTCCGGTCAGGGCAGCCAGCGGCTCGGCATGGGCCGGGAGCTGTACGGCACCTACCCGGTGTTCGCGGACGCCTTCGACGCGGTCTGCGCCCGGGTCGAACTGCCGTTGCGCGAGGCCGTGTTCGGCGAGGACGCCGCGGTTCTCGCCCGCACCGAGTTCACCCAGCCGGCGCTGTTCGCGGTCGAGGTGGCGCTGTTCCGGCTGTATGAGAGCTGGGGGGTCCGTCCGGACGTCCTGGCCGGTCACTCGATCGGTGAGCTGGCGGCCGCGCATGTCGCGGGCGTCCTGTCGCTGGACGACGCCGTCGCCCTGGTGTCCGCCCGTGGCCGCCTGATGCAGGCGCTGCCGGAGGGCGGCGCGATGGTGGCGGTGAAGGCCACCGAGGCCGAGATCCTGCCGCTGCTGACCGAGAACGTCGGCATCGCGGCCCTCAACGGTCCGACCTCCGTGGTGATTTCGGGTGACGAGGACGAAGTGCTCGCCATCGCCGGGCAGTTCGAGAAGAGCAAGAAGCTCAAGGTCTCGCACGCGTTCCACTCGCCGCTGATGGACGGCATGGTGGCGGAGTTCCGGGCCGTCGCCGAGGGCCTGGCCTACGCCGAGCCGGTGATCCCGGTCGTGTCCAACGTGACCGGTGAGCTGGCCACGGCGGAGGAGCTGTGCTCGCCCGCGTACTGGGTGCGCCACGTCCGCGAGGCGGTCCGCTTCGCCGACGGCATGCGGACGCTGGAGGCCCAGGGCGTCACCACGTACCTGGAACTCGGCCCCGACGGCGTGCTCTCCGCCATGGGCCAGGACTGCGTCGACGGGCAGGACGCGGCCTTCGCCGCCGCCCTGCGCGCCGAGCGGCCCGAGGCGCGGACCGCGCTGGAGGCGCTGGCCGCCCTGCACGCGCACGGTGTGACGCCGGACTGGTCCGCGCTGTTCGCGGGCACCGGTGCCCGCCGGGTGGACCTGCCGACCTACGCCTTCCAGCGCGAGCAGTACTGGCTCGGCGGCCCGGGCACGGCCCCGGCCGCGCCGGCCGACGGCCACCGGGACCCGGCGGAGACCGCGTTCTGGGCGGCCGTGGACGAGGGCGACCTCGCCGGGCTGGCCCGGACCCTGGACGTCACCGGGGACCAGCCGCTGAGCGCGGTGCTGCCCGCGATGTCCTCCTGGCACCGGGGCCTGCGCGAACTCGCCGAGGCCGCCGGCTCGTCCTACCGGATCGCCTGGCAGCCGGTCACCCCGGCCGCCGGGGCGCCGACCGGCACCTGGCTGGTCGTGGTGCCCGCCGAGCGGGCGCAGGACGCCGACGTCCTGGCCGTCCGGCGGTCGGTCGCCGAGGCCGGCGCCGAGCTGGTGGTGCTGCCGCTGGCCGAGGAAAGCCTCGACCGCGGCGAGACGGCGGCGCAGCTCGGCCGGGCCCTGCCGCAGGACCGCGCCCTGACCGGGGTGCTGTCCCTGCTGGCGGTGCCGGCCGAGCGGGCCGGGGACGAGGGCCTGCTGGCCCGGACCGGCGCGCTGGTGCAGGCGCTGGCCGACGCCGGTGTGACCGCCCCGCTGTGGGTGGCCACCCGGGGCGGCGCGGCGATCGGCGCCGACGGGCCGGTGCGCCCGGAGCGCGCGCGGCTGTGGGGCCTCGGCCGGGTGCTGGCGCTGGAGGCGCCGCAGGCCTGGGGCGGTCTGATCGACCTGCCGGAGGAGCTGGACGAGCGGGTGCTCGGCCGGTTCACCGAGGTGCTGGGCGCGGCCGACGGCGAGGACCAGCTGGTGCTGCGTTCCTCGGGCGTGTCGGTGCCGCGCCTGGTCCGGGCGGCGCGCCGCCCGCTGCCGGGTGACCGGTGGTGGGACGGGGCCGGGACGGTGCTGGTCTGCGGCGCCGACGGCGTGGTCGGCGAGCGGCTGGCCGCCCGCCTGGCCGCCGGCGGGGCCGAGCACCTGGTGCTGGCCGGCCGGACGGAGTGGGACGAGGAGGCGCTGCGGGCCGAGTCCGGCGTGCGGGTCACCGTCGTCGACGCCCCGGCCGGCGACCGCGCCGCGCTCGCCGCGCTGCTGGAGCGCCACCCGGTGACCGCCGTGGTGCACGCCGGTGCCGTGACCCCGGTCGGGGCCGTGGACGGCCTCCGGCCGCGGGAGTTGGCGGCGGCCGTGCGCGAGCGGGTCGCCGAGGTGCGCGCGCTGCACGAGCTGACGGCCGCACTGCCGCTGACCGCGTTCGTGGTCTGCTCCACGGCGGTCGGCGTCCTCGGCGGCGTCGGACACGGCGTGGACGCGGTCGCGCACGCGGAGCTGGCGGCCCTGGCCGCCGAGCGCCGCGCGGCCGGGCTGCCGGCGACGGTGATCGCCTGGGGCCCCTGGGCCGAGGAGGCCGACCGCGCCGGGACCACCGGTGCGTGGGAGCGGGCGGGCCTGCGTCCGCTGACCGCGCGGGCGGCGCTGGCGGCACTGCCGGGCGCCCTCGCGGAGCCGGACGGCGCCCCGCTGGTGGCGGACGTGGACTGGGCGCGCTTCGCGCTCGGCTACACCGCGAACCGGCCCGGCCTGCTGATCGGCGACCTGCCCGAGGTGCGTGAACTCGCCCGGGCCGTCCCGGCCGGCGCGGACTCCTCGCTGGCCCAGCGGCTGGCGCAGGTGCCCGCGGCGGACCGCGACCGGGTGCTGCTGGACTTCGTCCGCTCCGAGGTGGCGGCCGTCCTCGGCCACACCACCCCGGACGCGGTGGAGCCCACCCGGGCGTTCCAGGAGCTCGGCTTCGACTCGCTGATCGCGGTGGAGCTGAGCAAGCGCCTCGCCGGGGAGACCGGGCTGAAGCTGTCGCCGACCCTGGTCTTCGACCACCCGAACGCCACCGCCCTGGCCGACCACCTGCGCTCGCGGGTGCTCGGCGCCCAGGACGGGGACGGCCTGCCGGTTGCGGCCCGTCCCTCGGCCGGGGACGACGACCCGATCGCGATCGTCGCGATGGCCTGCCGCTACCCGGGCGGCGTCCAGTCGCCCGAGGACCTGTGGCGGCTGGTCTCGGAGGGCACCGACGCGGTGACCGCCTTCCCGACCGACCGCGGCTGGGACCTGGCCGGGCTGTACGACCCGGACCCGGCCAAGAGCGGCAAGAGCTACGCCCGTGAGGGCGGGTTCCTGCACGACGCGGCGCAGTTCGACCCGATGTTCTTCGGCATCTCGCCGCGTGAGGCGCTGGCGATGGACCCGCAGCAGCGGGTGCTGCTGGAGGTCACCTGGGAGGCGTTCGAGCGGGCCGGGATCGACCCCGCCGCCGTGCGCGGCGACCGGGTCGGCGTCTTCGCCGGCACCAACGGCCAGGACTACGCGCCGCTGCTGGAGGGTTCGCAGGAGGCCGAGGGGCTGGTCGGGACCGGCAACGCGGCGAGCGTCGCCTCCGGCCGGATCTCCTACACCTTCGGGCTGGAGGGCCCGGCGGTGACGGTGGACACCGCCTGCTCCTCCTCGCTGGTCGCCCTGCACCTCGCGGCCCAGTCGCTGCGCAGCGGCGAGTGCTCGCTCGCCCTGGCCGGCGGTGTGATCATCACCTCGACCCCGGGTGTGTTCGTCGAGTTCAGCCGCCAGCGCGGCCTGGCCGCCGACGGCCGCTGCAAGTCCTTCGCCGCGGCGGCGGACGGCACCGGCTGGGGCGAGGGCGCGGGCATGCTGCTGCTGGAGCGCCTGTCCGACGCCCGCCGCAACGGCCACCGCGTACTGGCGGTCGTCCGCGGCACCGCCGTCAACCAGGACGGCGCCAGCAACGGCCTGACCGCCCCCAACGGCCCGGCCCAGCAGCGCGTCATCCGCCAGGCCCTGGCCAACGCCCGCCTGACCCCCGGTCAGGTCGACGTGGTCGAGGCGCACGGCACCGGCACCCGGCTCGGTGACCCGATCGAGGCGCAGGCGCTGCTGGCCACCTACGGCCAGGAGCGCGGCGAGAACGGCGAGCCGCTCTGGCTCGGCTCGCTGAAGTCCAACATCGGCCACACCCAGGCGGCGGCCGGCGTCGGCGGCATCATCAAGATGGTCATGGCGATGCGGCACGGCGTCCTGCCGAAGACCCTGCACGTGGACGAGCCGACGCCGAACGTCGACTGGTCGGCGGGCGCGGTCGAGCTGCTCGCCGAGGCCAGGGACTGGCCCGAGACCGGTGCGCCGCGCCGCGCGGGCGTCTCCTCCTTCGGTGTCTCCGGCACCAATGCCCACGTCCTCATCGAGCAGGCCCCCGAGGCCGCGCCGATCGAGCCGGCTCCGGCCGACGAGACCACGGGCGCACTGCCCTGGGTGCTCTCCGCCCGCGGCAAGGCGGCCCTGCGGGCCCAGGCCGAGCGGCTGCGCGGCTTCGTCGAGGACAACCCCGGCCTCGCGCCGGCCGACCTCGGCCACGCGCTGGCGGCGACCCGCTCGACGTTCGAACACCGGGCCGTCGTGCTCGGCGGCGACCGTGCCGAGCTGCTCGCCGGACTGACCGCCCTCGCCGCGGGCAGCGGCAGCGGCTACGTCCAGGGCCTGGCCCGCAGCGGCCGCACCGCCGTCGCCTTCACCGGTCAGGGGAGCCAGCGTCCGGGCATGGGCCGGGAGCTGTACGAGGCCTACCCGGTGTTCGCGGACGCCTTCGACGCGGTCTGCGCTCGGGTCGAACTCCCGCTGAAGGAAGCGGTGTTCGGCGACGACGCTGCGGTTCTCGCCCGTACGGAGTTCACCCAGGTCGCGCTGTTCGCGGTCGAGGTGGCGCTGTTCCGGCTGGTGGAGAGCTGGGGTGTGCGTCCGGACTTCCTGGTGGGCCACTCGATCGGTGAGCTGGTGGCCGCGCACGTCGCGGGCGTCCTCTCGCTGGACGACGCGGTGGCGCTGGTCGCGGCGCGTGGCCGGCTGATGCAGGCGCTGCCGGAGGGCGGCGCGATGGTCGCGGTCAAGGCCTCGGAGGAGGAGGTGCTGCCGCTGCTGACCGCTCGGGTGAGCATCGCGGCGATCAACGGGCCGACCTCCGTGGTGGTTTCGGGCGAGGAGTCCGAAGTCCTGGCGATCGCCGGGAAGTTCGAGAAGACCAAGCGGCTGAGCGTCTCGCACGCGTTCCACTCGCCGCTGATGGACGGGATGGTGGAGGAGTTCCGGGCCGTTGCCGAGGGGCTGACGTACAGCGCCCCGCGCATCCCGGTGGTCTCCAATGTGACCGGTTCGCTGGCCACGGCGGAGGAGCTGTGCTCGCCCGAGTACTGGGTGCGCCACGTCCGCGAGGCGGTCCGCTTCCTCGACGGGATGCGCACCCTGGAAGCCCAGGGCGTCACCACGTACCTGGAGCTGGGCCCCGACGGTGTGCTCACCGCCATGGGCCAGGACTGCGTCGACGCCGACGGCAACGCCGTCCTCGTCGCCGCCCTGCGCGGCGACCGGCCCGAGGCCCGCACCCTGCTGGCGGCCGTGGCCCGGCTGCACGTCCAGGGGGTGGCCGTCGACTGGCCGGCCCTGTACGGGAACCGGCCGGTGCCGGCGCTCGACCTGCCCACGTACGCCTTCCAGCGGCAGCGCTACTGGCCCGAGGTCGGCACGGCCGACGCGCCGGCCGCGCCCTCCGCAGCCGCCGACCCGACGGAGGAGCGGTTCTGGACGGCCGTCGAGCAGGGCGACCTGGCCCGGCTCGCCGACACGCTGGACGTCGCCGAGGAGAACCGCTCGGCGCTGCGCGAGGTGCTGCCCGCCCTGACCGGCTGGCGCCGGCAGAGCCGGGAGCGCGCCACCCTGGACGCCTGGCGCTACCGGGCCACCTGGCAGACCCTGCCGGAGGACCCGGCGGCCGGGCTCACCGGCAGCTGGCTGCTGGTGGCGCCCGCCGACGGCCCCGGCGCCGAGCTGGCGCAGGCCGCCGCGGACGCCCTCGGCGGACACGGCGCCGACGTCCGGCAGCTGACGGTGGCCACCGGCGAGGCGCAGGCCGAGGGCTTCGCCGCCCGACTCGCCGGCGCGGCCGCCGACGGGGACGCCCCGACCGGCGTGCTCTCGCTGCTCGCCCTGGACGACCGCCCGCACCCCGAGCACCCCGCCCTGTCGGCGGGCGTCACCGCGAGCGTCCGGCTGGTCCAGGCGCTCGGTGAGGCCGGCGTCGCCGCCCCGCTGTGGCTGGCCACCAGCGGCGCCGTCGCCGCCGGAGCCGGCGAGCGGATCGAGCACGGCGGCCAGGCCCAGATCTGGGGCCTCGGCCGGACCGCGGCCCTCGAACACCCGGACCGCTGGGGCGGCGTGATCGACCTGCCCGCGACGCTCGACGAGCGGAGCGGCCGCCGCCTCGCGGCCGCCCTGGCCGCCGGCGAGGGCGAGGACCAGCTGGCGCTGCGCGCCGACGCCACGTACGTCCGGCGCCTGGAGCACGCTCCGCTGCCGGCCGGCCCGGTCGACGGCTGGCAGGCCCGCGGTACCGTCCTGGTCACCGGCGGTACCGGCGCCCTGGGCGCCCGGGTCGCCCGCTGGCTGACCGCCAACGGCGCCGAGCACCTGGTGCTGACCAGCCGCCGGGGCGCCGACGCCCCGGGCGCGGCCGAGCTGCGCGCGGAGCTGGAGGGCCTCGGAGCCCGGGTCACCCTGGCCGCCTGCGACGCGGCGGACCGGACCGCGCTCGCGGCCCTGGTCGCCGGGCTCGCCGGGGCCGGCGACCCGGTGCGGGCGGTGGTGCACGCGGCAGGGGTCAGCCAGGCCTCGCCGATCGGCGCCACCGGAATTTCCGAATTCGCCGACGTGGTGAATGCGAAGGTGGCCGGAGCGGTGCACCTGGACGAATTGTTCGGCGCGAATTCCGAACCGCTCGACGCATTCGTCCTGTTCTCCTCGATCGCCGCCACCTGGGGTGGTGCCGGCCAAGCCGGATACGCCGCGGCCAACGCATTCCTGGACGCGCTCGCCGAGCGGCGCCGGGCCGCCGGCCTCACCGCCACCGCGGTGGCGTGGGGCCCGTGGGGCGGCGGCGGCATGGCCGCCGAGGACGACGCGGAGGAGCAGCTGCGCCGCCGCGGCCTGCCGGTGCTCGACCCGGCGACGGCCATCGCCGCCCTCGGCGCGGCCCTCGACCACGGCGACACCGCGGTCACCGTCGCCGACGTGGACTGGGCGCTGTTCGCGCCCGGCTTCACGGCGGTGCGCCCCAGCCCGCTGATCGGCGACCTGCCGGAGGTCCGGCGGGCGCTGGGCACCGACGGCGCCGCGGACCGGGCGGACGACGGCGAGGCCTCGGCCGAGCTGCGCGGGCAGCTCGCCGAGCTGCCGGAGGCCGGCCAGGAGCAGCTGCTGCTGGACCTGGTCCGCACCCACGTGGCCGAGGTGCTCGGCCACCAGGGGGTGGAGGAGGTCGAGGCCGACCGGGCGTTCAACGAGCTCGGCTTCGACTCGCTGACGGCGGTGGAGCTGCGCAACCGGCTCAACCTGCTGGGCGGGCTGCGACTGCCGTCCTCGCTGGTGTTCGACTACCCGACGCCGCTGGCCCTCGCCCGGCACCTGCGCACCGAGCTGGCACCCGACGGCGCGCCGAGCGCGACCGACCTGCTCGGCGAACTCGACCGGCTGGAGGCCGCCATGGCGGCCGCCGCGCCGGACGACCTGACCCGGACGAAGATCAAGGTCCGGATGCAGGCGCTGCTCTCCCAGTGGGACGACGGCCCGGGCAAGTCCGAGCCGGTGGGCGGCAGCGCGTTCGACGCCACCAGCGACGAGGAACTCTTCGCCCTCATCAACCGCGACCTCGGGAGGGGATGACGCCCATTCGGGGCGAATGGCCGTGAATTCTCCGTCGTGAATCCGTCGTGAATTCGGGCCGCTGAGCGGGGGTCGGGAATTGTCCCGGCCCCCGCTTCGTCATGGGGGCCCTAGGGGGGCTGGTAGGGGTTGTCCGCCTTCACCGCCCTTCATAGCGTCAGGGCGAAACCCTTCACTGTTGTGGTCCAGTCGTGTGCGCGTGCGTGCCCGGAGGACCCGCTCACCCCGATGAGGTGGCCCTCCGCATGGCGAATGAAGAGACGCTTCGCGACTACCTCAAGTGGGTGACCGCGGACCTCCAGCAGACCAAGCAGCAGCTGAGGGACCTCCAGGCGGAGAGCCGGGAACCGATCGCCATCGTGGGCATGGCCTGCCGCTACCCCGGCGGCATCGACACCCCGGAACGACTGTGGGACCTGGTCGCGGACGGGCGGGACGCCATCGGCGGCTTCCCCGAGGACCGCGGCTGGGACCTCGACGGGCTGTACGACCCGGACCCTGAGCACGCCGGCACCAGCTACGCGCGCGAGGGCGGCTTCCTGCGCGCGGTGGGGGAGTTCGACGCGGGCTTCTTCGGGATCTCACCGCGCGAGGCCCTCGCGATGGACCCGCAGCAGCGACTGCTCCTTGAGACCTCCTGGGAGGCCTTCGAGCGGGCCGGTCTCGACCCGGCCGCGCTCAAGGGCGGAAAGACCGGGGTCTTCGTCGGCACCGCCGGCCAGGACTACCTGGGCCTGGTGGTCGCCGGCGAAGCCGAGGGCGCCGAGGGCCACCTCGCCACCGGCAACGCGGCCAGCGTGCTCTCCGGCCGCCTCGCCTACACCTTCGGGCTCGAGGGCCCGGCCGTCACCGTCGACACCGCCTGCTCCTCCTCCCTGGTCGCCCTCCACCTCGCCGTCCAGTCGCTGCGCAACGGCGACTCCACGCTCGCCCTGGCCGGCGGTGCGACGATCATGTCCACCCCGTCCTCCTTCATCGAGTTCAGCCGCCAGCGCGGCCTGGCCGTCAACGGCCGCTGCAAGCCCTTCGCGGAGGCCGCCGACGGCACCGGCTGGGCCGAAGGCGTCGGCATGCTCCTGCTGGAGCGGCTGTCCGACGCGCAGCGCAACGGCCACCAGGTGCTCGCGGTCGTGCGCGGCAGCGCGATCAACCAGGACGGTGCCAGCAACGGGCTCACCGCCCCCAACGGCCCGGCCCAGCAGCGCGTCATCCTGCGCGCCCTGGCCAACGCCCGGCTCTCGGCGGGCCAGGTCGACGCCGTCGAGGCGCACGGCACCGGCACGGTGCTCGGCGACCCGATCGAGGCCCAGGCCCTGCTCGACACCTACGGCCAGGACCGGCCCGCCGGCCGTCCGCTGTGGCTGGGCTCGCTCAAGTCCAACCTCGGCCACTCGCAGGCCGCGGCCGGTGTCGGTGGCGTGATCAAGATGGTCATGGCGCTGCGCAACGGCGTGCTGCCGCAGACCCTCCACGTCGACCGCCCGACCTCGCACGTCGACTGGTCCGGCGGCGCTGTGGAACTGCTGACCGAGGCGCGCGACTGGCCCGCGGCGGAGGAGCCGCGCCGGGCGGGCGTCTCGGCCTTCGGCATGAGCGGCACCAACGCGCACGTCGTCCTGGAGGAGGCCCCGGCGGCGGAGGCCGGTGCCGCCGACGCGCCGTCCGAGTCGGCCGGTTCGGCCGATCAGGCGGGACCGGCCGTCTGGGCCGCCACCGCCGGCGGCCCGCTGCCCTGGGTGGTGTCCGCGCGCGGGGAGACCGCGCTGCGCGCCCAGGCCGGCAAGCTGGCCGCCTTCGTACAGGAGGCCGGAGCGGAGCTCTCCCTCGCCGGCGTCGGCGCCGAACTCGCCCACGGCCGCGCCCGGTTCGACGAGCGGGCCGTGGTCCTGGCGGGGGAGCGGGACGAACTGCTGGCCGGGCTGGGCGCGTTGGCCTCGGGTCAGGACGAGGGAACCTCGTCGGTGGTCCGCGGTTCCGGGGCCGGCGGCAAGCTCGTCATGGTCTTCCCGGGGCAGGGGTCGCAGTGGCTGGGCATGGCCCGGGAGCTGCTCACGGACTCGCCGGTGTTCCGTTCCCGGATGGAGGAGTGCGCCAAGGCACTTGCTCCGCATGTGGATTGGGAGCTGCTGGAGGTCGTCTCGGGTGAGGACGGCGGGTGGATGGAGCGGGTGGACGTGGTCCAGCCGGTGCTGTTCGCCGTGATGGTGTCGCTGGCTGCCCTCTGGCGTGCGAATGGTGTGGAGCCGTCGGCGGTGGTGGGTCACTCGCAGGGCGAGATTGCCGCCGCCGCTGTCTCCGGTGCGCTGTCGCTGGAGGACGCGGCGCTGGTGGTGGCGCTGCGCAGTCAGGCGATCATCGAACTGTCGGGCCTGGGTGGCATGGTGTCCGTTCCGCTGCCGGTGGAGAGCGTCCGCGAGCTGCTGTCCGGCCGTGGGGGAATCTCGATCGCGGCCGTCAACGGCCCGAACTCCGTCGTGGTCTCTGGCGATGCTGGTGCCCTGGACGAGCTGGTGGAGCACTGCGGCGCGCAGGAGATCCGGGCTCGTCGTATCGCGGTGGATTACGCGTCGCACTCGGCGCATGTGGAGCGCATCGAGGCCCGCCTGGCCGAGCTGCTGGCCCCGGTCACGCCGCGTGTGCCGGAGGTGCCGTTCCACTCCACCGTGACCGGTGAGGACATCGATTCGGCCGCGCTGGACGCCGGTTACTGGTACCGCAACCTGCGCCAGACCGTGGAGTTCGCGGCGACCGTCGAGGCCCTCCTTGCGTCCGGTCACTCGCAGTTCGTCGAGGTGAGTGCCCATCCGGTGCTGACCGTCGGTATCCAGGAGTCCATCGACGCCAGCGCCGTCGAGGCGACCGTCCAGGGCACCCTGCGCCGTGACCACGGTGGCCGGGAGCGTTTCCTGACCGCCCTCGCCGAGGCCTGGGCCAACGGCGCCACCGTCGACTGGGCCGCCCAGTTCCCCACGGCCCGCCGCATCGACCTGCCGACCTACGCCTTCCAGCGCGAGAAGTACTGGCCGAAGCCGGGCACGCGCGGTATCGGTGACGTGCTGTCCGCCGGTCTGGGTGCGGCCGACCACCCGCTGCTGGGCGCGGCGGTGGCACTGGCCGACCGCGACGGGCACGTCTTCACCGGTCGCCTCTCGGTGCAGACGCACCCGTGGCTGGCCGATCACGCGGTGGCCGGCACGGTGATTCTGCCCGGCACCGCCTTCGTCGAGCTGGCCGTTCGTGCGGGTGACCAGGCCGGCTGTGACGTGTTGGAGGAGCTGACCCTGGAGGCGCCGCTGGTGCTGCCCGTCCAGGGCGGCGTGGCGGTGCAGGTGGTGGTCGGTTCGCCCGACGCCGACGGCCGCCGCGAGGTGGAGGTCTACTCCCGCCCCGACGACGCCGAGGGAACGGACGAGCCGTGGGCCCGTCACGCCACCGGCACCCTTTCCCGGGGCGGTGCCGTCGCCCCGGACTTCGACCTCGCCGTCTGGCCCCCGCGGGACGCCGTCGAGCTGCCCGTCGCGGACCTCTACGAGCGCTTCGAGGCCGGCGGTTTCGCCTACGGTCCGGCGTTCCGCGGCCTGCGGGCCGCGTGGCAGCGCGGGGACGAGGTCTTCGCCGAGGTCGAACCGGTGCAGGAGGAGCAGGACCGGGCCGGCCGCTTCCGGCTGCACCCGGCGCTGCTCGACGCGGCCCTGCACGCGGCCGGCCTCGGCGGGCTGCTCCCCGGGGCGGAGGGCGGACTGCTGCCCTTCGCCTGGACCGGGCTGCGGGTGTACGCCACCGGTGCCGCCGCGCTGCGGGTGCGACTGGCCCCGGCCGGGCACAACGCCGTCTCGGTGGCGCTCGCGGACCCGACCGGCGCCCCGGTGGCCACGGCCGACGCGCTGACCCTGCGCCCGCTCGACGTGGAGCGGCTGCACTCCGCCGCGCGCGGCGCGCGCACCCCGCTGTACCGCATCGACTGGACCGCCCAGGAGACCGCCGCCCAGGAGGCCGCTGCCCGAGGGGCCGCCGCCCAGGGGCCCGCCGCCCCGGCCGAGGCCGCCCGCTGGGCCGTGCTCGGCTCCGACGCGACCGTGGCGCCCGACGCCGTCCGGTACCCCGACCTCGCCGCCCTGCTGGCCGCCGTCGCCGCCGGGGAGGCCGCCCCGGAGACCGTGGTCGCGCCGGTCGCCGTCGGCTCCGCCGACCAGGTCGAGGAGGCGCACCGCGCCGCCGCGGCCGCGCTGGCCCTCGCCCAGGAGTGGCTGGCCGCCGAACCCCTGGCCGCCGCCCGCCTGGTGCTGGTGACCCGCGGCGCCGTGGCCGCGCTCGACGCGGACGCCGTCGAGCGGCCCGCGCACGCCACGGTCTGGGGCCTGCTCCGCTCCGCGCAGTCCGAGCACCCGAACCGCTTCGTCCTGGTCGACCTGGACGACGAGGCCGCCTCGGCCGCCGCGCTGCCCGCCGCCGTCGCCACCGGTGAGCTCCAACTCGCCCTGCGCGCCGGTGAGGTGCTGGCCCCCCGGCTGGTCCGGGCACTGTCCGAGCAGCACGCCGCCCCCGGCCCGTCCGCGCTGGACCTCGACGGCACGGTGCTGATCACCGGCGGCACCGGCACCCTGGGCGCGTTGCTGGCCCGCCACCTGGTGGCCGAGCACGGCGCCCGCCATCTGCTGCTGGCCGGCCGCCGGGGCGAGGCCGCGCCCGGTGCGGTCGAGCTGCGCGACGAACTGGCCGCGCTGGGCGCCGAGGTGACGGTCGCCGCCTGCGACGCCGCCGATCGCGCGGCGCTCGCCGCCCTGCTGGACACCGTCCCCGCCGACCGCCCGCTCACCGCCGTGGTGCACGCGGCCGGTGTCCTGGACGACGGCATGCTGGACGCGCTGACCCCGGAGCGCCTGGAGCGGGTGCTGCGCGCGAAGGTCGACGCGGCCGTCCACCTGGACGAGCTGACCCGCGACCGGCAGCCGGCGCTCTTCGTGCTCTACTCCGGCGCCGCCGGCGTCCTCGGCGCCGTCGGCCAGGCCAACTACGCGGCCGCCAACGCCTTCCTGGACGCGCTCGCCGCCCGGCGCCGGGCCGCCGGCCTGCCCGCCACCTCGCTCGCCTGGGGCCTGTGGGAGCAGGCCAGCGGCATGACCGGCCACCTGGGGGCCGCCGACCTCACCCGGATGCGCCGCTCGGGCCTGCACGCGCTGCCGTCCGCCGAGGCGCTGGGCCTGTTCGACCTCGCGGTGCGCACCGGGCACGCCCTGCTGCTGCCGGTCCGCCTGGACCTGGCCGTGCTGCGCGCCCAGGCCGACCGCCTGCCCACGCTGTTCCGCACGCTCGTCCCGGCCCCCGTCCGGCGTGCCGCGCGGGGCGCCGGCGCCGAGGCCGACGGCTCGCCGCTGCTGCGCCGGCTGGCCGGCCGTTCGGCCGCCGAGCAGGAGCGGCTGCTCACCGAGCTGGTGTGCACCCAGGCCGCCGGAGCCCTCGGCCACCGGTCGGCCGAGGCGGTGCACGCCGACCGGGCCTTCAAGGAGCTCGGCTTCGACTCCCTGATGTCCGTCGAGCTGCGCAACCGGCTGGGCCGGGCCACCGGCCTGCGGCTGCCCGCCACCCTGGTCTTCGACCACCCCACCCCGGCCGCGCTCGCCCGCCACCTGCGGGCCGGTCTGGCCCCCGCCGCCACCGCCCCGGCCGCCCCGGCGGTCCGCCGCGCCGCGGCCGACGACGAGCCGATCGCCATCGTCGCGATGAGCTGCCGCTACCCCGGCGGCGTGCGCACCCCCGAGCAGCTGTGGCAGCTGGTCGCCGAGGGCACCGACGCCGTCGCCGCGCTGCCCGCCGACCGCGGCTGGGACGCGGACGCCGTCTACGCCTCCGACCCGGACCACGCGGGCGGACGCTTCCGCCGCGAGGGCGCGTTCGTGTACGACGCGGCCGACTTCGACCCGGGCCTGTTCGGCATCTCGCCGCGCGAGGCGATGGCCATGGACCCGCAGCAGCGGCTGCTGCTGGAGACGTCCTGGGAGGCCTTCGAGCGGGCCGGCATCGCCCCGGAGCGCGTGCGCGGCACCCGCGCGGGCGTCTTCGTCGGCGCGATGTACCACGACTACGGCGCCCGCCTGTACGGCGTCTCCGAGGGCCTGGAGGACTTCGACGGCTACCTCGGCAACGGCAACACCGGCAGCGTGGCCTCCGGCCGCGTCGCCTACACCTTCGGCCTGGAGGGCCCGGCCGTCACCGTCGACACCGCCTGCTCCTCCTCCCTGGTCGCCCTGCACCTGGCCGCCCAGGCGCTGCGGGGCGGCGAGTGCGAGCTGGCGCTGGCCGGCGGTGTGACGGTGATGTCCACCCCCACGGTCTTCGTCGAGTTCATCCGCCAGCGCGGCCTGGCCGCCGACGGGCGCTGCAAGTCCTTCGCCGGTGCCGCCGACGGCACCGGCTGGGGCGAGGGCGTCGGCATGCTGCTGCTGGAGCGGCTCTCCGACGCCCGGCGCAACGGGCACCCCGTGCTCGCCGTGGTGCGCGGCAGCGCTGTCAACCAGGACGGTGCCAGCAACGGCCTCACCGCCCCCAACGGCCCCTCCCAGCAGCGCGTCATCCGCCAGGCCCTCGCCAACGCCGGACTGACCGCCGCCCAGGTGGACGCCGTGGAGGCGCACGGCACCGGCACCGCGCTGGGCGACCCGATCGAGGCCCAGGCCCTGCTCGCCACCTACGGGCAGGAGCGCAGCGGGGACCCGCTGTGGCTCGGCTCGATCAAGTCCAACATCGGGCACAGCCAGGCCGCCGCCGGTGTGGCCGGCGTGATCAAGATGGTCATGGCGATGCGGGAGGGTGTGCTGCCGCAGACCCTGCACGTCGACGAGCCGTCCCCGCACATCGACTGGGCCTCCGGCGCCGTCGAGCTGCTCACCGAGGCCCGCCCCTGGCCGGAGACCGGGCGCCCGCGTCGTGCGGCCGTCTCCTCCTTCGGGATCAGCGGCACCAACGCCCACACCGTCATCGAGCAGGCCCCCGCCGTCGAGCCGGTGGAGACCGTCCGGCCCGTCCGGGCCTCCGGCCGCCCGCTGCTGCTGTCCGGCGCGACCGCGCAGGCGCTGCGCGACCAGGCGACCCGACTGCTCGACCACCTCGACGCCCACCCGGACGTCGACCTCGCCGACCTCGCGCACTCGCTCGGCACCACCCGGGCGGCGCTGGACCACCGGGCCGTCGTGGTCGCGGACGACCTCGCCTCCTTCCGCGGCGCCCTGGCGGCGCTGGCCGAGGGCGGCACGGCCGCCGGGCTGGTGGCCGGCGCGGCCGAGGGCGGCAGGCTCGCCTTCCTGTTCACCGGACAGGGCAGCCAGCGCCTCGGCATGGGCCGGGAGCTGTACGAGGCCCACCCGGTGTTCGCCGAGGCCTTCGACGCGATCTGCGACCGGGTCGAACTTCCCCTGCGCGACGCGGTGTTCGGCGACGACGCGGAGCTGCTGGACCGCACCGAGTACACCCAGCCGGCGCTGTTCGCCGTCGAGGTGGCGCTGTTCCGCCTGCTGGAGGGCTGGGGGGTCCGTCCGGACGTCCTGGTCGGCCACTCGATCGGCGAGATCGCCGCCGCCCACGTCGCGGGTGTGCTGTCGCTGGACGACGCGGTGGCGCTGGTGTCCGCTCGTGGCCGGCTGATGCAGGCGCTGCCGGAGGGTGGCGCGATGGTGGCGGTGAAGGCAGCCGAGGCGGACGTTCTGCCGCTGCTGACCGCCCAGGTGAGCATCGCGGCCGTCAACGGCCCGTCCTCCGTGGTGATTTCCGGGGACGAGGCCGAAGTTCTCGCCATCGCCGGGCAGTTCGAGAAGACCAAGCGGCTGAACGTCAGCCACGCCTTCCACTCGCCGCTGATGGACGGCATGCTGGCGGAGTTCCGCGCCGTCGCCGAGAGCCTGAGCTACACCGAGCCGGTCATCCCGGTCGTCTCCAACGTCACCGGCGCCCTGGCCACCGCCGAGGAGCTGTGCTCGCCCGAGTACTGGGTCCGGCACGTCCGCGAGGCCGTCCGCTTCCTCGACGGCATGCGCACCGCGGCGGCCCAGGGCGTCACCACCTTCGTCGAGCTCGGCCCCGACGGCGTGCTCTCCGCCATGGGCCAGGACTGCGTCGACGGCGGCACGTTCGCCCCCGTGCTGCGCGCCGACCGCCCGGAGGAGCGCAGCCTGCTGGCGGCGCTCGCCACCGCCCACGTCCACGGCGACGGCCCCGACTGGTCGGCCGTGCCCGCCGTCCGCGACGGCCGTGTGATCGACCTGCCGACCTACGCCTTCCAGACCCGCCGCTACTGGCTGGAGGCGCCCGCCGCCGGAGCGGCCGCGCCCGCCGGCACCCCGGGCGACGAGCGGTTCTGGACGGCCGTCGAGGACCAGGACGTCGCGGCCCTCGCCGGCACCCTGGAGCTGCCCGAGGACGGCGCCCTGCGCGAGGTGCTGCCCGCGCTGTCGAACTGGCGCCGGCAGCACCGCACCCGCGCCACCGTCGAGGGCTGGCGCTACCGCGTCCAGTGGAAGCCGCTCGGCGCGCCGGACACCGCCCGCCCCGCGGGCAGCTGGCTCACCGTCGCGCCCGTCGGCCTCCCGGACGGCGCGGCCGAGCGGCTGGCCGCCGTCGAGCGCGCCCTGACCGCGTCCGGCGCCGACGTCCGGCGCCTGGAGCTCGGCGCCGAGGCCGACCGGGCCCGGCTCGCCGAGCTGCTGCGCGACGCGGCCGCCGACGGCCAGGCCCCGGCCGGGATCCTCTCGCTGCTCGCCCTGGACGACGCCGAGCACCCCGCCCACCCGGGCGCGTCCGCCGCCCTGCTGCGGACCGCCCTGCTGGTCCAGGCCCTGGGCGACGCCGAGGTGACCGCCCCGCTCTGGCTGGCCACCGAGGCCGCCGTGGCCGTGTCGGGCGCCGAGCGGGTCGAGCACCCCGCCCAGGCCCAGCTGTGGGGCCTCGGCCGGGTGGTCGCCCTGGAGCACCCCGACCGCTGGGGCGGACTGGTCGACCTGCCCGCCGCCCTGGACGAGCGCACCGCCGCCCGCCTCGCCGCCCTGCTCGCGCCGGGCTCCGCCGAGGACCAGGTCGCGCTGCGCGCGAACGGCACGTTCGGCCGCCGCCTGGTCAGGGCCGAGCCCACCGGGGCCGCCGACTGGCGCCCGCGCGGCACCGTCCTGGTCACCGGCGGCACCGGCGCCCTGGGCACCCACGTCGCCCGCTGGCTGGCCGCCAACGGCGCCGAGCACCTCGTGCTCACCAGCCGCCGCGGCCTCGAAGCCCCCGGCGCGGCCGAGCTGCGCGACGAGCTGACCGCGCTCGGCGCCCGGGTCACGGTCGCCGCCTGCGACGCCGCCGACCGCACCGCCCTGGCCGCCCTGCTCGCCGAACACCCGGTGAACGCCGTCGTGCACGCGGCCGGCGTCGCCCAGAACGCGCCGCTCGCCGAGACCGACCCGGCGGAGTTCGCCGCCGTCGTCACCGGCAAGACCGCCGGAGCCGCCCACCTGGACGCGCTGCTGGACGGCACCGAGCTGGACGCCTTCGTCCTCTTCTCCTCCGTGGCGGGCGTCTGGGGCAGCGGCGGCCAGTGCGCCTACGCCGCCGCCAACGCCCACCTGGACGCGCTCGCCCAGGCCCGCCGCGCCCGCGGCCTCGCCGCCACCGCCGTCGCCTGGGGCCCGTGGGCCGAGGGCGGCATGGCCGCCGACGGCGGCGAGCACCTGCGCCGGCGCGGGCTGCGCCCGATGGCACCCGAGCAGGCGGTGGCCGCCCTGGCCCAGGCCGTCGGCGCGGGCGAGGACGCCCTCGCCGTGGCGGACCTCGACTGGCCCCTGTTCGCCGCCGGCTTCACCGCCGTACGCCCGTCCGCGCTGCTCGCCGACCTGCCGGAGGCGGTGGCGGCCCAGGCCGACACCACCCCCGCCGAGGAGGGCGCGGCCGGCGGGCTGCGGGCCGTCCTGGCCGGCGCCCCGGCCGCCGAGCGGGAGCGGATCCTGCTCGACCTGGTCCGCACCGAGGCCGCCGCGGTGCTCGGCCACGACTCCGTCGACGGGGTCCTCGCCGGGCGCCCGTTCAAGGAGCTGGGCTTCGACTCGCTGACCGCCGTCGAACTGCGCAACCGGATCGACGCGGCCGTGGGCCTGCGGCTGTCCGCCACGCTGGTCTTCGACTACCCGACCCCGGCCGTCCTCGCCGCCCACCTGGGCGCCGAACTCCTCGGCCCGGAGGCCGAGTCCACCGAGACCGTCGCTGTCCTCGGCGACCCGGACGAGCCGGTCGCCATCGTCGCGATGAGCTGCCGCTTCCCCGGTGGGGTGCGCACCCCCGAGCAGCTGTGGCGCCTGCTGGCCGAGGGCCGCGACGCCGTCGGCGGCTTCCCCGCCGACCGCGGCTGGGACCTGGAGGCGCTGTACGACCCGGACCCGGACAACGCCGGCACCAGTTACGCCCGAGAGGGCGGGTTCCTCTACGAGGCCGGGGAGTTCGACGCCGCGTTCTTCGGCATCAGCCCGCGCGAGGCCCTCGCCATGGACCCGCAGCAGCGGCTGCTCCTTGAGACCTCCTGGGAGGCCTTCGAGCGCGCCGGCATCGACCCGGAGACCGTACGCGGCAGCCGGACCGGCGTCTTCGCCGGCACCAACATGCAGGACTACACCAACCTGCTGTTCGCCTCCGAGGAGATCCTGGAGGGCCACCTCGCCACCGGCAACGCGGCCAGTGTGGTCTCCGGGCGCCTGGCGTATACCTTCGGTCTCGAGGGCCCGGCCGTCACCGTCGACACCGCCTGCTCGTCCTCCCTGGTCGCCCTGCACCTCGCGGCCCAGGCGCTGCGGGGCGGCGAGTGCTCGCTCGCCCTGGCCGGCGGTGCCACCGTGATGGCCACCCCGGGCGCCTTCATCGAGTTCAGCCGCCAGCGCGGCCTCGCCGACGACGGTCGCTGCAAGGCCTTCGCCGAGGCCGCCGACGGCACCGGCTGGGCCGAGGGCGTCGGCATGCTCCTGCTGGAGCGCCTCTCCGACGCCGAGCGCCTCGGCCACCCGGTGCTCGCGGTGGTCCGCGGCTCGGCCGTCAACCAGGACGGCGCCAGCAACGGCCTGACCGCCCCCAACGGCCCCGCGCAGCAGCGGGTCATCCGTCAGGCCCTGGCCGCCGCCCGCATGTCGGCCGGCGAGATCGACGCGGTCGAGGCGCACGGCACCGGCACCCGGCTCGGCGACCCGATCGAGGCGCAGGCGCTGCTGGCCACCTACGGCCAGGAGCGCGGCGAGAACGGCGAGCCGCTCTGGCTCGGCTCGGTGAAGTCCAACCTCGGCCACACCCAGGCCGCCGCCGGCGTCGCGGGCGTCATCAAGATGGTGCTGGCGATGCACGAGGGCGTGCTGCCCCGGACCCTGCACGTCGACGAGCCGTCGTCGCACGTGGACTGGGCCGCCGGCGCGGTCGAGCTGCTGACGGAGTCGCGGGACTGGCCCGAGACGGCGCACCCCCGCCGCTCCGCCGTCTCCTCCTTCGGCATGAGCGGCACCAACGCCCACGTCATCCTCGAACAGGCACCCGTGGCCTCCCCGGCCGAGGAGCCCGGCGCGGCACCGGCCGGCGCGGCTCCGCTGCCCTGGCTGCTGTCGGCCCGCAGCGCGGACGCCCTGCGCGAGCAGGCCGCCCGACTGCGCGACCACCTGACCGGCCAGGACGGCCCCGCCGCCGACTCCGTCGCCCACGCACTCGCCACCACGCGCTCCCTGCACGAGCACCGGGCCGTCGTGCTCGGCGCCGACCGGGACGAGCTGCTCGCCGGACTGGACGCCCTCGCCCAGGACGCCGCCACGGCGAACGTGCTCCAGGGCGTCGCGCGCGGCGGACGGACGGCGTTCCTGTTCACCGGGCAGGGCAGCCAGCGCCTCGGCATGGGCCGGGAGCTGTACGACACCTACCCGGTGTTCGCCGAGGCCTTCGATGCGGTCTGCGCGCGGGTCGAACTGCCGTTGCGCGAGGCCGTGTTCGGCGAGGACGCTGACGTTCTCGCCCGGACCGAGTTCACCCAGGTCGCGCTGTTCGCGGTCGAGGTGGCGCTGTTCCGCCTCTTCGAGAGCTGGGGTGTCCGGCCGGACGTCCTGGCCGGTCACTCGATCGGCGAGCTGGTGGCCGCGCATGTCGCGGGCGTCCTGACGCTGGACGACGCCGTCACGCTGGTCGCCGCTCGTGGCCGGCTGATGCAGGCGCTGCCCGAGGGCGGCGCGATGGTCGCGGTCAAGGCCTCGGAGGAGGAGGTGCTGCCGCTGCTGACCGCCCAGGTGAGCATCGCGGCCGTCAACGGCCCGACCTCCGTGGTGGTTTCGGGCGAGCAGGCCGAAGTCCTAGCGATCGCCGGGAAGTTCGGGAAGACCAAGCGACTGAGCGTCTCGCACGCGTTCCACTCCCCGCTGATGGACGGCATGGTGGACGAGTTCCGTGCCGTCGCCGAGGGCCTGAGCTTCTCCGCCCCGCGCATCCCGGTCGTCTCCAACGTCACCGGCGCCCTCGCCACCACCGAGGAGCTGTGCTCGCCCGCCTACTGGGTCCGGCACGTCCGCGAGGCCGTCCGCTTCCTCGACGGGATGCGCACCCTGGCGGCCGACGGCGTCACCACCTTCGTCGAGCTCGGCCCCGACGGCGTGCTGTCCGCGATGGCCCAGGAGTGCGTCGAGGACGGCGTGTTCGTCCCCGCGCTGCGCGCCGGCCGCCCCGAGCGGCCCACCGCCCTGGCCGCCCTCGGCCGGCTCTGCCTGACCGGCAGCGGCCCCGACTGGCAGGCACTCGCCGCCGGTCGGAGCGTGCGCCCGGTCGAGCTGCCGACCTACGCCTTCCAGCGCCGCCGCTACTGGCCGACGCTGCGCGCCCTGCCGACCGGCGACCCGGCCGGCCTGGGGCTGGAGGCCGCCGGACACCCGCTGCTCGGCGCCGCCGTCGCCCTCGCCGACACCGACGGCTACCTGTTCACCGGCCGTCTCTCGGTGCGGACCCACCCCTGGCTGGCCGACCACGCCGTCCAGGGCCGGATCCTGCTGCCGGGCACGGCCTTCGTCGAGCTCGCCGTCCGGGCGGGCGACGAGGTCGGCTGCGACGCGGTGGAGGACCTCACGCTCGAAGCGCCGCTGGTGCTGCCCGAGCGCGGAGGGATCGTTCTCCAGCTCACCGTCGGGGAGCCCGACGACGCCGGCCGCCGCCCCTTCCAGCTGCACTCCCGCCGGGAGGACGCCCCCGCCGGCGAGCCGTGGACCCGCCACGCGGCCGGTGCCCTCGGCACCGCCCCGGAGCGGGAGCCCTTCGATCTGTCGGTCTGGCCGCCCGCGGGCGCCGAGGCCGTCGACGCGAGCGGCTTCTACCAGGGCGCGGTCGACCTCGGCTTCGCCTACGGCCCGGCGTTCCAGGGCCTGCGCGCCGTCTGGCTGCGCGGGGACGACATCTTCGCCGAGGTCGCCCTGCCCGCCGAACACCACACCGAGGCGGGCCGCTACGGCCTGCACCCGGGCCTGCTGGACTCCGCGCTGCACGCGCTCGGCCTGGGCGCGGCCGCGGAGGCCGGCACCGAGGGGGCGGACGCCCCGCAGGGCAGGCTGCCGTTCGTCTGGAGCGACGTCGTCCTGCACGCGGCCGGCGCCCAGGCCCTGCGGGCGCGACTGACCCGCTCCGGCGGATCGGTCTCCCTCCAGCTGGCCGACGGCGCCGGAGCCCCGGTCGCCGACATCGGCTCGCTGGTCCTGCGCCCGGTCTCGGCCGCCGCTCTGGAGGCCTCGGCCACCGGTCACCCGGAGGCGCTGCACCGACTTGCCTGGACCCCGGTCGCTGTCACCGGTACGCCGGAGACGAGTGGTTGGGCCATGCTCGGGGCGAGTGACCTGCCGGTGTTGGGTGGTCTGCGGCAGGTGGCTGGTGTGGCCGCGTTGGCGGCGGCGGTGGACGAGGGTGCCGTGGTGCCCGAGGTCGTGGTCGCGGTCGTCGACGGTGAGGGTGCCGTTGAGGGCGGGGTCGCGGTGGCGGCCCGGTCGGTGGTGGCGCGGGTGTTGGAGTTGGTGCGTGGTTGGCTGGCGGAGGAGCGGTTCGCCGCTTCGCGGCTGGTGGTGGTGACGCGTGGTGCGGTGGCCGTGGGTGTGGGGGAGAGTCCGGACCTGGCGGTGGCGGCGGTGTGGGGTCTGGTGCGTTCGGCGCAGAGCGAGAACCCGGGCCGGCTGGTGCTGGTGGACGTGGACGGCGTGGTGGAGTCGCTCGCGGCTCTGGGTGCCGCCCTGGCTACCGGCGAGCCCCAACTCGCCCTGCGCGAAGGCACGGTGCTCGTACCGCGGGTGGCCAGGCCGTCCGCCGACACCCTGCCCGTTCCGACCACCGCCGCCGCCTGGCGGCTGGACTCCCCGCGCAAGGGGACGTTCGAGAACCTGGCGCTGCTCCCCGCCCCGGAAGCGGACCGCCCGCTGGTCGGCGAGGAGGTCCGGGTCGCGGTCCACGCGGCCGGCCTCAACTTCCGCGACGTCCTGAACGCCCTGGGCATGTACCCGGGCGACGCCGGGCCGATGGGCATCGAGGGCGCGGGCGTCGTCCTGGAGGTCGGGCCGGAGGTCACCGGCCTCGCTGTCGGCGACCGGGTGATGGGCCTGCTCTCGGGTGGCTTCGGCCCGCGCTCGGTCACCGACGGCCGGGTCCTGGCCCGCATCCCCGACGGTTGGACCTTCGAGCAGGCGGCCTCCGTACCGATCGTCTTCCTGACGGCGTACTACGCGTTGGTGGATCTGGGTGGTCTGCGGGCGGGTGAGCGGGTGCTGGTGCACGCGGCGGCCGGTGGTGTCGGGATGGCGGCGGTGCAGTTGGCGCGGCATCTGGGTGCCGAGGTGTTCGGCACGGCGAGCCCGGGCAAGTGGGAGGCCCTGCGGGGTTCGGGTCTGGACGACGCGCATATCGCGAACTCCCGGACGCTGGAGTTCGAGGGTGCGTTCCTGGCGGCCACGGGTGGTGCCGGGGTGGATGTGGTGCTGGACGCGTTGGCGGGGGAGTTCGTGGACGCCTCGCTGCGGTTGCTGCCGCGTGGTGGACGGTTCCTGGAGATGGGCAAGACGGACGTCCGTGAGCCGGCGGCGGTCGCGGCCGCGCACGAGGGTGTGCGGTATCAGGCGTTCGATCTGATCGAGGC
>NZ_JBIWFT010000051.1:0-58975 GCF_044763205.1 Kitasatospora sp. NPDC096204
TCCAACTCGCCGGTGTCTTCCGGGGCTTGACGCCCTGTCCGACGTTTCAAACTCTAGCCGATCCCCGCTCCGAAAAGCGAATCCGACCGCAACCCGATAAAACGAGCACACCGAATAAGCACCAAGCCGTCACGCGAAAAAGCGAAACGACCGGCACGAACCGGAAGTGGTGTTTCAGAGGATTGGCTGCCCCGGGACCGTCCGCGCGGTGCGTGTCCGGTGCTCCCTGCCAGGCAGCTCGAAGAACTGTACGCGCTTCCGCGCCCGGATGCAAACGTCGTGCAAAGACGGCCGGCCGGACCCCTGGGAGAGGGGTCCGGCCGGTGGAGCCGTGCGGATCAGCTGTTGGTGGGGAAGCCCAGGTTGATGCCGCCGTGCGACGGGTCCAGCCAGCGCTGGGTCACGGCCTTGCCCCGGGTGAAGAACTGGACGCCGTCCTGGCCGTACGCGTGGGCGTCGCCGAACAGGGAGGCCTTCCAGCCGCCGAAGGAGTAGTAGGCGACCGGGACCGGGATCGGCACGTTGATGCCGACCATGCCGACCTCCACCTCGAACTGGAAGCGCCGGGCCGCGCCGCCGTCGTTGGTGAAGAGGGCGGTGCCGTTGCCGTACGGGTTGGCGTTGATCAGCGCCAGGCCCTCCTCGTACGAGGCGACGCGCACGACCGAGAGGACCGGGCCGAAGATCTCGTCGTTGTAGACGGACATGCCGGGCTTCACGTGGTCGAACAGCGTGGGGCCGAGCCAGAAGCCGTCGGCCGTCGGGGAGCCGTTCTTGTCCTCGGCGGTGACCGGGTGCTTGCGGCCGTCCACCGCGAGCTCGGCGCCGTCGGCGACCCCGGACTCCACGTAGGAGGTGACCTTGTCCCGGTGCTGGCCGGTGACCAGCGGGCCCATCTCGGAGTCGCCGTTGCAGCCCGGGCCGACCTTCAGGGTGGCGATCCGCTGCTTGATCTTGTCGACCAGCTCGTCGCCGATCGGGTCGACCGCGACCAGCACGGACACCGCCATGCAGCGCTCGCCGGCCGCGCCGAAGCCGGCGTTGACGGCGGCGTCGGCGGCGAGGTCGAGGTCCGCGTCCGGCAGGACCAGCATGTGGTTCTTGGCGCCGCCCAGGGCCTGCACACGCTTGCCGTAGCGGGTGCCGGTCTCGTAGACGTAGCGGGCGATCGGGGTGGAGCCGACGAAGCTGACGGACTTGACGTCCGGGTGCTCCAGCAGGCGGTCGACGGCCACCTTGTCGCCGTGCACGACGTTGAAGACGCCGTCCGGCAGGCCGGCCTCCTTCCACAGCTCGGCGAGGAAGTTGGCGGCGGACGGGTCCTTCTCCGAGGGCTTCACCACGACGGTGTTACCGGCCGCGATGGCGATCGGGAAGAACCACATCGGCACCATGGCCGGGAAGTTGAACGGCGAGATGATCGCGACCGGGCCGAGCGGCTGGCGGATCGAGTAGACGTCGACGCCGGTCGAGGCCTGCTCGGTGAACCCGCCCTTGATCAGCTGCGGGATGCCGCAGGCGTACTCCACGACCTCCAGGCCGCGGGCGATCTCGCCCAGCGCGTCGGAGTGCACCTTGCCGTGCTCCGCCACGATGATCGAGGCCAGCTCGTCGCGGCGGGCGTTCAGCAGCTCGCGGAAGGCGAAGAGCACCGTCGTCCGCTTCGCGATCGAGGCGGTGCGCCACTCGGTGAAGGCCGCGGCGGCGGCGGCCACCGCCTGGTCGACCTCGGCGATCTCGGCGAAGTCGACCTGTCCGGCGACCTGGCCGGTGGCCGGGTCGAAGATCTCACCGCGACGGGGGGCCGCACCGGCGGTGGCGACCGGCTTGCCGCCGATCCAGTGAATGATGTGCTTGCTCAAGGTCCGTCTGCCTCCGAAGTCCCGGGCGGCGTCCTGCCACCGGTCCGGTCTGGCGCCGCCGCGGGTGGGCCGGGCGACGGAAATCACGGGGCTACCGCGCTCGTCTCCCAGTCTGGTGGCCGCTCCGGCTCGGCTCAACGAACAGGCTGACGGGGATCGTGGATTCAGCCTTACAGGTCGTCCGGTCGCTCGGCCGAACGAGTGGACTCACGCCGGGGCCTCAGGACTCCCCGTCCTCCGGCTCCTCCAGGTACGGGTCGTGCAGCCCGTCCGCCGCCTCCCGGGTCTCCAGCAGGTCCAGCCGCAGGTCCTGCGCCCAGGCCAGCGCCCACCGCTTGAGCTCGTCCACCTCCCCGGCCGGGACGCCCCGGGCGCGGAACCGCCCGTCCGCCGCCTCGGCGAGCGTCTCCAGCCGTTCGGCGAGCGCCGTGGGCTGGAAGTCCGGGTCCAACTCCACCGCCAGCGCGAGCAGTTCACCTTCCCGGTAGCAGCGGGTGAGGGCGTGCACGTCGATCAGGTCGCGCGGCATGCCCCGGTCCACGAGCAGCACGGTGGTCAGCGCGGCCGCGTCCTCCAGGGCGACGACCGGCAGCACCAGTGGCGGCTCGTCCGGACCGGGCGCACCGAAGTCGAGCCGGACCGGGCGATGGCCCAGCGGCTCCTTGCGCAGTTCCACCGAGTGCGACCGCCCGCCGAGCGCCAGCCGGACGGTGAGCTGCTCCAGCCGCGGCGTGCCCGGCCGCTCGACGGCCCCGCCGCCGACCGCCCGGTACGCCTCGCCCAGCGCGGCGGCAGCCTCCGGCAGGTCGGCGCCTCCGGTCGCCAGGGTCAGCCCGTCCTGCGGGCAGGCCGCGACGCCGTGGGCGCGCAGCGCGTGCCCACCGGCCAGAACGAGGCCGTACCGGTCGCAGACGGATGCGGCCGGCGCGGCCAGGCGCAGCTGGGCGGCTCCCGGGCGGAGAGGCGCGTCGACGGCGTGCGGGACGGTGGTCACGCCTCCAGTCTGACGCGGCCGCCCGCTCCGCGCGCCGCCACTGTCGGGCACCCGGGCACGCCCGGGCACCCCTCGGTCGCCCCGCGCGCGACCACCCGGCGCGCGCCCGGGAGTGCCCCCGGACGCCCCGCGACTCACCAGCCGCTGAGGCTCGCCGCCGCCTCGTGCAGGGCGAGCTCCAGCAGCACCGGGTCGTTGAGCCGCCCGGAGCCGTCGGGCGGGACCAGCCAGCGCACGCCCCGGCTGCTGCGCTCGGGGTGCGGCACGACGATCCAGGTGCCCTCCCCGGCGCCGCGCACGCCGGTGCCGATCCAGCGGGCCGCGGTGCCGACGGGCACCAGGAAGCTGAGGTGCTCGCCCCCGAAGTCGGTGAGGACCGGGCCGCGGGTGCGCGGGTCCAGGACCTCCAGGGCCGGGCGACCGAGCCGCCCGGGGACGGAGAGGACGTCCCAGCGCCGGCCGGCCGGCAACAGCACCAGGCCGAGCCCGGTGCGCTCCCACTGTTCCCGGAAGGATTCCGGGTCCGGTGCCACCTGGGCGAGCCAGTGCAGTCCGGTGGTCTCCATGTCGTGTCCCCGCTTCTCGCCGTTCGTACTGTTCGGAGACGGCGGGAGGAACGAGACCCGCCGTCACCAGGGAGAGGCGGACGGCGGGTCCCGATTACACGACTGGGGGCACCCGACTACGGGTGCGGGCGCTTCAGCTGTCGAAGCCCAGCCCCATCCGGTCGAGGGTGCGCAGCCAGAGGTTGCGGTGGCCGCCGTTGCGGTCCGCCCGCTCCAGCGACCGGGTGGTGATCTCGATCCCGGCCCAGCGCACCGGCTCGGGCGGGAACGGCAGCGGCTTGCTGCGCACCATGTCCAGCGAGGTGCGCTCGGTGCGCTCGCCGGCGAGCAGGTCGAGCATCACCTCGGCGCCGAAGCGGGTCGCGCCGACGCCGAGCCCGGTGTAGCCGACCGCGTACGCGACCTTGCCCCGGTAGCCGGTGTCGAAGAACGCCGAGAACCGGCTGCAGGTGTCGATCGCGCCGCCCCAGGCGTTGGTGAAGCGCAGGCCCTCCAGCTGCGGGAAGCAGCGGAAGAAGTGGTTCGCCAGGGTGCGGAAGGTCTCCGGCCGCTGGTCGTACTCGTGCCGGACGTGGCCGCCGAAGTGGTAGACCGCGTCGTAGCCGCCCCAGAGGATCCGGTTGTCGGCGGAGAGCCGGAAGTAGTGGAACTTGTTGGCGCTGTCGCCGAGGCCCTGCCGCCCGCGCCAGCCGATCGAGGCGAGCTGCTCCTCACTGAGCGGCTCGGTCATCAGCGCGTAGTCGTACACCGGGACGACGTACGGGCGGACCCGCTTGAGCAGTGACGGGAAGACGTTGGTGCCGAGCGCGACCTTGCGGGCGAAGACCCGGCCGTACGGGGTGCGGACGGCCATGCCGCTGCCGTGCTCCCGCAGGTCGGTGGCCCGGGTGTGCTCGAAGATCCGCACGCCCTGGCCGAGGCAGGCGTCCTTGAGGCCCCAGGCGAGCTTGGCGGGGTGGACCATCGCCACGCCCTCCTTGTCCCAGAGCCCGCCGAGGAAGGTCGGCGAGTTCACCTCGGCGCGCAGCTGGTCGGCGTCCAGGACGGTGATGTCGAGGCCGTACCGGGCGACCGCCTCGGCGACCTCGTGGAGCTCCTCGACCTGGTGGGGCTGGGTGGCGACGTCGATCTCGCCGGTGCGCTCCCACTCGGCGTCGATGCCGTAGCGCTTGAGGGTGGCCTCGATGCCGTCGAGGTTGGCGGCACCGAGGCGTTCCAGCTGGGCCAGTTCGGACGGCCAGCGGTCCAGGCCGTTGCCGAAGCCGTGGGTGAGGCTGGCCGCACAGAACCCGCCGTTGCGCCCGGACGCGGCCCACCCGACCTCGTTGCCCTCGACCAGCACGACGTCCAGCGAGGGGTCGCGCTCCTTGGCGATGAGGGCGGTCCACAGGCCGGAGTAGCCGCCGCCGACGACCAGCAGGTCGCAGGTGGTGTCGCCGACCAGGGCGGGCAGCGCCGCCGGCCGGCCGGGATCCTCCAGCCAGAAGGGGGTGGGCCTGGCGTCACTGAGTGCGCGGGCGGAGTCCATGCATTATCAGCCACTTTCTACGAATAGGTGATGGTTGTACGGGCCACCGTTGTCGACCGTACGTCAGGCGGTGGCCTTCCGACGGTTGCCCAGCCACTGGCCGACGACGGTCAGCACGACGGCGGCGAGGAACATCGCGGTGCCGATGACGTTCACCTGCACCGGGATGCCGCGCTGCGAGGCGCCCCAGACGAACATCGGGAAGGTGACCGTGGTCGGCCCCGAGTTGAACTGGGTGATGATGAAGTCGTCGAAGGAGAGCGCGAAGCTGAGCAGCGCGCCCGCCGCGATGCCGGGCGCCGCCAGCGGCAGGGTGACCCTCAGGAAGGTCTGGGTGGGGGTCGCGTAGAGGTCCTGGGCGGCCTGTTCGAGCCTCGGGTCCATGCTCATCACGCGCGCCTTGACCGCCGTCACCACGAAGCTGAGGCAGAACATGATGTGCGCGATGAGGATGGTGGTGAAGCCGAACGGGATGCGCATGTTGAGGAAGAGCGTCCCGAGCGAGGCGGCCATGACCACCTCGGGCATGGCCATCGGAAGGAAGATCATCGCGGTGGTGGCCGAGCGGCCGCGGAAGCGGTAGCGGGCCAGCGCGAAGGCGACCATGGTGCCGAGCACGGTGGCGCCGATGGTGGCGAGCACCGCGATCTGCAGGCTGAGCGAGAGCGACTGGCACATGTCGGCGACGCCGCAGGGGTTGGTCCAGGCGTCGGTGGAGAACTCGTTCCACTCGTAGTTGAACTTGCCCACCGGCTTGTTGAACGAGAAGGCCAGCACGACCAGGTTGGGCAGCACCAGGTAGGCGAGGGCCAGCAGGCCGGCCAGCACCACCAGGTGGGCGCGGATCCACTTGAACATCCGGGACATCAGACCAGATCCTCCGTCCCGGCCTTGCGCATGTAGACCGTCACCATGCCCAGGATCAGGGCCATCAGGATGAAGCTCAGCGCGGCCGCCGTGGGGTAGTCGAGCACGTTCAGGAACTGCTTCTGGATGCCGTTGCCGACCATCTGCTCGCTCGGCGAGCCCAGCAGCTGGGCGTTGATGTAGTCGCCGGAGGCCGGGATGAAGGTCAGCAGGGTGCCCGCGACCACGCCCGGCAGCGAGATCGGGAAGGTGACCTTGCGGAAGGTGGTGAACGGCCGGGCGTAGAGGTCGCCGGCCGCCTCGTGCAGGCGCGGGTCGATCCGCTCCAGCGAGGTGTACAGCGGAAGGATCATGAACGGCAGGAAGTTGTAGGTCAGGCCGCAGACCACCGCGAGCGGCGTGGCCAGCACCCGGTCGCCGTCGGTGAGGCCGAGCAGGTTGGTGACGTCCAGGACGTGCAGCGCGTTCAGCGCGCCGACCACCGGGCCGCCGTCGGACAGGATGGTCTTCCAGGCCAGGGTGCGGATCAGGAAGCTGGTGAAGAACGGCGCGATGACCAGGATCAGGATGACGTTGCGCCAGCGCTTGCTCGCCTTGAAGGCGATCGTGTACGCGAGCGGGTAGCCGACGGCCAGGCAGAGCACGGTGGCGACGGCCGCGTAGGAGAACGAGCGCAGGAAGTGCCACTTGTACTCGACCAGGGCGTCCCAGTAGGTCGAGAAGTGCCAGGTGACCTTGAAGCCCTCTTCGAGCGAGCCCGTCTGCAGCGAGGTCGAGCCCTGGTAGAGCATCGGGACGGCGAAGAAGATCACCAGCCAGGCGATGCCGGGCAGCAGCAGCCAGTACGGGGTGAGCTTGCGCCTGGGCTTCGCCCCCGGTTCCGTCCGGGGGCCGCCGTCGGGGGGTATCGCCTGGGACGGCGCGGCCGGGGCGGTGGCGGTCATGCGGCCTCCTCCGCGGTGCCCGCGTCGATCGCCTGCGCGGCGTCCAGGGCGAAGGAGTGCGCGGGGTTCCAGTGCAGCCGGACGGCGGCGCCGGGGACGATCCGGGCGTCGCGCTCCATGTTCTGCTCGAAGACGGTGACCTCCTGGCCGCCGTCGGTGCGCACCACGTACTGGGTGGAGACGCCGATGAAGCTGGAGTCGAGCACGGTGCCGGTCAGCCGGTTGCGGCCGTCGGCGACCTGCTCGGAGGCGTGGGTGATGGTGATCTTCTCCGGGCGCACGCCCAGGTGGACGCGCTTGGCGTCGGTGGCGCAGCGTGCCTTCGGCACCGTGAGGCGGGCGCCGGCCGCGCTGAGCAGCAGGTCGCCGCCCTCGCTTCCGGTGACCTCGGCGGGCAGCAGGTTGGACTGGCCGAGGAAGTTGGCCACGAAGGTGGTGGCGGGGTTCTCGTACAGCTCGGCGGGGGCGCCCAGCTGCTCGACCCGGCCGCCGTTCATCACCGCGATGGTGTCGGCCATGGTCATGGCCTCCTCCTGGTCGTGGGTGACGTGCACGAAGGTGATGCCGACCTCGGTCTGGATCCGCTTGAGTTCCAGCTGCATCTGGCGGCGGAGCTTGAGGTCGAGCGCACCGAGCGGCTCGTCCAGGAGCAGCACCTGGGGGTGGTTGATCAGTGCGCGGGCGACCGCGACGCGCTGCTGCTGGCCGCCGGAGAGCTGGTGCGGCTTGCGCCGGGCGTACTGGCCGAGTTCGACCAGCTCCAGCATCTCGTCGACCTGCTTCTTGACGTCCTTCCGGCCTCGCCGGCGCAGGCCGAAGGCGACGTTCTCGAAGATGTCCAGGTGCGGGAAGAGCGCGTAGCTCTGGAAGACGGTGTTCACCGGACGCTTGTACGGGGGCAGGGCGGTGACGTCCTGGCCGCCGATCAGCACGGTGCCGCTGGTGGGCTCCTCCAGGCCGGCGATCATGCGCAGGGTGGTGGTCTTGCCGCAGCCGGAGGCGCCGAGCAGGGCGAAGAAGGAGCCCTGCGGGACGGTCAGGTCGAGCGGGTGGACGGCGGTGAAGGAGCCGTAGGTCTTGCCGATGCCGGTGAGCCGGACGTCGCCGCCGGCGGCCGCGTCGCGCTGCTGGTCTGTCATGGGGTGGTGTCTTCCTGGGTCTCTCTGCCGGGAGTCGGGGGTCAGGCGCCGATGAGCTTGGAGAACTTCTGCTCGAAGTCGCTCTCCTCGCTCTCGGAGAGCGTGCGGAACACGTGGGCCTTGACCGCCATCTCGGGGGTGGGTACGACCAGCGGGTTGGCCGCGGTCTCCGGGGCGATGCCGGCGAGCTCGTCCTTCATCCCGGTGACGGCGGAGACGAAGCCGATGCCCGCGACCAGCTGCGCCGCGATCTTCGGCTGATAGTAGAAGTCGATCAGCTTCTCCGCGTTCGTCTTGTGCCGGGCCTTGGCCGGGACCAGCATGTTGTCGGTCGAGGCGATGTAGCCCTTCTCCGGGATGACGAACTCGATGTCCGGGTTGTCGGCCCGCAGTTGGATCAGGTCGCCGCCCCAGGCGATGCAGGCCGCGATGTCGCCGGCGGACAGCTCCTGGCCGTAGTCGTTGCCGGTGAACCGGCGGATCTGCTTGCTGTCGACGGCCTTCTGCAGCCGGGCGACCGCGCCGTCGTAGTCGTCGGCGGTGAACTTCGCGGTGTCCTTGCCCTGGTCCAGCAGGACCATCCCGATGCTGTCGCGCATCTCGGAGAGGAAGGTGACCCGGCCCTTGAGGTCGGGGTCGTCCAGCAGCTGGGAGACGCTGGTGACCTGCTTCCCCTTGGTCGCCTTCCGGTTGTACGCGACGACGGTCTGGATGCCGGCCCACGGGTAGGAGTAGAGGCGGCCCGGGTCCCAGTCGGGGGCGCGGAAGCGCGCGTCGATGTTGGTGATCGCGGTGGTGACGTTCGCCGGGTCGAGCTTCTGCGCCCAGCCGAGCCGGATCAGCCGGGCGGCCATCCAGTCGGTGAGCACCATCAGGTCGCGGCCCGTGTCCTGGCCGGAGGCGAGCTGCGGCTTGACCTTCCCGAAGAACTCGACGTTGTCGTTGACGTCCTCGTTGTACTTGACCCTGATGCCGGTGGCCTCGGTGAAGGCGTCCAGGGTGCCGTGCTTCTCCTTGTCCTTCTCGTCCGTGTCGATGTACAGCGGCCAGTTGGAGAAGGCGACCTCCTTCTGCGTCTCGGAGAGGTCCTTGGCGGCGTTCGCGGTCGAGTCGCCGGTCGCCCGCGGGGCCGCCGGGATGCCGCAGGCCGCCAGGGTGCCCGCTCCGGCGGTCAGCGCGGCGGCGCGCAGCAGGGTGCGGCGGCCGAGCGCGGCCCGGCCGCTGGTCAGGCTGCGTTCCCAGGCCCTTCGGACCGGTTCGGGCAGACCGTCGGTGAGCTCGTTGAACGCCATGGAACGGGCCTCCTGGGGGAGATGGGGTGTGGGGGCACCCGCTTGGGCCGGGGGTTATCTGTCTCCGAAGACGGTGCGGTGCCAGTCCTTGCGGGCCACCGCGGTGGTGTCGAACATGACGTGCTTCACCTGGGTGTACTCGTCCAGCGAGTACTGGGACATGTCCTTGCCGTAGCCGGACGCCTTGTAGCCGCCGTGCGGCATCTCGCTGATGATCGGGATGTGGTCGTTGACCCAGACGCAGCCGGCCGCGATCTCCCGGGTGGCGCGCAGCGAGCGGTGCACGTTGCTCGTCCAGGCGGAGGCGGCCAGGCCGTACGGGGTGTCGTTGGCCAGCCGCAGGCCCTCGTCGTCGCCGTCGAAGGGCAGCACGACCAGCACCGGGCCGAAGATCTCGCCCTGCACGACCTCGCTGTCCTGGGCCGCACCGGTGATCAGGGTGGGCAGGTGGTACGCGCCGCGGGTGAGGTCGGTGCCGTCATGGCCCTTGTCCGCGGGCCGGCCGCCGGTGACCACGGTGGCGTACGAGCGGGCGCGCTCCACGAAGCCGGCCACCCGGTCCCGGTGGGCGTAGGACACCAGCGGGCCGAGGTCGGTGTGCGGGTTCAGCGGGTCGCCGACCCGGATCGCCGCGTACAGCTCGGCGACCCCGGCCACGAAGGCGTCGTACAGCGGGCGCTGGACGTAGGCGCGGGTGGCGGCGGTGCAGTCCTGGCCGCCGTTGATCAGCGAGGCGGCGACCGCTCCGTGCACGGCGGCGTCCAGGTCGGCGTCGTCGAAGACCACGAACGGGGCCTTGCCGCCGAGTTCCAGGTGGGTGCGCTTGACGCCCGCGGTGGCGATCTCGGCGACCCGCCGGCCGACGCCGGTGGAGCCGGTGAAGGAGACCATCGCGACGTCCGGGTGCCCGACCAGGTGCTCGCCGGCGGTGCGCCCGGCGCCGGTGACCACGTTGACCACACCGTCCGGGATGCCCGCGGCGGTGCAGGCCCGGGCGAACATCACCGAGGTCAGCGGGGTCAGCTCGGCCGGCTTGAGCACGATGGTGTTGCCCGCGGCGATCGCCGGCAGGATCTTCCAGGCGGCCATCTGCAGCGGGTAGTTCCACGGCGAGATCGAGCCGACCACGCCGACCGCCTCGCGCCGCACGTACGAGGTGTGGTCGCCGGAGTACTCGCCGGCGGCCTTGCCCTCCAGGTTGCGGGCGGCACCGGCGAAGAAGGCGGCGTTGTCGATCGTGCCGGGCACGTCGAACTCGGTGGCCAGCTTGACCGGCTTGCCGGTCTGCGCCGTCTCCACCCGGGCCAGGTCGTCGGCCGCCCCCGCCAGGACGGCGGCCAGCCTGGTGAGCGCCTCGGAACGCGCGCCGGGGGTGGCCGAGGACCAGCCGGGCAGGGCGGCCTTCGCGGCGGCGACGGCGGTGTCCACGTCCTCGGCGGTGGCCAGCGCGACCTGCTCGACGACGCTGCCGTCGGCGGGGTTGACGACCTGGAAGCGTTCGCCGCTCCCCCGGGTCTGGCGGCCCGCGATGTACTGCGAGCCCGGGCCGAAGTCGGTCAGGTCCATCTGGTTCCTCCAAGTGCCGTGGTTCGACCGCTGCGGGGGCACGCGTCCGCGCCGGGGGTCTGCGGTCCCGCTGACCTTGCCTGCTGGGAGGTTGACGTGACAAGGGTCACTTCGACAGTCTCGGCGCGAAGGGCCTTACAGGGTGCAAGGGTGCGGGCAGGGCAACAGGTCGTCTGGGGGATGGATGATTTACCTGACACCCTGATCGCCCGGAGCGCCCGCTCCGTCCCCCACGGCCTCCGGAGGCCCGCGATGCTCCCCACCGTCGCCCGAATCCTCGACCTGGACGTGATGCGGCGCGGCCTGCCCCAGGTGGTGGCCGGCGCCGACCACCTGGAACGGCCGGTCCGCTGGGTCCACGTCAGCGAGCTGCCCGACGTCGCCGGGATGCTCCGCGGCGGCGAGCTGGTGCTGACCACCGGCATCGCCCTGCCGGAGGACCGCGAGGGCCTGGCCCGCTACGTCCGCGAGCTGGACGAGGTCGGGGTGGCCGGCCTGGTCGTCGAGTTCGGGCGGCGATACTTCGACTCGCTCCCCCGCGCCCTGGTCAACGCCGCCGAGCAGCGCGGACTGCCGCTGGTCACGCTCCGCCGCGAACTGCGCTTCGTCGCCGTCACCGAGGCCGTGCACGCCCTGGTGGTCAACGCCCAGCTGGAGCAGCTGAGGGTCTCCGAGTCGGTCCACCAGGTCTTCAACGAGCTGGTGGTGGAGGGTGCCGAGCCGCCCGAGGTGATCCGCCAGGTGGCGCGGATGGCCGGCGCCCCGGTCGTCCTGGAGAACCTGGCCCACCAGGTGCTCGCCCACGACGCCGCCGGACGCCCCGAGGCCGAGGTGCTGGAGGACTGGGAGCGCCGCTCGCGCGGGGTGCGCCCGGCCGGGCGCACCGGCCATGACCCGCGCAGCGGCTGGCTGGTCACCACCGTCGGCGCCCGCGGCCAGGACTGGGGCCGTCTCGTACTGGTGCAGGAACCCGGCCCGCTGCCCGGGAGCGAGCCCCACCCGCACACCATGCTGCTGGAGCGCGGCGCCTCCGCACTGGCGCTCAACCGGCTGGTGGTGCGCGACCGGGAGAGCCTGGAGCGGCAGACCCACCGCACCCTGTTGTCCGGCATCCTCACCCACGCGCTGACCGTCTCCGAGGCGGCCCTGCGCGCCCAGGCCCTCGGCGTCCCGCTGGAGGGCCGCCGACTGGTCGGCGTGGTGCTGCGACAGCGGCGCGGGCCGATCCCGGCCGCGCTGGAGGCCCAGGCCCGGCTGCGCGACTTCACCGAGCTGGCCGCCGGCGCGGTCCGGGCCTGCCGGCTGACCGCGCTGGTCGGCGCGCTCGACGACGAGGCCGTCGGCCTGCTGATCGCCCTCGGCACCCAGCAGGACGAGCACGCCGCGCTGGACTCCCTCTCGGCCGCGCTGCGCCGGATGTCGGCCGAGGCCGGACGGGAGGGCGGTGACCCGGCCGGCCCGGTGGTCGCGGTCGGCTCCTCGGTCGGCTCGGTGCGCGACGCCCGGCGCACCCTGCTGGAGGCCACCCAGGTCGCCGACGCCGCCCTGCACGACGCACCCGGCGGCCGCAGTTCCTCCTACTACCGCCTGCCGGACGTCCGGCTGCGCGGCCTGCTCCACCTGCTGCGCGACGACGCCCGGCTGCAGACGTACGTGGAACGGGAGTTGGGCCCGCTGCTGGCCCACGACGCCGAGCACAACGGCCAGTTGGTGCAGATGCTGCGGATCTACCTGGAGCAGGGCCGGAACAAGTCGGCCGCGGCGGACGCCGCGCACCTGTCCCGGCCGTCCTTCTACGACCGGCTGCACAAGGTCGAGCGGATCCTCGGTGTGGACCTCGACCAGGTGGAGTCCTGCCTCTCCCTGCACGTGGCCCTGCTCGCCCTGGACGCGGTGCGCCGGTAGGACGGGTCACACCCCGGTGATGCGGCCCCAGACCTTGTGCAGCTCGGGCCGCTCGGCCGAGGCGACGTCGCGCATGGTGTGCAGCCGGGCGCGCATCTCCTCGGTCGGGAAGACCAGCGGGTTCTCGGCGAGTTCGGCCTTCTCCTTGTCGCCGCTGTCCGCCAGCACCTCGCGGGCGGCCGGCACCGGGCAGATGTACTGGACGAACGCGGCGAGTTCGGCCGCCACCTCGGGCTGGTAGTAGTAGTCGATCAGCAGCTCGGCGTTGCGCTTGTGGGCGGCCCGGTTGGGGATCATCAGGCTCTCCGCCCACAGCTCGCCGCCCTCCTCCGGCACCACGAACTCGATGTCCGGGTTCTCGGCGGTGAGCTGGACGGCGTCGCCCGAGTAGGCCTGGCAGGCGAGCGCCGCGCCGGAGGCGAGGTCGCTGGTGTAGTCGTTGCCGGTGAAGCGCCGGACGTGGCCGCTGTCGACCGCCTTCTGCACCAGGTCCATCGCCCTGCGCGCGTCGTCGTCGCCGAACTTCGCGATGTCCGCCCCCTGGGAGAGCATCAGCAGTCCGAGCGCCTCGTCCAGCCCGGCGAACAGCGTGACCCGGCCCTTGAGGTCGGGCGCCCACAGGTCGGCGGTGGACCTGATCTCGCGGCCGAGCGCCTTGCGGTTGTAGGCGATGCCGGTGATCCCGGACTGCCACGGCACGCTGCGCCTGCGCCCGGGGTCGAAGGCCGGGTCGGCGAGCTGGGGGTCCAGGTTGGCCGTGACGTTGGGCAGGTTGTCCCGGTCCATGGCCTGCACCCAGCCCAGCGAGACGTACCGCCCGGCCATCCAGTCGCTGATCACCATCAGGTCCCGGCCGGGGGCGGCGCCCTGGGTGAGCACCGGGCTGATCTTGCCGAAGAACTCGTCGTTGTCGTTGATGTCCTCGGTGTAGGTGACCTCGATCCCGGACTTCTCACTGAACGCGTCCAGGGTCGGGCGGCCGCCCGCGTCGTCGGTGTCGATGTACTGCGTCCAGTTGGAGAAGGCGAGCCGCTTGTCGCTCTCCGAGCGGTCGGGGGCCGAGCGGCGGTCCTCGGCCACGTACGCGGACGGGATGCCGCAGCCGGTCAGCGTGCCGGCGCCGAGCAGCGCGGCACCGCCGAGCACGGAACGCCGTCGGACGGCGCGGGAGTTGACGGGACGGCGGGTCGGGGTGGTGCGGCTGGGCATGAGCGGCCTTCCGGAGCGTGGGACGGCCCCGGGCACGCGCGTGCTCGGGGCCGTCCTGGTAGGTACGTCTGGGTACGTCAGACAGTGTGCGCGTCGGTGAGCGACAGCACCTCGTCCAGGACCGCGAGGCCGGTCTTGGCCTCCTCCTCGGTGACGGTGCACGGCGGGACGACGTGGAAGCGGTTCATGTTGACGAACGGCCAGAGCCCGCGCTGCTTGCAGGCGGCGGCCAGCTCGGCCATCGGCGCGTTGTCGGCGCCGGCCGCGTTGTAGGGCACCAGCGGCTCGCGGGTCTCCCGGTCCTTCACCAGGTCGAGCGCCCAGAACACGCCGAGGCCGCGGACCTCGCCGACCGACGGGTGCCGCTCGGCCAGCTCGCGCAGGCCGGGGCCGAGGACCGTCTCGCCGATGTGCCTGGCGTTCTCGACGATGCCCTCCTCCGCCATGGTGTTGATGGTCGCCACCGCGGAGGCGCAGGCCAGCGGGTGACCGGAGTAGGTGAGCCCGCCGGGGAAGGCCCGCTCGGCGAAGGTGGCCGCGATCTCGGCGCTGATCGCCACGCCGCCCAGCGGCACGTAGCCCGAGTTCACGCCCTTGGCGAAGGTGAGCAGGTCCGGGGTGACGCCCCAGTGGTCGGCGGCGAACCACTCGCCGGTGCGGCCGAAGCCGGCCATCACCTCGTCCAGGATGAACACGATCCCGTAGCGGTCGCAGATCTCCCGCACCCCGGCCAGGTAGCCCGCCGGCGGGACCAGGATGCCCGCGGTGCCGACCACCGTCTCCAGGATGACCGCCGCGACGGTGCCGGGCCCCTCGAACGCGATCACCTGCTCCAGGTGCTCCAGCGCGCGCTCGCACTCCTGCGCCTCGTTCTCGGCGTGGAAGTTGGAGCGGTAGGTATACGGCCCCCAGAAGTGCACCACCCCGGAGACGCCGCTCTCGTTGGGCCAGCGCCGCGGGTCGCCGGTGAGGGCGATCGCGTTGGCGGTGGCGCCGTGGTACGAGCGGTAGGTGGACAGCACCTTCTGCCGGCCGGTGTGCAGCCGGGCCAGCCGGATGGCGTTCTCGTTGGCCTCGGCACCGCCGTTGGTGAAGAAGATCTTGTCCAGGTCGCCGGGGGTGCGCTCGGCGATCAGCCGGGCGGCCTCGCTGCGCGACTCGACCGCGAAGCCGGGGGCGATGGTGCAGAGCTTCGCCGCCTGCTCCTGGATCGCGGCGACCACCTTCGGGTGCTGGTGGCCGATGTTGGTGTTGACCAGCTGCGAGGAGAAGTCGAGGTAGCGGTTGCCGTCGTAGTCCCAGAAGTACGAGCCCTCGGCGCCGGCCACCGCGAGGGGGTCGATCAGCGCCTGGGCGGACCACGAGTGGAAGACGTGCGCGCGGTCGGCGGCCTTGACGGCCTGGCCGGCGGCTGAGTCAGCGGTGGGGATGCTCATGCCGGTAAGGCTAGGGCGGCCCGTCCCCGAAGGGCAGTTCCATCGTGTCAGCCGGTCGCGCCAACCGTCGACAGGATGCAAAGGCGGTGGGCCCGGGTCGAGAAGACCCGGGCCCACCGTCACATCAACCGATCACCAGATCGCGGTCATCCTGCGCTCGACGGCCACGACCCGCTCAGATCGTGGTCATCCTGCGCTCGACGGCCACGACCCGCTCAGATCGCGGTCATGACGTGCTTCACGCGGGTGTAGTCCTCGAAGCCGTACGCCGACAGGTCCTTGCCGTAGCCGGACTTCTTGAAGCCACCGTGCGGCATCTCGGCGACCAGCGGGATGTGGGTGTTGATCCAGACGCAGCCGAAGTCCAGGCGGCGCGACATCCGCATGGCGCGGGCGTGGTCCTTGGTCCACACCGAGGAGGCCAGCGCGAACTCGACGCCGTTGGCGTACGCGACGGCCTGGTCCTCGTCGGTGAACTTCTGCACGGTGATGACCGGGCCGAAGACCTCGTTCTGGATGATCTCGTCGTCCTGGTTCAGGCCGGAGACGACGGTCGGGGCGTAGAAGTAGCCCTGGTCGCCGACCCGGTGGCCACCGGCCTCGACCTTGGCGTGGGCGGGCAGCCGCTCGATGAAGCCGGAGACCTGCTTCAGCTGGTTGGCGTTGTTCAGCGGGCCGTACAGCACGTCCTCGTCGTCCACGCCGCCGGTCTTGGTCTCGGCCGCGGCCTTGGCCAGCGCCTCGACGAAGGCGTCGTGGATCGACTCGTGCACCAGCACGCGGGTGGCGGCGGTGCAGTCCTGGCCGGCGTTGAAGTAGCCCGCCATCGAGATGCCCTCGACGGCCTCGGCGATGTCGGCGTCCTCGAAGACCACGACCGGGGCCTTGCCGCCCAGCTCCAGGTGGACGCGCTTGACGTCCTTGGAGGCGGACTCGGCGACCGAGATGCCGGCGCGCACCGAACCGGTGATGGAGGCCATCGCCGGGGTCTTGTGCTCGACCATCAGCTTGCCGGTCTCGCGGTCACCGCAGATGACGTTGAAGACGCCGGCCGGCAGCTCCAGCTCCTTGAGCACGCCGCCGATGATCTCGGCCAGCAGCACGGTGGAGGCCGGGGTGGTGTCCGAGGGCTTCAGCACGACGGTGTTGCCCGCGGCGATGGCCGGGGCGAACTTCCAGACGGCCATCATCATCGGGTAGTTCCACGGCGCGACCTGGGCACAGACGCCGACCGGCTCGCGGCGGATGATCGAGGTCATCCCGTCCATGTACTCGCCCGCGGCCTTGCCCTCCAGCATGCGGGCGGCACCGGCGAAGAACCGGATCTGGTCCACCATCGGGCCGATCTCCTCGGAGAGGGTCAGCGCGCGGGGCTTGCCGGTGTTGCGCACCTCGGTGTCGACGATCTCGTCGGCACGGGCCTCGACCGCGTCGGCGATCTTCAGCAGCAGCTTCTGCCGGGTGCTCGGGGTGGCATCGCGCCAGATCGGGAAGGCGGCGTCAGCGGAGGCCATGGCGGCGTCGACGTCAGCGGCACCGGACAGCGGCGACGTCGCGTACACCTCGCCGGTGGTCGGGTCGACGATGTCGAGCGTGCGGCCGTCGGCCGCGTCGACGAACTCACCGTTGATGTAGTTGCGCAGCGTGCGAAGGTCGCTCACGGATCTCTCCTCGGTCTGGGCCTGCGGCGTTGCAGATTCCGGCGCAATGGTACGTCGGCGGATCCGGCGTACGAAGGGTCCCGAGTGGCCGCGCCCGGAGCGACGCGGTCCACTGGTGGCGGTACGTGCGCCGGCCCTCGGGGCGCGCGCGTACCGTGCCAGGGTAGCCGCACGACTGCCGGTATCGACAGACCGACTGCGCTTCAGCAATGAAATCCGCACGTGTTTTCCAAGATCACGACGAAATCAGCAGCTTCCACGCTTGCGAACGCGCGAGCGATCAGGCACAGTGGCCGCGTGGCCAACCGCGACCGGAACGCCAGCGTTCCCCTCGACGCCGCCTCCAAGGCGATCATCGAGCAGCTCCAGGAGGACGGGCGCCGCCCGTACGCCGCCATCGGCAAGGCCGTCGGCCTGTCCGAGGCTGCCGTGCGGCAGCGCGTCCAGAAGCTGCTCGACCAGGGCGTGATGCAGATCGTCGCCGTCACGGACCCGCTCACCGTCGGCTTCACCCGCCAGGCGATGGTCGGCATCCGGGTCGAGGGTGACATCGAGCCCGTCGCCGACGCGTTGGCCGCCCTCGACGAGGTCGACTACGTGGTCTGCACCGCAGGCTCGTTCGACCTCCTGGCCGAACTGGTCTGCGAGGACGACGAGCACCTGCTCGAACTGATCAACAAGCGCATCCGCGCCCTTCCCGGCGTGCGGAGCACCGAGAGCTTCGTTTACCTGAAGCTCCGGAAACAGACCTACACCTGGGGCACCCGATGACAGCCGACCCGGCGCAGAAGGACCTTTCCAAGACCGCCTACGACCACCTGTGGATGCACTTCACCCGCATGTCGTCGTACGAGAACTCCCCCGTGCCGACGATCGTCAAGGGCGAGGGCACCTACGTCTGGGACGACAAGGGACGCAAGTACCTCGACGGCCTCGCCGGCCTGTTCGTCGTCCAGGCCGGCCACGGCCGTGAGGAGCTCGCCGAGGCCGCCGCCAAGCAGGCCAAGGAGCTCGCCTTCTTCCCGGTGTGGAGCTACGCCCACCCGAAGGCCGTCGAGCTGGCCGAGCGCCTGGCCAACTACGCCCCGGGCGACCTGAACAAGGTCTTCTTCTCCACCGGTGGCGGCGAGGCCGTCGAGACCGCCTGGAAGCTCGCCAAGCAGTACTTCAAGCTGACCGGCAAGCCGACCAAGTACAAGGTCATCTCGCGCGCCGTCGCCTACCACGGCACCCCGCAGGGCGCCCTGTCCATCACCGGCCTGCCGGGCCTGAAGGCCCCGTTCGAGCCGCTGGTGCCGGGCACCCACAAGGCCCCGAACACCAACATCTACCGCGCCCCGGCCTTCCTCGAGGGCCCCGACGGCACGGTCGACCCCGAGGCCTACGGCCGCTGGTGCGCCGACGAGATCGAGGTGGCCATCCTCAACGAGGGCGCCGAGACCGTCGCCGCCGTCTTCGTCGAGCCGGTGCAGAACGCTGGTGGCTGCTTCCCGCCGCCGCCCGGGTACTTCCAGCGCCTGCGCGAGATCTGCGACCGCCACGACGTGCTGCTGGTCTCGGACGAGGTCATCTGCGCCTTCGGCCGCCTGGGCACCATGTTCGGCGCCGACAAGTTCGGCTACCAGCCCGACATGATCACCTGCGCCAAGGGCATGACCTCGGGCTACTCCCCGATCGGCGCCACGATCATCTCGGACCGCCTCGCCGAGCCGTTCTACAAGGGCGACAACACCTTCCTGCACGGCTACACCTTCGGTGGCCACCCGGTCTCCTCCGCGGTGGCGCTGGCCAACCTCGACATCTTCGAGCGCGAGGGCCTGAACCAGCACGTGCTCGACAACGAGGCCGCGTTCCTGGGCACCCTGGACAAGCTGCGCGACCTGCCGATCGTCGGCGACGTCCGCGGCAACGGGTACTTCTACGGCATCGAGCTCGTGAAGGACAAGGTCACCAAGGAGTCGTTCAACGACGAAGAGGTCGAGCGCGTCCTCTACGGCTTCCTGTCGAAGGCCCTCTTCGACAACGGCCTGTACTGCCGCGCCGACGACCGTGGCGACCCGGTCATCCAGCTGGCCCCGCCGCTGATCTCCGACCAGTCGACCTTCGACGAGATCGAGCAGATCCTGCGGACCAGCCTCACCGACGCGTGGGCGAAGATCTGATCCCCTGAGCCTTCTTCCCCACCCTCCGCCGAAGGGCGGCCCCGCTCCCCGCGAGGCCGCCCTTCGGCGTCTCTCCCCCCGGTGCAACATCACAGTCGTACGACCAAACATGCCTGAATGCGGGTGATATGCCCGTGATGGACCAGTGCGCCGCAACCGCGACACGCCCCGGTCGTTCTAATCTGACGACTGTCATATCCCTGCGGCCACCCAGGATGGATCCTCATGTCAGCGGCACCGCCTGACAACGACGTGCTGTGGGCCCGAGGGATCGTCAAGTCCCATGACGGCACCCCCGCCCTGCGCGGCATCTCGATCGGCGTCCGCGAGGGCGAGGTGCTCGCCGTCACCGGCCCGCGCGGCTCCGGCAAGAGCACCCTGCTCGGCTGCCTCTCCGCCCAGCTCCCGGTCGACGAGGGCGAGGTCTGGTTCAACAGCTCCCCCGTGCACACCCTCCAGCGGGCCGGCCGCGAACGGCTGCGCCGCGACCGCTTCGGCTTCGTCGGCTCCGAGCCCCACCTGGTGCCCGAACTGACCGCCCGGGAGAACGTCGCCCTGCCGCTGCTGCTCGCCGGGGCCGGCAACAAGGCCGCCTACACCGCCGCCGACGAGTGGCTGGAGCGCCTCGACGTCGGCGACTGCGCCCGGCTGCGCCCCGAGCGGCTGATCCAGAGCCGCCGCCAGCGGGTCGCCGTCGCCCGCGCCCTGGCCCCGCTGCCGCCCGTCGTCTTCGCCGACGACCCGACCGCCCCGCTGCACCGCGAGGCCGCCGAGCAGGTCATGCGGATACTGACCAGCGCGGCCAGGTCCCACCAGCTCACCCTCGTCCTGGCCACCCACGACGCCGAACTCGTCCGGTTCGCGGACCGCGCCGTCGCCCTGGTCGACGGACGGCTCACCGCCCCCGTCGCCCCCGTCCCCCGCGGCTCCGCCGCCCCCGGAGCCGCCGCAGCGCCCGCCGTCACGGCCACCCGCCGCTGACGACGCCGAGCCGCCGAAGCCGAGCTGCCGAAGCCGAGCCGCTGAAGCCGAGCTGCTGAAAGAGTCGACGTGTTCTATCTCCGTCTGGCCCGGGGCTACCGGGTGCCCGACCTCGGCCGCTGGCTGCTCACCGCCCTGGCCGCCGCCGTGGTCGCCGCCTTCCTGTTGCGCTCCCTCGGCCGGGCGATGAGCGACCCGATCGACGGCGGTGACCCGCTGGCCCGGCTGCTGTGGTGCCTGCCCCCGCTCGCCGCCGTCGCCTGGTTCGCGGCCGTCGCCGCCCGCGCGGTGCCCGCCCGACGGCCCGAGCGGATCGCCGGCCTCACCGCCGCCGGGGTCGGCTCCCGCCGGATCCGGACGCTGATCGCCGGCGAGGTCGCGCTCGCCTGCACCCTCGGCAGCCTGCTCACCCTGCTGCTCTTCCTGGTGCTGCGCAACGACATCGCCGGCCCCGGGCTCGCCCCCGACCTCGGCATGGGCGTGCCGCTGCCGGCCGCCGCGCCGGTCGTCCTGCTCGCCCTGGTCCCGCTCACCGCCGGCACCGCCGCCGCCCTCGCGGTGCCCGTCATCGAGACCCTGCCCGGCGGCCGCACCCAGGCCCCGACCGGCTTCGGCGTCTGGCGGATCGCCCTGGCGACCGGGCTGGTCGTGATCGGCGCCGCGCTCGAACTCATCGCCCTGCGGCCCGGCGCCGCCGTCGACGGCCGCCCGATCGACCTGCCCGCCGGACTCGGCGCCACCAGCACCGCCGCCCTCGGCGGCTGGGCGGCCGGCGCGCTCGGCCTCGCCCTGCTCACCGGTCCGCTGCTGGCCTGGGCCGGGCGGCTGCTCGCGGTCGGACGGCCCACCCCGCTGCGACTGCTGGCCGGGCGCGGCCTCACCGCCCAGGCCCGCCGGCTCGGCACGCCGCTGGCCGTGCTCACCCTCGCCGTGGCGCTGGTGCTCACCACCATCCGCTACTGGATCGGCACGCCGGGCAGCGCCGACGCGCTGCCCGCGGTCGAGGCCTGCCTGGTGCTCGGCTGCGCGGCCGCCGCGGTGGTCACCCGGCTCGCCGAGGTCCGCACCGACCGCCGGGAGGTCACCGACGCGCTGCTGCGCCTCGGCACCTCTCCCCGGCTGCTGTTCGGCGCGGTCGCGCTGCGCACCCTCGCGGTGGGCAGCACGCTGCTGCTGACCGGCGGGGCGACCGCCGCACTGGCGGCCGCCGGGCTCCGGTAGGGGCCCTGCCCCGGTCGTCCCCGCGGAGCGGGGCGTCAGCCCGCCGCGGCGAGCTGACCGCAGGCGCCGTCGATCTCCTGGCCGCGGGTGTCGCGGACGGTCGTCGGCACGCCGTGCGACTGGAGCCGGCGGACGAACTCGCGCTCGTCCTCGGGCCGGGAGGCCGTCCACTTGGAGCCGGGGGTCGGGTTCAGCGGGATCAGGTTGACGTGCACCCGGCGGTTCTTGATCAGCCGGCCGAGCAGGTCGGCCCGCCACGCCTGGTCGTTGATGTCCTTGATCAGCGCGTACTCGATGGAGATCCGGCGGCCGGACTTCTCCGCGTAGTTCCACGCCGCGTCCAGCACCTCGTCGACCTTCCACCGGGTGTTCACCGGCACCAGCTCGTCGCGCAGCTCGTCGTCCGGGGCGTGCAGCGACAGCGCCAGACGGCAGCTGAGGCCCTCGTCCGCGAACCGGTGCATCGCCGGGACGAGTCCGACGGTGGAGACCGTGATGCCGCGCTGGGACAGGCCGAAGCCGTCCGGCGCCGGGTCGGTCAGCCGGCGGATCGCGGCCAGCACCCGGTTGTAGTTGGCCAGCGGCTCGCCCATGCCCATGAAGACCACGTTGGACAGCCGCGCCTCGCCGCCGGGGATCTCCCCCGACTTGAGCGCGCGCATCCCGGCCGCGATCTGCTCGACGATCTCGGCCGTGGACAGGTTGCGGGTCAGCCCCGCCTGGCCGGTGGCGCAGAACGGGCAGTTCATGCCGCAGCCGGCCTGCGAGCTGATGCACATGGTGACCCGGTCCGGGTAACGCATCAGCACGGACTCCACGAGCGTGCCGTCGAAGAGCTTCCAGAGCGTCTTGCGGGTGGTGTCGTCGTCGCAGGAGACGTGCCGGACCACCGACATCAGCTCGGGCAGCAGGCTCTCGGTCAGCTTCTCCCGGCTGGCGGCGGGGATGTCCGTCCAGCTCGCCGGGTCGTTCGACATCCGGCCGAAGTAGTGGTTGGAGAGCTGCTTGGCGCGGAACGGCTGCTCGCCCAGCTCGGCGACGGCCTCCTTGCGCTCGGCGGGGCTCAGGTCGGCGAGGTGTCGCGGGGGCTTGGCGCCGCGCGGCGCGACAAAGGTGAGTTCTCCGGGCTTAGGCATGGTTGTTCCAGTGTCGCAGACGCGCGAGGGCCCCGGACGCCGGGCGTCCGGGGCCCCTGCTCGTACGTCTCGTACGGCTCGACCGCGCGGTCAGCTGCCGACGAAGGCCGCCAGCAGCAGCCAGACCACCGGGGCGGTCGGCAGGAGCGAGTCCAGCCGGTCCATGATGCCGCCGTGGCCGGGCAGCAGCGTGCCCATGTCCTTGATCCCGAGGTCGCGCTTGATCATCGACTCGCCCAGGTCGCCCAGGGTCGCGGTGACCGCCGCGCAGCCGCCCAGGATCAGGCCCTGCCACCAGCTGCCGCCGTCGATGATCAGTTCCATCAGCAGCGCGCCCGCCAGCATCGACAGGGCGATGCCGCCGGCCAGGCCCTCGCGGGTCTTGCCCGGGCTGATCGTCGGGGCCAGCTTGGTCTTACCGAACTTGTAGCCCACCGCGTAGGCGCCGGTGTCGCTGCAGATCGTCACGATCAGGAAGAGCACGATCCGCTGGGGGCCGTCGTCGGCCGCCAGCATCATCGCCACGAAGGTGGCCAGGAACGGCACGTAGAAGGCCGTGAACACGCCTGCCGTTATGTCCCGCAGGTAGTCCTCCGGCGGCTCGGTCATCCGCCAGAGCATCACCGCCAGCCCGGTCAGCGCGAGCGAGGCGGCGGCCCACTGGATGCCGGCCCAGTAGCCGGTGGCGACCATGGCGAGGCCACCCACGACCAGCGGGACCAGCGGCGCCTTGATCTGCTTGCGCTCGGCCAGCCGACTGGTCAGCTCCCAGACGCCGACCGCGACCGCGGCCATCACGACGACCAGGAACAGAGCCTTCACCACGAACAGCGAGGCGACGATCACCGCGCCGAGGCCGACGCCCACGCCTATGGCGGCCTGGAGGTTACGGCCGCCGCGCTGCTTGCGCGGCTGCGGCTGCGGCTGCGGCTGCGGGGCGGGCTGGGCGGCCACGGGTGTCTCCTGCCCTGGGTGGGACGACGGCACGAAGTGGGGCTGCCCGGCCGCCAGGTGGTTCGCCGGCGGCGCGGGATGCACCGGTGCCCCCGGGTGCGGCAGGGTGCCGTGGCCGGGGGCGGGGGTGGCGTCGCCGGATATCGCGCGCAGCACGACCGTCTCGGTCACGCCGGGCGGCGCCGACTCGGACTGCTGGTCCCGGAACAGCGGGCCGCTCAGCCGGCCGGACTCCCGGGCCTGCCCCTCGCCGGGCTCGGCCGGTCCGCCGGGGGCGGGCCGACCGTGGGCCGCGGGCCTGTCGTGGGCGGCCGCCCGACCGGGGTCGGGCATGCCGGGCGGCGGGCCGGGATCGGCCGGTACGGGAGGCATGACCTGAGTCTCCTCCGCATCGCCGCCCCAGTACACCGGAGGCTGCTGCGGCTGATCCGAACGGAGGCCCGGGGCCCCGTGGGCGGCACCCGGCGCGCCCGGGGGCACGGCGTGGCCGCCCGGGTGCCCGGGGTGTCCCTGGGCCGGCGGCGGCTGCACGCCGTACCCCGGCGCCGGGTGGGCCGGGGTACGGGCGTCCCGCGGGTGCGGCGCCGGGCGGTAGGGCTGGAACTGCTGGTCGGACGGGCCCCAGTAGCCGGGGGCGTCAGGGGCGTCGTTCATCAGACCTCGAGCAGCTCGGCTTCCTTGTGCTTCAGCAGCTCGTCGATCTGGGCCACGTACTTGGCCGTCGTGTCGTCGAGCTCCTTCTCGGAACGGCGGCCGTCGTCCTCGCCGACCTCGCCGTCCTTCACCAGCTTGTCGATGGCGTCCTTGGCCTTGCGGCGCACCGAACGGATCGAGACCTTGGCGTCCTCGCCCTTGGTACGGGCGATCTTGATGAACTCCCGGCGGCGCTCCTCGGTCAGCTCGGGCAGCACCACGCGGATGATCGAGCCGTCGTTGGACGGGTTGACGCCCAGGTCGGAGTCGCGGATCGCCTGCTCGATGGCCTTCAGCGCGGTCTTGTCGAACGGCGAGACGACCGCCATCCGCGGCTCCGGCACCGAGAACGAGGCCAGCTGGTTGATCGGGGTCTTGGCGCCGTAGTACTCCGCGACGATCTTGGCGAACATCGCCGGGTGCGCACGGCCGGTGCGGATGGCCGCGAAGTCGTCCTTGGCGTGCAGGACGGCCTTCTCCATCTTCTCCTCGGCCTCGAGGAGGGTCTCTTCGATCACTGTGGTCTCCCTGTCCGGTTCATCTGCTGTTGTTCCGACCGGTGTCGGCGCGCCGACCGGTCACGGTGTCGGCGCCGACCGGTACGGCTGGTCGCTGCTCAGGCCCGGACAGAATCCTGGCTGATGAGTGTGCCGATCTTCTCACTCTTCACCGCGCGCGCGATATTGCCCTCCGCCAGCAGTTCGAAGACCAGCATCGGAAGGTTGTTGTCCTTGCACAGCGTGATCGCGGTGAGGTCGGCGACCTTGAGGTCGCGCGCGATGACCTCGGAGTACTCCAGCGCGTCGAACTTGACCGCGTCCGGGTTGGTCCGCGGGTCGGAGTCGTAGACGCCGTCCACGCCGTTCTTGCCCATCAGCAGGACGTCGGCGTGGATCTCCAGGGCGCGCTGCACGGCCGTGGTGTCGGTCGAGAAGTACGGCATGCCCATACCGGCGCCGAAAATCACCACGCGGCCCTTCTCCAGGTGCCGGACGGCCCGCAGCGGCAGGTACGGCTCGGCGACCTGGCCCATGGTGATGGCGGTCTGGACCCGGGTCTCGATGCCCTCCTTGACCAGGAAGTCCTGCAGCGCGAGGCAGTTCATCACGGTGCCGAGCATGCCCATGTAGTCGGAGCGCGCCCGGTCCATGCCACGGACCTGGAGCTCGGCACCCCGGAAGAAGTTGCCGCCGCCGATGACCACCGCGACCTCGGTACCGGCGCGGACGACCGTGGCGATCTCGCGGGCGATCGCGTGCACGACGTCCGGGTCGACGCCGAGCCCGCCGCCACCGGCGAAGGCTTCACCGGACAGCTTGAGCAGCACCCGGCGGCGCGAGCCGTCCCTGGGGTCCTGCGCGGTCTCCTGCGTCTCCTGCATGGACTTCTCCTTTTTGCACCTACTGGTCACAGACGCGGGTGTGCGGATGCCCGGCCTGCGCGTACACGCGAGGAGGCCACTGCCGCGGGAACCGGTTCGGTGTCCTGCACGGCAATGGCCTCCTCGTCGTTCATGGTGCCGACGCGAGCCCGCCCTTCGGCGGTAGGCGCGGGGTGAGCCCGTTCGGCGTTCCGCCCGCCCCGGTCAGCGGGCGGGGGCGGTTCCCAGCCTAAGGGGGCCGGGGACCAGGTGGAACGTGGCTCAGGCGCCGACGCGGAAGCGGGCGAAGCGCTTCAGGGCGACGCCGTTCTCCTCGAGGACCTTGGCGACGGACTTCTTGTTGTCCTTCGCGAAGGCCTGCTCCAGGACGGAGTTCTCCTTCACGAAGCCGGTGACGCGACCCTCGACGATCTTCGGCAGGGCGGCCTCGGGCTTGCCCTCCTCGCGGGCGGTGGCCTCGGCGACGCGACGCTCGTTCTCGAGCGCCTCGGCCGGGATCTCCTCGCGGGACAGGTACTTCGGGGCGAAGGCGGCGATGTGCTGCGCGACGTCCTTGGCGACCTCGGCGTTCTCCTTGTCCAGCTCGACCAGGACGCCGACGGCCGGCGGCAGGTCGGGGCTGGTCTTGTGCAGGTAGACCGCGACGAAGCCGTCACCGTCGAACTGGGCGAAGCGACGGAAGACGATCTTCTCGCCCAGGGTCGCGTTGGCCTCGTCCACGAACTGCTGGACGGTCTTGCCGGCCTCGATCTCGGAAGCCAGGGCGGCGTCCAGGTCGGCCGGGGCGGTCTTGGCGACGTGGGCGGTGATCGCGTCGGCGACCTCGACGAACTTGTCACCCTTGGCGACGAAGTCGGTCTCGCAGTTCAGCTCGACCAGAACGCCGGACTTCTTGTCCTCGGCGATCAGCGCGGCGACGGCGCCGTTGGAGGCGTCACGGCCCTCGCGCTTGGCAACGCCCTTCTGGCCCTTGATTCGCAGGAGCTCGACGGCCTTCTCGACGTTGCCCTCGGCCTCGTCCAGGGCCTTCTTGCAGTCCATCATGCCGGCGCCGGTGAGCTCACGGAGCTTCTTGACGTCCGCGGCGGTGAAGTTCGCCATGGTGTGAATCTCTTCTCGCGTCTCGCGTGTCTGCGTGGAGTGGCGCCGGGACCGATGGTGCGGTCCCGGCGCGGGAGAGAGGGGCACCTGCCGGCTTCGTACCGGCGGGTGCCCCTCGCCCTTGGTACGTCAGGCCTGCTCGGCCGGCGCCTCGGTGGCGGGAGCCTCGGTGGCCGGAGCCTCGGCGGCGGGGGCCTCGGTGGCGGGAGCCTCGGCGGCGGGGGCCTCCTCGGCCTTCTTCTCGCCCTCGATGAGGTCCTTCTCCCAGGCGGCCAGCGGCTGGTCGGCACCCGGCTCGGCCTTGGCGTCGCCCTTGGCGACACCGGCGCGGGACTTCAGGCCCTCGGCCACGGCGTCGGCGATCACGCGGGTCAGCAGGGTGACGGAGCGGATCGCGTCGTCGTTGCCCGGGATCTTGTAGTCGACCTCGTCCGGGTCACAGTTGGTGTCGAGGATGGCGACGACCGGGATGTTGAGCTTCCGGGCCTCGCCGACCGCGATGTGCTCCTTCTTGGTGTCCACGATCCAGACGGCGCTGGGAACGCGCTGCATGTCGCGGATACCGCCGAGGGTCTTCTCCAGCTTGTCGTGCTCGCGCTGGAGGACCAGGAGCTCCTTCTTGGTGAGGCCGGAGCCGGCCACGTCCGAGAAGTCCAGCTCGCCGAGCTCCTTCAGGCGCTGGAGGCGCTTGTAGACGGTCGAGAAGTTGGTCAGCATGCCGCCGAGCCAGCGCTGGTTCACGTAGGGCATGCCCACGCGGGTGGCCTGCTCGGCGATGGCCTCCTGGGCCTGCTTCTTCGTGCCGACGAAGAGGACGCTGCCGCCGTGGGCAACGGTCTCCTTGATGAACTCGAAGGCGCGGTCGATGTAGTTCAGCGACTGCAGGAGGTCGATGATGTAGATGCCGTTGCGCTCGGTGATGATGAAGCGCTTCATCTTCGGGTTCCAGCGGCGGGTCTGGTGACCGAAGTGGACGCCGCTCTCCAGCAGCTCCCGCATCGTGACGACGGCCATTGCCGTGCTCCTTGGTGTTACGGCCCGGCGGCGGCACTGCCTTGCAGCGATCGCCCACAGCCGGGTCAGGCTCGGTTTGTCCGTGGCGGCCAGGTGACAGCCACGCCTGACGCCCCGAACGTGCCGAGCCGCTCCACCCTGGCGGCCCGGGGGCCGGTCGGGCTCGGCGGACCGAGCGGCACTCGCACCTGGCGGGGCTGCGGACGAACCGCGTCCGACCGCCGGTGGCGGGGCGTGCGAAGTCGACCCGGCGGACCGGGTCGCGTGTGAAGTGTACGGGAAGCGCCGAGGCGCGAGCGACTCCACGAGTGCCCGGGGACCCGCCGAGGACCTGGGAGGAGCCCGGGGAACGGCCGGGGAGGGCGGGTTCCGATGGGGCTGCGGTCGCGTTCCCGTGGGGCTGCGACGGGGGCGGGGAGGGTCGTGCGACGGACTCGGGGCGGACGCTCGGGCGGACGTCGGGGCTCGGACGCGGGGCGGATGCGGGGGTGGGCGCGGGCCGGTCGGCCGCCTGCCCCCGGTCCGTCGCCGGTATGCCGTTTGTACACCGGATGGCGGAGTCCGTACACCCGTCGGAGTGATGGCGCGCGGGCACGGGGGTGGTTTGTCCACAGGAATCCGGATGTGGGTGGTGCGGGAGCGGCGCGACGGCGAGCCTGCGGGCATGACTGGTCGCGGATGGTTCGGCGGGGTGGTGGTGGCGGTGGTGCTCGCGCTCGTGCTCGCGCTCGTGCTCGCGCTGCCGGGAGCTGCGGAGGCTACCGGGGTTTCGGGGGCTGTGCGGGCTACCGGGATTTCGAGGGAGCCCGAGGCCGTCGGCGCCCCGGGCTCGGGCGTCCCGCGCGTGGGCGTGGGCGTGGGCGGGGGCGGGCGGAGTGGTGCCCGGGCCTGGCCGGTGGGCGGGCCCGGCGCGGTGCTGGGCCGGTTCGAGCCGCCGGCGAAGGTCTGGGCCGCCGGGCACCGGGGAGTGGACCTCGCCGCGGCGCCGGGGGCGGAGGTTCGGGCGGCGGCTCCCGGAGTGGTCGCCTTCTCCGGGCTGGTGGCGGGACGGCCGGTGGTGACCGTCTCCCATCCCGGCTCGGGCTCTCCCGCGCTCCGGACCACCTACCTGCCCGTCACCGGCACCGTCCCGGTCGGCACCACGGTGGCCGCCGGGCAGACGATCGGACTGCTCGCTCCGGACGGGCGGCACTGCGCCGAGCGCGACTGCCTGCACTGGGGGCTGCTGCGCGGAGACCGTTACCTCGACCCGCTGGCCCTGTTCGGCGCGGGCACGGCGCGGCTGCTGCCACTGAAGGGCGGGGACGGGTAGGGCGTCCTGCCGCACACCCCGTCGGCGAAGGGCGCGAGTGTGGGGCGCCGGCGAGGGTGAGGGCAAGGACGAGGACGGAGCCGGGAGCCGCGGGCGGAGCCGGGCCGCGGGCGGAGCCGAGAGCCGGGCCGCGGGCGGAACCGGTCGGATCGGCTCAGGGCCGGGCGAGCCCGTGCAGCACCATCGCGACCGCGGCCTCGGCGATCTCCTCGGGGCTCTCGACGGCACAGCCGGTGCGGCCTCCTGCCGCGGCCTGCTCGGCCCTGCGGGTCGCCGCCTCCACGACGCCCTGCACCAGGGCCGCGGCGAGCCGGGGCTGCTCGTGGCCGAGGTCCTCCAGGGTCCGGCCGACCAGACCGGCCAGCCTGCCGTGCGCCGACCTGATCCGTTCCCGCGCGGCCTCGTCGAGCTCCAGCGCCGAGATCGCCACCACCGCCCGGTGCCGGGGGTCGGCGGCGAGCGCCAGCTGGCCCCGGACATAGGCCTCGATCCGCTCGACGGCGGTGTCGCAGCTCTCCATCCCGGCCTCGATCTCGGCCGCCCAGAGCGGGAGGTCCACCTCGCAGAGTGCCTCGACCACGGCGGCGCGGGAGCGGAAGTACTCGTAGACCGAGGAGCGCGCCAGCCCGGTGCGCGCCGCGAGCGCGGGGAAGGTCAGGGCCTCCATGCCACCCTCGGCAAGCAGGACGCGGGCAGCATCGAGGAGGGCTGCCCGCTGGAGCTGGCGATGCTCGGCCACCGTGGCCGCTCGGATCTTCGGCACGCTCCCACTCTACGGAGCCCTACCTCCGACCGATACGGCGCCGCGCATCAGGAGGCGGCGCGGGCCCGGCGACCGGCCACCCGTGACCGACGGCGGACGCCCGACTGCCGACGCCCTATCGGATGTCCGACAGCTTGGCGCGCAGCTGGAGGACGGACTTGGTGTGGATCTGGCTCACCCGACTCTCCGTCACCCCCAGTACCTGTCCGATCTCGGCGAGGGTGAGGCCCTCGTAGTAGTAGAGCGTCACCACCGTCTTCTCCCGCTCGGGGAGGGTGTTGACCGCCTGGGCCAGCAGCCGGCGCAGCTCGCGGTCCTCGGCCACCTCGACCGGGTTGTCGGCGCCGTGGTCCTCCAGGGTGTCCATCAGGCTCAGCCGGTCGCCGCCCTCCCCCACCGGGTGGAGCAGCTCGTCCAGCGCCACCACGTTGGCCAGCGACAGCTGGCTGAAGATGGCGTGCAGGTCCTCGATCGCGATGCCCATCTCGGCCGCGACCTCGGGATCGTGCGGCGTCCGGCGCAGCCGGGCCTCCAGCGTCGCGTACGTCCGCTCGACGGCCTTCGCCTTCTGTCGCACCGAACGCGGGATCCAGTCCAGGGCCCGCAGCTCGTCGATGATCGCGCCGCGGATGCGGCTGATCGCGTAGGTCTCGAACTTGATGGCGCGATCGATGTCGAACTTCTCGATCGCGTCGATCAGCCCGAAGACCCCGGAGGAGACGAAGTCCGCCTGTTCGACGTTGGAGGGCAGCCCGACCCCGACCCGGCCGGCCACGTACTTGACGAGTGGTGAGTAGTGCAGGATCAGCTGCTCGCGCAGCCGCTGGTCCCCGGTCTCCTTGTAGGAGCGCCAGAGCTCTTCGAGCGCGGTGCGACCCTGGGCTGCGGCCTCCCGGGCGTCCTGCCCCTGATCGCCGCCCTCCGCCCGCTCCCGACGGAGCGGGGACACCGGCGAGGCGAACACCTGGACGGAAGCGGACCGGACCGTCGCACTGCCGGGCGGCCGGGGCGCACCGGCCACGGCCGCGCCGGGGGGTGCGCCGGCGGGCGCCCCGACGGACGCGCCGGCGGGACCGGTCGCGTCGGCGCCTTGGACCGGCTCTGCACCTCGGGCCGCATCCGCAGGCTGGGGCACCACCGTCGGCCGGCCGCCCTGGCGCGACAGGCCTCCCATCGTCCCCGCCGACTTGGACGGGAAGTCGGGCACGGGGCGCCGCTCGGTCCGCGGCCCCCCCGAGGACCGAGCGCCACCGGTCACTCTGTGTCCGGGAATGTGTGTGGGCATGCGTTGGTCTGCGCCGTTCTGCCGAGTCATGTGCTGATAGGGAAGGCATGTGGAGCGTAGCGTGACCGACTCGCTGCGAAGCGCTACCGCCACTCGGTCGTCCCCCGATCCGGTGGCCGTCGCACACCGGATCGAGACTGCGAACAGGAGAGCCGGAGCGAAAGGCAGCCGGACGGCCGACATGCGGTCCCTCGACGCGGACGTGTCTCCGTTCCGACACTCACCTCCTCCGCACCACGCGCCAGTGCGCGCCGTGCCGCTCCACGTAGCCGAGCGAGCCCAACTCGTAGAGCCGTTGGAGGACTTCGTCCGGTGGCAGGCCCGACTGCCGGGCCAGCCGCTCGACCGGCGCACCCTCCGCCGTCGCGGGTACGGCTTCCAGCACCCGGGCCACCGCCGGTTCCAGCAGGTCGCGCGGGAGCACCGGGCCGCTGCGCTGCGGCGCCAGGTCCTCCCCGATCGCCCCGATCAGCTCCGTGATCTCGGCCGCGTCGGTGACCAGGGTGGCAGCGCCGCTGCGGATCAGGGCGTGCACGCCGGCGGAGAGCTCCGAAGTCACCGGGCCCGCGACACCCATGGTGTGGCGGTTGAGGTCCCGCGCCCGTCTGGCCGTGCTCAGGGCTCCGCTGCGCACCGCCGCTTCGACCACCACCGTTCCCCGGGTGAGCGCCGCGATGACCCTGTTGCGGAGGACGAAGCGGAAGCGGTTCGGATGCTCCCCGGGCGGCAGTTCACTGACCAGCAGGCCCTGGACGCCGATCCGCCGGATCAGTTCGGCATTGCCCTTGGGATAGGCGACGTCGACACCGCAGGCGAGCACGGCGGCGGTCATCCCGCCGACCGCGAGCGCCCCTCGGTGCGCGGCGGCGTCGATCCCGTAGGCGGCTCCGGAGACCACCACCCAACCTCGTTCGGCCAGTTGGGCCGAGAGCTCCCCCGCGACGTGGGCGCCGTAGGCGGTACAGGCGCGGGAGCCCACCAGCGCGACGGACCGGAGTGCGAGCAGCCGCAGCGAGCCGGTGCCCGTCACCCAGAGTCCGATCGGACGTCCGTCACCCAGGTCGTCGAGCTGGCTGGGCCACTCCGTGTCCCCCGGAATGATGAACCGTCCGCCGACGTCGCATACCCGTTTCAGGTCCATCCGCGGGTCCAGGCCGGGGAGCCGCGCCTGGTACCCGGCCAGCCGGGTGGCGTCCAGCGCGGGGTGGTCGGGCACCGTCCCGTCCCGGATCGCCTTCACCACGTCGACGGCTGGGAGTTGGCCGAGCCACCGGCCGACCACCGCGTCCCCCGGTTCGCTGAGCCGGCCCAGCAGCACCCGGGCGAGGCGCTCGGGCTCCGGCTCGACGTTGGCCGCGGCACCGGCCCCGGCCCCGGCCCTGGCCTCGGCCGCGCCGGGAATTCGCGGTTGCCTGAGCAACTGGTTCATGCCTCACCCTCCTGGTTCCGCGGATCTCCGTCATGCGCCCCCGGCTTCGCGGGCCGGCCCTCTTCCGGGCTGCCGCGCCGCGCCGGGATTCCGCCGAGCCGGCCGAAGACCCGCTCGGTCAGCGGCAGTCCGTGCTCCACCCCGGTGCGCAGGACGAGGGCGGTGCGCACGTCCCGCTGGTCCGGCCGGTCGCGTCCGGCGAGGTCAGCGACCGTCCAGGCGACCCGGAGCACCCGGTCCAGGCCCCGGGCGGTCAGCAGCCCCCGCTCCAACTGCCGCGCGGCGTCGTTGAGCGCGCCTCCCGCGAGCTGCCAGCGGGTGCGCAGCTCGTGGCCCGGCACCTCCGCGTTCGTCCGCCATGGGGTGTTCGCCAGCCGGGCCGCCGCCCGCTCCCGCGCGGCCAGCACCCGGGCCGCGACGGTCTCGGTGGTCTCCGCCGTGGCGTCCCGCTCCATCAGCTCGACCCGCGTCACCGGGGCCACCTGGACCTGGAGGTCGACCCGGTCCAGCAGCGGCCCGGACAACCGCCCCTGGTAGCGGCTGACCATGGCCGGGGTGCACTCGCAGCCCTCGCCCCGCCGCGAGTACCGACCGCACGGACAGGGGTTGGCCGCCAGGCAGAGCAGGAAGCGCGCCGGGAGCCGCAGCGATCCGGCCGAGCGGGCGATCACCACCTCGCCCGCCTCCAGCGGCTGGCGCAGCGCGTCGAGCACCCGGACCGGGAACTCCGGCGCCTCGTCCAGGAAGAGCACGCCCCGGTGCGCCAGCGAGACCGCGCCGGGTCTCGGCAGACCGCTGCCGCCGCCGACGATGGCCGGCATCGTCGTGGAGTGGTGCGGGGCGCAGTAGGGCGCGGTGTCGATCAGTGGACGCCCGACCGGGAGCAGCCCCGCCACCGAGTGGACGGCGGTGACCTCCAACGCCTCCTTCTGGGTCAGCGGCGGGAGCAGCGCGGGCAACCGCTCCGCCAGCATCGTCTTGCCCGCGCCCGGTGGGCCCTTCAAGTAGAGGTGGTGTCCTCCGGCGGCGGCGATCTCCAGGGCCCGCCGGGCCTCGTACTGGCCGGCCACGTCGGCCATGTCGAGCCGGGCCGCCCGGTCGTCGGGCAGGCCCCGCACTCCCGCGCAGGGCAGCATCAGGCCGGCCATCAGCGGATCCGGCCGGCCTCCGATCGGATCGGGCGGCTCCTCCGGTGCCGCCACGCCGGTCAGGTTGGCGACGAGCTGGCGCAGACTGCGGACGCCGATCACCGTCACCCCGGGGACGAGTGAGGCTTCGGGCGCGGTCTGCTCGGCGACCACGACCCGCTCGTACCCGGCGTCGGCGGCGGCCAGCACCGAGGGCAGCACCCCTCTGACCGGCCGCACCCGACCGTCCAGCCCCAGCTCGCCGATGATCAGCAGGTCGGCGATGGCGGAGGGGTCGAGCCGTTCGGCGGCGGCCAGCACGGCGCAGGCCACGGCGAGGTCGAAGCCGCTGCCGCTCTTGGGCACCGAGGCGGGGCTGAGTCCGACCGTCAGTTTGCGCTGGGGCCAGGCCTCGCCGCTGTTCACGACCGCGGCCCGGACCCGGTCGCGGGCTTCGGTGAGCGCCTTGTCGGGCAGGCCGACCAGGGTGAACGCGGCCACCCCGGGCTCCAGATCGGCCTGGACCTCGACGATCACTCCGTCGACGCCGACCAGCGCGACGGAACAGGTACGGGCGAAGGCCATCTCAGACCACCCCCCGCAGGTGGTCGACCAGGGCCGCACCCCGCGCCCGGTTGACCACCGCGACCAGGTCGATCCGCACCCCGCCCGGTGGGGCGGGCGGCCACTGCGGATCGGTGGGCCCCGGGTCGTAGCCGGGCCCGGCCAGCTCGGCGAAGTGACCGGGCCAGCGCTCGGCCATCCAGCGCTCGGCCAGGCGTTGCAGCCGGGCGGCCTTGGCCCGGTCGATGGCCTCGGTGGGCTGCTGGAAACCCCGCTCGGAGCGGGTCTTCACCTCGCAGACCGCCACGGTGTCGCCGTCGAGGGCGACGATGTCCAGCTCGCCCTCGACGCAGCGCCAGTTGAGGTCCAGGATGCGGAGCCCGGCCTCCGCGAGCCGGCGGGCGGCGACCCGCTCCCCGTAGCGGCCGAGCCCGTTCTTGGTGGTGCGGTCCGGGACCGCCCGCGGGGCCTTCCCGGTTGCGGCCGTGTCCGGTACGGCCTGGTCCTGCTGGTGCTGCTGGTCCTGCACGACGGTGTGCTGCATGGTGACCACCTCCGCCGAGGAGGCTGCACCAACGCGCACGACGAGGCCCGGGAATTCCCGTTCCCTGTGGATAACTCGGGCCTGTGGACAACTTTTGTCACCCGCAGGGGTGAGAAGCCCCGTTCCCGCGAAATTCGACTGGACAACGCGGGACGGAGTCGTTCAACGTCAGTTCCCGAAGCCGGACTCGTCCGAGGGCAGCTCCAGGTCGCTCTTCGCGAGTTCCTCGATGTTCACGTCCTTGAAGGTCAGCACCCGGACCTTGCGGACGAACCGGGCCGGCCGGTACATGTCCCAGACCCACGCATCCGCCATCGACACCTCGAAGAACACCTCGCCCTGGACCGAGTGCACCTGCAACTCGTAGTCGTTGGTGAGGTAGAACCGTCGCTCGGTCTCGATCACGTACTTGAACAGGCCGACGACGTCCCGGTACTCCCGGTAGAGCTTGAGCTCCATCTCGGTCTCGTACTTCTCGAGATCTTCGGCACTCATCCAGGCGTCCCCTCAACTTGTCACGTCCACCCATTGTGGACCACCGCACCCACGGTCAGAGCCGTACCGGTTCCACCGGCGGGCCCTCGGCCAGCAACCGCTCCAGGAAATCCGCCAGACCGACCGGATAGACCGTCTCGGCGGTTCCCCTCAGTTCGTCGACCGTCCACCAGCGGGCCGCGAGCAGCTGGGCGTGCTCGTCCGCGCCCGTGCCCGAGTGGTCCAGCCCCGTCTCCGCGGTCCGGGCCAGGTGGAACCACTGTTCCTGCTCGTAACGCTGTCCCCGAAAGGAGAACGACACCGTGCCGTACGCCACCAAGGGCCCCAGGTCCACGCCCCGCAGGCCGGTCTCCTCGGCGAGCTCCCGCTCGGCGGCCTCGCGCACGTCCTCGCCCGCCTCCAAGCCGCCCCCGGGCGTGAACCACCACGTCTCCTCCGGGACGGCCGGGTCGGCCCCCAGGAAGAGGAGGATGCGGTCCTGCCCGTCGAGCAGCAGGATCCGCGCCGCCCTGCGACGCCGTGCTGTCATGGCAGCGCTCCACGCTCCTTCCGTTCGCATCGGTGGCGTTACCGATCCTGCCACCCGACGCGGCCGTCCGGGGCGATGTTCGGCAGAGCGGCCCACCGGGCGACGACCCCGCTCAGGAGCTGCGCCCCCGGAACCGGCGGGCCAGGCCGGCCACCCCGCCCACCGCCGAGGTCACGAGGATCAGCGCCGCGCCCGCGAGGGTCGCGTAGAAGAGGGGTTCCAGCGGGCCGGGCCGCGCGGCCTTCGGGCCCGTGAAGCCGTCGAAGTCGGCGGCCCGGTCGAGCAGGCCCATCCGGCCGAACGGCAGCACGGTGGCCTCGACCCTGGCCTCGACGGCGTCGGCCGGGACGGTCCCGCCGTCGACCTCCAGGTGGGTGCGGGAGTCGAGCGAGCCCACCCGGTTGTCGCCGAGCAGGAACAGCCGGCCCTGGGGCACCGTCACGCTGAACGTGGCGCCCTGGTGGCCCTGGGTCGCGAGGTAGGGCTCGTCCACCGGCTGCCCGTTGACCGTCAGCCGGTAGTCGGCCCCGGTGGTGGCGACGGTGTCCCCGCCGACCGCGACCACCCGCTTGACCATGAGCTCGCCGCCCCAGGCCTGGTCCCTGAACACCACCACGTCGCCGCGCCCGATGTCGCCGCCGCCGACCTTGCGGGCGAGCACGGTGTCACCGGCACGCAGTGTCGGGTGCATCGAGGCGGTGGGAATGCTGTACGGCCGGTAGTCGATCGCGATCAGGGCGAAGCCCCCGATCATCAGCACCAGTCCGAGCGCCAGCGCGACGCCCTGCAGCACCGCGGCGGGCCGGCGGCGCGCACGGGCGGGCGCGGTCGGGTGGTCGGCCGTCTGCTCCACGACACTGCTCATCGACACCGTCCACCTCTGGCCGACCGGAGAACACCACTGGCACGCCGGAGGCACGGGCGGAAAAGCCGACGGGCCGTGGCACGTCCGAGCAGATTACTCGTCGGTACCACGGCCCGCGCAAGAGCCGGAGCCAACCCGGTGGGTCGGGATCCGGTGGAACTCAGGACTCCCGGCGGCGCTCCGCCCGGCCCCGCACCCGACGCACCAGCGGGAGCAGGGCGACGGCCCCCACCGCACCGGCCACGGGCGGCGCCATCGGCGCGGCCGCCGCCAGGCCCTTCTGGTCGAAGGTGTCCGGCACCGGCAGCGTCGACCAGTGGCTGACCGGCCAGGCCACCACGAAGGCACGCCCGATCACGTTGTCCACCGGGACGGTGCCGCCGCCCGGCTGGTCCATGTGGAAGCGGGAGTCCAGCGAGTTGGCGCGGTGGTCGCCCATCACCCAGATCCGGTCCTTGGGCACCTTGACCGGGCCGAACGGGTGGTCACCACACGGGGTGTTGCCCTGGTAGACGTACGGCTCGTTGAGCGCGACGCCGTTGACCTTCACCGGCCCGTCGCCCTCGCACTCGACGGTGTCCCCGCCGACCGCGATGACCCGCTTGATCAGGTCCTTCTCGTTGGCGGAGGGCATCAGGCCGACGAAGCTGAGCACGTCCTGGACACCGCGGACGAAGGAGTTGCTGCTCTGCTGGGTCGGCTCGTCGTTCAGCCAGCCGCCCGGGTCGTGGAACACCACGACCTCGCCGCGCTCGGGTTCAGCCCCGAACCACGGGGTCAGCTTGTCCACCAGGACACGGTCGCCGACCTGCAGCGTGTTCTGCATCGATTCCGACGGAATGGAGAACGCCTGGACGAAGAAGGTCTTGATCACCAGCGCGAGGATCAGCGCGATGCCGATCAGGATCGGCAGTTCCTTCCAGAACGAGCGCGGCTTGCGCGGCTTGGCCGGAGCCTCCGCCTCCGACCCGTCCGCCGGCTCGGCACCCGCGTGCGGGGAGTCCGGGGCGTCCTCCGGCCCGGAGCCGCCCTGACCGTCCGCGGTCTGCGCCGCCGCGGACTCGGCCGAGGCCGAGGAGGCCGCGGACTCGGCGGACCGGTCCGCCCGACGGCCCGAGCCCTCGGGCTCTCCGGCGCCTGATCGGGCGCCGATCACCAAATCCCCCACAACGTCTCCTCCCTGCTGTGCGGACGCCCGTGCGCCCGCGTTCAGAGTGCCGCACAGCGGGCACCACGCTCACCACGACCGTGAACGCCTCAGGGCTTGCCCACGGCGGACGTCCCTGACACCAGCACAGCCTCGGCCGACGGCCCGGACCACTCCCGGCCGCACCTGCACTTCTCTATCACTCCAAGGCATCCCGCTCGCGGTCCCACACGCGAGGCCCGTCCGGTCGACGGCCGGCGCGGCTCACTCCGGAGGCCGCCCGGAGCGACGAACGACGAGCGGAAGGATGCCCAACACACCCATAACGAGCGGGGGTTCCACAGGAACCGGCCCAACGCCCACCGGTTCCGCGGCAGTTCCGCCGGCCTGCGGCATCCGGGCGAGAGAGGAGAGTGAACTCGGCGTATCGAGTTGATGGAAGCGGTCCAGCGGCCAGGCGACCACGAACGCGCGACCGACCACGCCGCTCAGCGGGATCGTCCCCTGTCCCGGATTTCCCATGTGGAAACGGGAGTCGGCGGAGACGTCCCGGTGGTCGCCCATGACCCACAACCGCCCCTCCGGCACCTGGATCCTGAAGGTCTGCCGGGACGGCGGGTTACCGGGCGCGAGGTAGGGCTCCTCCACCGGACGGCCGTTGACGGTGAGGCGCCCCCGGGCGTCGCAGCACTCGACGGTGTCCCCGCCGACGCCGATCACCCGCTTGATCAGGTCCTGCTCGTCGTCGGAGGGCAGCAGCCCGACGAAGGTCAGCACCCGCTTGGCCGCGCCCAGCACCGGGCCGTCCCCGGACGGCTCGCGGTCGTGCTCCAGCCAACCGCCCGGGTCCTTGAACACCACGATGTCGCCGCGTTGCGGCTCACTGCCGAACCAGGGGGTCAGCTTGTCCACCAGTACCCGGTCCCCGATCAGGATGGTCTGCTCCATCGAGCCGGAGGGGATCACGAACACCTGGACCAGGAAGCTCTTCATCACCAGTGCCACCAGCAGGGCGACCAGGATGATCAGCGGCGCCTCGCGCACCAGCGAGCGCCTGCGCCGGCGGGCCGTCTTGCGGGCACTGCGCCGGCGCTCGGCCCGACCGCGCGCCGGCGCGGCCCCGATCGGCCCACGGCCCGCCGCCGCGTCCTCCCCCGATCCCCCGGCCGTCGATCCCCCGGCCGTCGACCCGTCGGCCGTCGATCCCCCGTCCCCCGTTCCCCCGGCCGCGGAGCGGTCGGCGAGCCGCCCCCTACCTCTGGTCCCCATGACCGCCCGCCCCCGCAGTCACGGCGAAGGCCGCGGGCCGGTCCAGGCCGGTCCAGCGCGAGAACGGGTAGACCACCCAGTCCGCGCGCCCGATCACCTTCTTCTCGGGCACGAAGCCGCCACCGGGCTCGCCGAGGTGGTCGCGGGAGTCCCGGGAGGCGCTGCGGTGGTCACCCATCACCCAGAGCTTGCCGGCCGGCACGACGACGTCGAAGGCCACGCTCGACGGGGCGTCGCCCGGGGAGAGGTAGGAGGTCTCGTCGATCGGCACGCCGTTGACGGTGATCGGCGCGCCCGGGCCGGTGCTGGTCACCCGGTCCCCGCCGACCCCGATCACGCGCTTGACGTAGACGGTGTCCCCGGCCGGGGCCAGTCCGAGGTCCTGGGCGAGGGAGTGCAGGCCGTCCCGGAAACCGGACGGCGCGGCCGACCCACGCAGGAAGGAGCCCGTCCCGTCGAAGACCACGACGTCGCCCCGCTGGGGGTGGCCGCCGAAGGCGTAGGCGAGCTGGTTCGCGACCAGCCGGTCGCCCGGGCGCAGGGTCTCCTCCATCGACCCGGAGGGCACCGAGAACGGGCGCGCGACGAAGGCGTTCACCAGCAGCAGGGCCGCCAGGCAGATCCCGACCAACAGCAGCAGGTCCCGCGAGCGCGAGTGCCCTGGCTCCTCCGCCTGCTCCGGGTCGTCGTCACCGGAGCCACCACCGCCGCCGCGACCATCACTGCCATCAGCGCCATCAGCGCCATCGGCACTGCCGGCACCATCGGCGCCCCCGCCGCCGGGGGCACTGCCGCCGGAGCCGTCGGCCCGCTCCCGCCCCTCGGCGTGCTCCGGCCCGCCCCCGGAAACGACCGCGGACCGCGACGGCGAGTCCGCACCGGTGGGTGCGGGACTGCCGTCGCGGTCCGCGGATGGTTCGTGCGTGCTCATCGGGGGGTGAGCTTACCTTGCGGCCGTTCGGCCCCCTCGGAGCGTTCCGATCCCCCGGCGAGGCCGGGGGCCGGTGGATCAGCGGTCGCGCTTCTCCTTGATCTTCGCGGCCTTGCCGCGGAGGTCACGCAGGTAGTACAGCTTGGCGCGGCGAACCGCACCGCGGGTCACGACCTCGATCTTCTCGACGACCGGGGTGTGCACCGGGAAGGTGCGCTCCACGCCGACGTTGAAGCTGACCTTGCGAACGGTGAAGGTCTCACCGATACCGGCGCCGTGGCGGCGGATGACGACGCCCTGGAAGACCTGGACACGGGAGCGGTTGCCCTCGATGACCCGGACGTGAACCTTCAGGGTGTCACCGGCGCGGAAGGCCGGAATGTCGCTACGCAGCGAGGCCGCGTCGACAGCAGCGAGCTTGTTGCTCATGTTGCTCTCCATCGCAGGCGCCACGGGCCGCCCACGGAAATCGTCACAATGGGGTTTGCTGTGGGCCGCATCGGCTGACGACGATCCCCCCGTGGCGGGGGCGCCGGTCCACGTGCCCCCTACGAAAGGGAACCAGCGACAGACAGCAGCGGCCTATTCTTCCACATCACCGGCCGCGGACCGAAATCGGCCGAGCCCCTCGTCCCAGACCAGGCCGAGGATGGTCAGCGCCTCCCGTTCCTTCTTGTCGAAGGCGCCGTACTGCCAGCGCTCGACCAGGTCGGGGCGGTTCGCCAGGGTCCGGGCGAAGGCCTGCTCGCGGCGCCAGCGGGCGATCTTGCCGTGGTTGCCGCTGAGCAGCACGTCCGGGACCGTCCGGCCGCGCCACTCGGCGGGCTTGGTGTAGACCGGGCCCTCCAGCAGGTCGGCCATCGCGCCCGGCGCGAAGGAGTCGTCGCGGTGGGACTCGGCGTTGCCGAGAACGCCGGGCAGCAGCCGGGCGATCGCCTCGACCATCACCAGCACGGCGACCTCGCCGCCGGCCAGCACGTAGTCACCGATCGAGGCCTCGACCACCGGCATCCGGGTGGCCGCCTCCTCGATCACCCGACGGTCGATGCCCTCGTACCGGGCGGGCGTGAAGGCCAGCCAGGGACGGCCGGCCAGCTCCTGGGCGAGCTCCTGGGTGAACGGGCGCCCGCTCGGGGTCGGCACGACCAGCGTGGGCACCTGCCCCTCGGGGCCGGCGGCGACCACCGCGTCCAGCGCCTCGCCCCACGGCTCGGGCTTCATCACCATGCCGGGGCCGCCGCCGTACGGGCTGTCGTCGACCGTGCGGTGCACGTCATGGGTCCACCCGCGCAGGTCGTGGACGTGCACGTCCAGCTGGCCGCGCGCGCGGGCCTTGCCGACCAGCGAGATGTCCAGCGGCTCCAGGTACTCGGGGAAGATCGTGACGACGTCGATCCTCATACCGCTCTGCACCGCGCCGGAGACGGCAGCGTCGGACACCACGGTGCCGGACACGGCAGCACCGGACAGGGCAGCACCGGACACGGCACTGCCGACCGCCTCGTCCCCCGACCCGGCACGCTCCTCGACGGTCACTCCGACTCCTCCGCGTCCTCGGAGCCCTCGGAGCCCTCGGAGCCCTCGGCGCGCCCGGCACCCTCGGCCGAGGAGGTCCCCGCGACCTCGGCCTGCTCCGGGTCGATCAGCCCGGCCGGCGGGGTGATCACGGCACGCTGGTTCTCCAGGTCGACGGTCGGCACGATCTGGCTGACGAAGGGCACCAGCACCTCCGTCCCGTCGGCCTTCTTCACCGTGAGCAGGTCCTGGTAGGGCAGGTGGACGACCTCGGTCAGCTCACCGACCAGGGTGCCGTCGAGCAGCACCACGTCCAGGCCGATCAGCTGGTGGTCGTAGTACTCCTCCGGGTCCTCGGGGCTCTCCTCCGGGTCGACCTCGGAGATGAGCAGGGTGCCGCGGAGGGCCTCGGCCGCGTTGCGGTCCTTGACGCCGGCGAAGCGCAGCAGCAGCCGGCCGCTGTGCACCCGGCCGGACTCGACGGTCAGCGGTCCGACCGACGCGGGGTCGGTGAGCACGACGGCACCGGGGCCGAGCCGGAGTTCCGGCTCGTCGGTGCGGACCTCGACACTGACGTCCCCCCTGATGCCGTGGGCACGGCCGATCCTGCCGACGACGAGCTGCACGGTGATCGTTCTCCTGGAGTTCCTGAGCCGAAACGAAAGCGACGGGCTGCGAAGCGGTGCCGCGCAGCAATGCCGCGAAGCGGTGATGCGACGGAAAAGCGGATGGAAATGCGAAAGGCCGACCGGGACGACATGCGTCCCGGTCGGCCTCACAAGCCCTGACGGCTGAACGAGCAGCAGCGTCAGCGAATGTTGTCCACGTCGACCAGGTCGACCCGGACGTTGCGACCGCCGAGGGCGCCGACCACGGTGCGCAGCGCGCGCGCCGTACGGCCACCCCGGCCGATCACCTTGCCGAGGTCATCGGGGTGCACCCGCACCTCGATGGTGTTACCCCGACGCAGGTTGCGCGAGCGCACCTGCACCTCGTCGGGGTGCTCGACGATGCCCTTCACCAGGTGGTCGAGGGCGTCCTCGATCACGATCAGGCCTCGGCGGCGGCGTCGGCCTCGGCCTCGGCCTTGTCCGACTTCTTGGCCTTCGGGGTGATGGCGACGCCGGTGGTGGCGTCCTCGAAGCCGGCGACGGCCTTGGCGAACAGGTGCGAGAAGTCCTCGACCTTCGGCTCGGCGACCTTCAGCGGCGCCGGAGCCGGCAGGCCCTTGAACTTCTGCCAGTCGCCGGTCAGCTTCAGGATGGCGAGCACCGGCTCGGTCGGCTGGGCGCCGACGGACAGCCAGTACTGGGCGCGGTCGCTGTCGACCTCGATCTTCGAGGGGTTGTAGGTCGGCTGGTAGATGCCGATCTCCTCGATCGCGCGGCCGTCACGCTTGGTGCGGGCGTCGGCGACGACGATGCGGTAGTGCGGGGAGCGAATCTTGCCGAGACGCTTCAGCTTGATCTTGACTGCCACGGGAGTGGATTCTCCTGGTGTTGACGTGGGTGAGCGGGCTCGCCAGCGCGTGGGGTTGCGCGGCGGACCGTTCAGGGGACACGCCAGCCGTAGGAGAGAGGGGTCCTGCTCGGCTGCCGAGTACTCAGCTGTCCATTCTGCCACATCGGCGAGAACCGCCTGTACGCGGGCCGGGCACCCGGTCAGGGCTCGACCGGGAGCCCCCGCTCCCGGTCCGGCCCGAAGACGTCACCACTGTCCTGCTGTACCGCTCACTTCCGCGGTGCTCACTTCACCGCAGTGCGGCTCGCTGCCGCACTCCGGCGTTCCGACCGGACCGCTGCCCGCACAGCAGCCCGCCGGGGCGTCGACCGCTCAGGCGATCTTGAACGGCTGCTGGCACGCACCACAGACGATGGACGCCTGCGCGAGCACCGACGGGACGACCCGGACGTTGCGCCCGCAGCCGCAGACCGCCTTGACCCGCACACCGCCTCCGGAGGAGCCGTGCCGGGCCGCCGGGCCGCGGAAGGCGCGCGTCGCACCGTCGCCGGCCACCGCCTCCTGGTGCGCCCCGAGGGCACGGTCCAGGCGCTCGATGGTGTCGGCGTACCGCTCCTGGGTCTCCTTGAGCATGGTCACCTGGGAGAAGCCGCTGCTCGCGTGCGGCTCGACCGGATGTGCCAGGCCCAGCTCGGAAGCGAGCATCAGGAAGCGCCGGTTGTGGTAGCGGCCGGCTCGCGAGGTGTCCCGGATGTCCCGGGCCGCGGCCAGACCGTGGGCAGCCTCGTGGAGGAGGCGCTCGAAACCGAGCCGCGTCCCACAGGCCGAGGAGGACTCCCCGATCAGCGCCTCGGGCGAGGCGAGGTCGGGAAGGTCCTGGTGGTAGGCCTGGATGTCGCTCCAGGCGGCGGCCAGTTCGGCCGCGAGAACGAGGGGCTGTGTCGTGCTCACGCTAGACCAACGATGGAGTGCGAGCCGATGTTCCGCATGTTCCCGTTCCCGGGGAATTCACAGGGAACTCCCAGGAATGCGAGGCCGCGCGCGAATTGCGCGTTCCGGATCTGACGCAAGACCAACCCCCTGCCGGTTTCGGCCCGCCGCAACGCCGGCGGGCCTGGTGAATTCCGTCCGGGAGGCGGGCTGTCGCCACCCAGGACGTACGGCCCGTGGGCCTGCCGGATTGACAGGGCCACGGGCCGTACACCGTACCGCTATTCCGTTAATACCGGGAGTTGACCGGCCAGTAGGGATGTCCACCGCGCGGACCCACCGGAACAGTTACCGGATTCTTACCCATCCGCATTCCGGGCAAATGTCGCCGCTGCCGGTCAATACCCGCGGAGGACGGGCGTCCGGCGGACATCGAGGCGACATCCGCCGTCCACCGAACACCGTCCACCGGAGGTCATCCGTCGAACACCGTCCGCCGGACACCGAACGGCTGTCAGTACGCCCGGGCGACGAGCGCGACGTTGCCTTCCTGGTCGTCCGCCTGCGGCACCGAGCCGTCGGCGGCGACGATGCAGCGGACCGTGACGCCCTGCTCGGCCAGCTTGGCCTCGCCCTCCGCGCCGAGGTCGGCCCAGGAGATCCGGCCCCAGCCGGTCGCGGCCGCCTCGATGGCCTCGTCGATGGTCTTGACGTCGACCGTGCGGGACTCGCGGCGCTCGCGGGACTGGCGCAGCAGCAGCGCCTGGTCCTCCTCCAGCACGCCCGGGAGCAGCGTGGCCAGGGCGTCGATGGAGACCGGCTCCTTGCCGCCCGGGATGCGGCGGGCCAGCATCGCGGTGCCGTTCTCCAGGTCGCGCGGGCCGACCTCGATGCGCAGCGGGACGCCCTTGAGCTCCCAGTCGACGGCGCGGCGGCCGAACGGGGTGTCGGTGCGGTCGTCGACCACGACCCGGATGCCGGCGGCCTCCAGCTGGGCGCCGATCTCGCGGACCTTGGCGATGACCGCGTCGTCGCCCTTGATCGCGAGCACGACGGCCTGGACGGCGGCCAGGCGCGGGGGCACCCGCAGGCCGTTGTCGTCGCCGTGGGACATGATCAGGCCGCCGACCATGCGGGTCGAGACGCCCCAGGAGGTCTGCCAGACGTGCTCGCGCTCGGCGCCCTGCAGCTGGTAGGTGGTGTTGAACGCCTTGGCGAAGTTCTGGCCCAGCTCGTGGCTGGTGCCCATCTGGAGGGCCTTGCCGTCACCCATCATGCCCTCGAGGGTGAGGGTGTTGATGGCGCCGGCGAAGCGCTCCTTGGCGGTCTTGCGGCCGAGCACGACGTCGATGCCGAGCACGTTGGTCATGAAGTCGCCGTAGACCTGGGTGTGGATCATCGACGCGTAGTCACGGGCGTCCTCGTAGGTGGCGTGGGCGGTGTGGCCCTCCTGCCAGAGGAACTCGGTGGTGCGCAGGAAGACGCGCGGACGCAGCTCCCAGCGGACCACGTTGGCCCACTGGTTGATCAGCAGCGGCAGGTCGCGGTGGCTCTGCACCCACTTCGAGAAGTACTCGTTGATGATCGTCTCGGAGGTCGGCCGGACGACGACCGGCTCCTCCAGCTGCTTGCCGCCGCCGTGGGTGACCACCGCGAGCTCGGGGGCGAAGCCCTCGACGTGCTCGGCCTCCTTGGTCAGGTAGGACTGCGGGATGAACATCGGGAAGTAGGCGTTCTGCGCGCCGGCCTTCTTGATCCGCGCGTCCATCTCCTGCTGCATCCGCTCCCACAGGCCGTAGCCGTACGGTCGGATGACCATGGTGCCGCGCACCGGACCGTTGTCGGCCAGCTCGGCCTTGTTGATGAGGTCCTGGTACCAGCGCGGGAAGTCTTCCGCCTGAGGGGTGAGAACGGGTGCCTTAGCCATGGGGCGAATGGTACGGGGCCCGGGGCCCCGGTTTCGAATCGGTATCACCGGACGGGGGCGCACCACCGTGACACGCGCGCACCACCCTGCACCCCTCTGGACGCCGGGCCCGACCCGCTGTTCGCTGGTGTGGGGCGGGACTTTGGGGGAGCCGTAGCAGCACACCGAAGGACCGGATGGGAGACCGCCATGGCTTCAGCGCGGACGACCGGCACGACCGCACGACCGACGGGCGCACGCCCGCACCACCCGCGGGCCGGGGCGGCGCGCCCCACGCGGGCGCGCGACTGGGCGGAGATCCAGGAGCGCATGCTGGTGCCGCTCTACGAGGCGGTCTACGACCGGCTGGAGGTCGGCCCGGCGAGCAGCGTGCTGGGCCTGGGCTGCCGCTCCGGGCTGGCCCTGCTGCTCGCGGCCGGCCGGGGCGCCCAGGTCGCCGGGCAGGAGCCGCGGGACGAGCTGCGCGAGCTGGCCCGCGCCCGTCGGCTGCGGGTGTGCGCGGGGGCCCGGACACCATCCGCCGTCCCCCACCCGGCCCATTCGCTGGTGACGGTTTTCGAGCAGCTGCCCGGCGCCGCCGAGCCCGGCCCGGTGGTGGCCGAGGCCGCCCGGCTCACCCTCCCCGGCGGGCACGTGGTGCTGGCCGCCTGGGGGCCGCCGGAGCGCTGCGAGAGCGCCCCGGTGCTGGACGTGGCCCGGCGGATGGCGGGCCGGACCACCGCGCGCGACCCGTTCGAGCTGAGCGCGCCCGGCGCCCTGGAGGACCTGCTCGCCCCGGCCGGTCTGCGTCCGGCCGGCAGCGGCCGGGTGAGCTGCCCCTTCGCCTACGCCGACCTCGACAGCGCGGTGCGCGGACTGCTCTCCACCGGCCTGTTCGAGCCGGCCGAGGAGTTCTCCGGCGCCTCGCTGGTGGCCAAGGAGCTGGAGGAGGTGCTCCAGCCGTACCTGCGCGCCGACGGCTCGGTGCGGATGGAGAACCTGTTCCGCTACCTGGTCGCCGAACGGCCGCGCTAGGCAGAGCGGGGATCGCCGGGCAGAGCGGGGAAAGGGCCGAGGACCGCGGCGGGGAAAGGGCCGAGGACCGCGGCGGGGAAAGGCACGAGGACAGCGGCGGGGAAAGGCACGAGGAGACACGAAAATCGGGGGCGCCCGCCACCATGGCGCGCGCCCCCGATTCCCGGCTTCACGCCCGGTCGATCGACTTCCCGTCCGGCCCATCGGAGCCGTCCGGCCCATCGGAGCCGTCGGGCCCACCGGAGCCACCGGAGCCACCGGCCCCGTCAGCGCCACCGGACCCACCGGGCCCCTCGGCCCCTCCGGAGCCCTCCGCCGACGCCCCCCGCGGCACTCCCGCCGCCCGGTACGCCTCCGCCTCGTCCAGCGTCTCCGCCTCCAGCAGCGCGGCCGCCAGCGCGTCCAGCCGGTGCCGCTGCTCGGTCAGGATCCGCAGCGCGTCGTCGTAGCACTCGGAGACGATCCGCCGGGCCTCCTCGTCCACCGCGTCCAGGGTGGTCGGCGCGGCGGAGAGCCCGTACGCGCCCTGCGGGTCGGAGGGCACCGCGGTGAGCCGGCCGACCCGCTCGCTCATCCCCCAGCGCCCGGCCATCCCGCGGGCGATGTTGGTGACCTGCTCCAGGTCGCTCTCCGCGCCGGTGGTGATCACCCCGTAGACCACCTGCTCGGCCGCCATGCCGCCGAGCGCGCCGATGATCCGGCCGCGCAGGTAGGGCTCGGTGTACGAGTAGCGGTCGTCCTCCGGGGTGGAGAGGGTGACGCCGAGCGCCCGGCCGCGCGGCACGATGGTGATCTTGCGGACCGGGTCCGCGCCGGGCTGGAGCATGCCCAGCAGCGCGTGCCCGCTCTCGTGGTACGCCGTCCGCTCGCGTTCCTCCTGCGGCATCACCAGCGGCCGCACCGCACCGAGCTGGACCTTCTCCAGGGCGTCCGAGAGGTCCCGCCCGTTGACCGCGTCCTGCTTGCGCTTGACGGCCAGCAGCGCGGCCTCGTTGACCAGGTTGGCGAGCTCGGCGCCGGTCATCCCCGGCGTGACCTTGGCCAACTGGTTGAGGTCGGTGTCGCCGGCCAGCGGGACGCTGCGGCTGTGGATGCGCAGGATCGCCGCCCGGCCCTCCCGGTCGGGCGGGCTGACGGTGATCCGCCGGTCGAAGCGGCCGGGGCGCAGCAGCGCCGGGTCGAGCACGTCCGCCCGGTTGGTCGCGGCGATCACGATGACGCCCTCGGAGCCGGTGAAGCCGTCCATCTCGGTGAGGATCTGGTTGAGCGTCTGCTCGCGCTCGTCGTGCCCGCCCATGCCGCCGCCGGCGCCGCGCTGGCGGCCGATGGTGTCGATCTCGTCGATGAAGATGATCGCCGGGGCGACCTTGCGGGCCTCGGCGAACAGCTCGCGGACCCGGCTGGCGCCGACGCCGACGATCATCTCGATGAATTCGGAGGCGGAGGCGGAGAAGAACGGCACGTTCGCCTCGCCGGCCACCGCCCGGGCCAGCAGGGTCTTGCCGGTGCCGGGCGGGCCGCTCAGCAGCACGCCGCGCGGCATCTTGGCGCCGAGCCTGCGGTACTGATCGGGGTTCTTCAAGTAGTCGACGACCTCCGTGAGTTCGGCCTCGACCTCGTCGATGCCGGCCACGTCGGCGAAGGTGGTGCGCTTGCCCTGCTCGGCGGTGACCGGCTTGGGCGGGGCCTTGCGGCCGAGCGGTCCGCCGCCGAGTCCGCCGGCCATCCGGCGGGCGAGCATCACCCAGATGAAGATCAGCAGCAGCATCGGGGCGAGCGAGAGCAGCAGGTTGGTGAGGAAGCTGCGCTGCTGGACCGGCGAGGTGGCGGTGACCTCGACGCCCTGCTGCTGCAGGGTCGTCCAGAGGTTGTCGCCCGCGAAGGAGGGCCGTTGGGTGTCGAACTCGGTGTAGTCGCCCTTGCCGCCGTCCGGCTTGGGCTGGGCGGTCTTGAGGGTGCCCTCGATCGCGTCGCCCTTGGCGTAGATCTTGGTGATGTTGCCCTTGTTCAGCTGGTTGTTGAACTCGGTGTACGAGATCGTGGTGGAACCGGCGGGGCCGAAGAAGGACAACAGCAGGTCGGAGATCAGGAACACCACGAGGGCGGTGAGGGCGAGCCCCACCCAGCCGCCGGGCATCCGGCGCTTGGGCGGCGGGGGCGGGGCGCCCTCCGAGCGCCAGGGCTGGTCGGGAGTCTGACGTGGCGGCACGGGTTCGGTCACCCATCGGACAATACGGACAGGTGCTCGGGCGAGCCAATCGCAACGCCGCGCCCGAGCCGCCGTACGGCCGCGCCGACCGCTCCCACCAGCGGTTATGCCGTCGCGCCCGGCCACTCCTCGGCGGTCAGCGCGAACCGCTCGTGGTCGCGCCAGTCCTCCTGGAGGAACAGCATCCGCGGGGAGAAGCCCTCGTGTCGGAAGCCCAGCCGCTTGGCCATCGCGATCGAGCGCTCGTTGTCCGGCTGGACGTTGATCTCCAGCCGGTGCAGCCCCAGTCCGTCGGACGACCGCGGGGCGAAGCAGCGGTCCAGGACCAGTCGCATGCCCTCGGTCATCCGCCCGGTGCCGTTGAACGGCAGGTACGAGTCGTAGCCGAGCGTGGCGTTGCAGAACCGGCTCATCACGATGTTGGCGACGTTCACCTTGCCGACCAGTCCGCCGGTCTCCCGGTCGAGGATCAGGAAGGTCCGCAGCCCGGAGCCCTGGCGCTTCAGCAGGTCGGGCAGTCCGTCCGGCTCGACCGGGTTCCACCGGCCGATGTGTTCGGCGGACCGCCGGACCGCGTCGGCGTAAACGGCCGTGTCCTCGGCCCTCGGGGCCCTGATCATCACTCGCATGCCCCCATCATCGGACACGCGATCGGCCCGCCGCCCGGAAACACCGGACGACGGGCCGATCAGAAGCGATCAAGGACTACAGCATGTCCTTGAACTCCTTGGGCAGCTCGAAGTCGGCCGGGCCCTTGCCCGCGCCGAGGCCGAACGCGCCGCCGTCCGCCGGACCCTGGCCGGCGCCCGGGCCGAGCGCGCGGCGCTCGGCGGCCGCGGCCTCCTCCTGCGCGCGCTTCAGCGGGTTGCCGCTCTTGCGCTTGCCCTTGGCCTGCGGGGCCTTCTTGCCGGACTTCTTCGCGCTGCCGCCCATGCCGGGGATGCCCGGCATGCCCGGCATCCCCTTGCCGGAGGCCATCGCGGACATCATCTTGCGGGCCTCGAAGAACCGCTCGACCAGGTTCTTCACCTCGCCGACCTGGACACCGGAACCCTTGGCGATGCGGGCCCGGCGGGAGCCGTTGATCAGCTCCGGCTCGGCGCGCTCGGCCGGGGTCATCGACTTGATGATCGCGCCGACCCGGTTGACGTCCTTGTCGTCGATGTTGTTGATCTGGTCCCGGATCTGGCCCATGCCCGGCAGCATGCCGAGCAGCTTGGAGATCGAGCCCATCTTCTGGACCTGCTCCAGCTGGGACAGGAAGTCGTCCAGGGTGAACTGCTTCGGGCCGCCGCGCAGCTTGGCGGCGATCTTCTCCGCCTCGGCCTGCGAGAAGGTCTGCTCGGCCTTCTCGATCAGCGAGAGGACGTCACCCATGCCGAGGATGCGCGAGGCCATCCGGTCCGGGTGGAAGGCGTCGAAGTCGTCGACCTTCTCGCCGTTGGAGGCGAACATGATCTGCCGGCCGGTGACGTGCGCGACCGACAGGGCGGCACCGCCGCGGGCGTCGCCGTCGAGCTTGGAGAGCACCACGCCGGTGAAGTCGACGCCGTCGAGGAAGGCCTGCGCGGTGGTGACCGCGTCCTGGCCGATCATCGCGTCGACGACGAACAGGACCTCGTCCGGGTTCACCGCGGCGCGGATGTCGGCGGCCTGCTGCATCAGCTCGGCGTCGATGCCCAGGCGGCCGGCGGTGTCGACGACGACGACGTCGTACTGCTTCTGCTTGGCGTACTCGATCGAGTCCTTGGCCACCTGCACCGGGTCGCCGACGCCGTTGCCCGGCTGCGGGCCGTAGAAGGCCACGCCGGCGCGCTCGGCGACCACCTGGAGCTGGTTGACCGCGTTGGGGCGCTGGAGGTCGCAGGCGACCAGCAGCGGGGTGTGTTTCTGCTTCTTCAGCCAGTGGCCGAGCTTGCCCGCGAGGGTGGTCTTACCGGCACCCTGGAGACCGGCGAGCATGATCACCGTCGGGCCGCTCTTGGCGAACCGCACCCGGCGGGTCTCGCCGCCGAGGATCGCGATGAGCTCCTCGTTGACGATCTTGATGATCTGCTGCGCCGGGTTCAGCGCGCCGGAGACCTCGGCACCGAGCGCCCGCTCCTTGACCTGCTTGATGAAGGCCCGGACGACCGGCAGCGCGACGTCCGCCTCCAGCAGCGCGATGCGGATCTCGCGGGCGGTGGCGTCGATGTCCGCCTCGCTCAGGCGGCCCTTGCCCCGGAGGTTCTTGAACGTCGCTGCGAGGCGATCGGAAAGGGTGTCGAACACGTCGTCGCGGGTCCTCTGCGGCATCGGTATCGGTACGGTCGTCGCCCCCCAGGGTATCCGGCCGCCCCGGGTACGGTCTCCACCCCCGGTCGGAACGCCTCACCGCACCCCGGCAGACCTCGCCGTCCGGTCTCCCGCCCGGTCTCCCGCCCGGCCTTCCGCTCGGCCTTCCGCTCCGGGGCCCGCCACGCCACGCCGAGCGCTCAGCCCAGCGCGGCCCGGACCGCCGCCGCCACCTCGCCGGCCCGCCGGGCGGTCAGCGGCCGGCCGGCCCCGTCGGTCAGGTAGAACGAGTCGACGGCCTCCGCGCCCAGCGTGGAGACGTGCGCGGTGCGCACCCGCACGCCCGCCCCGTCCAGCGCCCGGCCGATCCGGTGCAGCAGCCCGGGGGCGTCGTGGGCGCGGACCTCCAGCACGGTCGCGGTCGCCGAGGCCACCGCGGGCGCCACCGCGACCAGCGGCGGCGGGGTGGGGATGCCCCGGCGGCGCGGGGCCGCGGCGTCCCGCTCGGCGAGCCGGCGGGCGACGTCCAGCGAGCCGTCCAGTGCCCGGCGCAGGTCGGCCCGCAGCCGGGCCGCCTCCGGCAGCTCGCCGTACTGGGCCGCCACCCGCCAGGACAGCAGCAGCACCGGCCCGGCGCCCACCGGGTCCAGCTCGCGCAGCCCGGCCGAGCGGACGGCCAGCCGGTGCAGCGCGAGCACCCCGGCGGCGGTGCCGAGCAGCCCGGGACGGTCCGGGACCGCCAGGTCCAGCTCGACGCCCATCGGCTCGGCGCCCGGCCGCGCCCCCTCGGACCGGGCCCGCAGCGACAGCGCGGGCTGCCCCGTCCTGGCGGCCTCCACCACGAGCCGCTCCTGCTCGGCGGTCGGCGCCGGCTCCACCGGCGGGGCGCCCGCCCCGGCCAGCCGGTCCGCCACCCGGGCCACCAGGCCGTCCACCAGCGAGGCCCGCCAGGCGCTCCACGCGGCGGGGCCGGTGGCCAGCGCGTCCGCCTCGGTGAGCGCGCGCAGCAGCTCCAGCTCGGCCCGGGTGGTGACCACCTTGGCGATCGCCTCGACGGTCGCCGGGTCGTCCGGGTCACGCCGGGTCGCGGTGTCCACCAGGGTCAGGTGGTGGCGGACCAGCACCGCCAGCGTCTCGGTGTCCTCGGGGCCGAAGCCCATCCGGGGGCCGAGGTCGCGGACGATCACCTCGCCGGCCTCGCTGTGGTCCCCCGGCCAGCCCTTGCCGATGTCGTGCAGCAGCGCGGCGACCAGCAGCAGGTCCGGCCGGGCCACCCGGCGGGTCATCGCGGCGGCCCGCACCGCCGTCTCCACCAGGTGCCGGTCCACCGTCCAGCGGTGCACGGCGTTGCGCTGCGGACGGCAGCGCACCCGCTCCCAGTCCGGCAGCAGCCGCCGGACCAGCCCCTCCGCCTCCAGCGCCTCCCACACCGGGACAGCCGCCTCCCCCGCGCCCAGCAGGGTGACCAGCTGCTCGCGCGCCTCGTCCGGCCAGGGCACCGGCAGCGGGCGGCACTCGGCGGCCAGCTGGCGCACCGTGGCGTACGAGACGGTCAGTCCGTTCTGCGCGGCGGCGGCCGCGGCGCGCAGCGGCAGCACCGGGTCGGCGGCCGGCCGGGCGCCCTGGGCGAGCACCGCCTCGCCGTCCTGCTCGACCACGCCCTCGGCGAGCGGCCGCCGCTCGACCGCGCCCCGGGCCCGCCCTCCGGCGCCGCGGACCTGCCCTCCGGCGCCGTGGCCGACGAACGGGATGCCGGGACGGCGCACCCGCCGGCCGCGGCCGGCGCGGGCCGCCAGCACCCGGTCCACCGCCCGCCAGGTGACGTCGCCCGCGTACGCGATGGTGCGGGCCGCCTCGTAGACCCGGCGCAGCAGGGTGTCGGCGTCCAACACCCCGAGCCGCTCGGCGACCTGGTCCTGGTCCTGGAGGCTCAGCCGGTCGGTGGCCCGGCCGGTGGCCAGGTGCAGGGCGTCGCGCACGTCGGCCAGCCGCTGCGCGGCGGCGTCCAGGCCGTCCCGGGGCGCGTCGGCCAGCCAGGTGGCGGCGATCGCGTCCAGCACCACGACGTCGCGCAGTCCGCCGCGGGCCTCCTTGAGGTCGGGTTCCAGCAGGAAGGCCAGCTCACCCTGCCGTTCGGCCCGCGCGCGGGCCAGCTCGCGCAGCTCGGGCAGGCGTGCGGGGGCGCTCGCGCGCCAGTCGGTGAGCACCGCGGAGCGCAGCGCGTCGGTGAGCGCCCGGTCCCCGGCGAGGTGGCGGGCGTCCAGCAGGCCGAGCTGGGCCTTGAGGTCGGCGGCGGCGACCGAGCGGGCCTCGGCCACGGTGCGCACCGCGTGGTCGAGCCGGGCGCCCGCGTCCCAGACCGGGTACCAGATCCGCTCGGGCAGCTCCCGGGCGATCGGGCCGGAGTGCAGCAGCAGGACGTCCAGGTCGCTGCGCGGGGAGAGCTCGCCGCGCCCGTACCCGCCGACCGCGACCAGCGCGACGCCGGGCGGGGCGCCGGCGGCGGCGAGCAGCCCGGTCAGCCAGTCGTCGGTGAGCCGGGCGAGCGCCCGCCGGCGGGGGCGGCCGACCGGACCGGGGCCGGCGAGCAGCGCGGCCCGGGCGGCGGCGTGCCCCGCCGGGTCACAGGGGTCGACGGGGTCGGAGGGGCTGGTCTCGGTGGTCATGCGCGGAGTCCCGTCCGTCGTGCTGGTGGAGCGTCGCACCGGTGAGCCCCGTACCGCCGCTCCGACCCGGGGGCGGGCCGTTCGGCCGACCGGGGGACGCCGGTGCGCCGTCGGGCGGACCCTCCCCTGGTGGAGGGCCCGCCGGTGCGCGGTCGGGCTACAGGGCGTCCGGCCCGCGCTCGCCGGTGCGGACCCGTACGGCGGTGTCGACCGGGACGCTCCACACCTTGCCGTCGCCGATCTTCCCGGTCCTGGCGGCGTTCACCAGGACCTCGATCAGGTCCTCGGCGTCCTCGTCCTCGGTCAGGACCTCGATCCTGACCTTCGGCACCAGGTCCACGGTGTACTCGGCCCCCCGGTACACCTCGGTGTGGCCGCGCTGGCGGCCGTAGCCGCTGGCCTCGGTGACGGTCAGGCCGTGCACCCCGAAGGCCTGCAGGGCGGCCTTCACCTCGTCCAGTCGGTACGGCTTGATCACGGCGGTGATGAGCTTCATCGGGCGTCGACCTCGGTCTTCTTCTCGGCGGGCTTCAGCGCGGGCTCCGGGTCGGGCTCCGCGGCGGCGGACCGTTCGGCGACGGGCTTCGCGGCAGCGACGGCCAGGCCCGGCAGGGCCCGGGCCAGGCCCGCCCCCACGGCGCTGAAATCGTAGGCGGACTCGGCGTGTTCGGCCCGGTCGATGCCGGCCACCTCGACGTCCGCGGCGACCCGGAAGCCGATCAGCCGGTCCACCGCCTTGGCCAGCAGCCAGGACAGCACGAAGGAGTACGCCGCGACCACCGCCACGCCCATCGCCTGCTTGCCGAGCTGCCCGATCCCACCCCCGTAGAACAGGCCCTTGACGCCCTGGCCGACCCCGCCGGTGGCGAACAGGCCGACCAGCAGCGAGCCGACCGCGCCGCCGACCGCGTGCACGCCCACCACGTCGAGCGAGTCGTCGAAGCCCCAGCGGTACTTCAGCGAGACGGCGGCGCAGCAGACCGCGCCCGCGACCAGCCCGATCGCCACCGCGCCCAGCGGGCTGACCGAGCCGCAGGCCGGGGTGATCGCGACCAGCCCGGCCACCGCTCCCGAGGCGGCACCCAACGTGGTGAACGCGCCGTGCCTGAACCTCTCGTAGACCAGCCAGCCGACCAGCGCCGCGCCGGTGGCGACCTGGGTGTTGACCATCGCCATCGCGGCGACGCCGTTGGCGGCCAGTGCCGAGCCCGCGTTGAAGCCGAACCAGCCGAACCAGAGCAGTCCGGAGCCGAGCATCACCAGCGGCAGGCTGTGCGGACGCATCGGGTCCTTCCCGAAGCCGATCCGCTTGCCCAGCACCAGGCAGAGGGCGAGGCCGGCGACGCCCGCGTTGATGTGCACGGCGGTCCCGCCGGCGAAGTCGATCACGCCGCTGCGGTCGCCCAGCCAGCCGCCGTGGCCGCCGTCGAAGAAGAACACCCAGTGCGCGACCGGGAAGTAGACGACGGTCACCCAGAGCGCGATGAACAGCCCCCAGGCGGCGAATCTCGCCCGGTCCGCCACGGCGCCGCTGATCAGCGCCGGGGTGATGACCGCGAACATCAGCTGGAAGAGCGCGAAGGCGGTGACCGGGATGGAGCCGGTCAGCTGGTCGAGGCCGAGGCCGCGCATTCCGAGGTGGTCCAGGTCTCCGATCAGACCGGCGAAGGAGTCGGACCCGAAGCTGAGCGAGTAGCCGTAGAGGACCCACAGCACGCTGACGATGCCGAGCGAGAGGAAGCTCATCGCCAGCATGTTCAGCGTGCTCTTGGCCCTGACCATCCCCCCGTAGAAGAAGGCCAGCCCCGGGGTCATCAGCATGACCAGGGCGGCACTGATGAGTACGAAGGCGGTGTCGCCCGCGCTGAAGCCGTCCGGCATCGGCGTCTCCTCTGCGTCCAGGCCGATCCGTCCCCGGGGATCCGTCCCGTGGTGCCACCCGGGGCGTCGGCGTCGGGACGAGCGTGTCGAAGGCGGGTTTCGGCCGGTGTGGCCGGTTGTTTCACCGCCGTGACACGTGCGACGCGCGGGTTACGGCTGCGTGAACCGCGGCCCCGCCCGGCCTGAACCACCGCACGGACGGCCCTGACCACCGCGCGGACGGCCGCACCGCCGGACTCCGGACATGCCACCGACCGCGGCGGCGGCGGCCGCCACGGTCGGTGGAGCTTCCCTCGGAAGGCCCTCAGCGGGACCGGTCAGACCACCGAGACGAACTCCGGGATGTCCTGGACCACCCGCTCCTTGAGCCGGCTCACCGCGTCCACGCCCTTGAACCGGGCCGCCGCGGCCTCCGTGGTCTTGCGCACCCGGGAGTTCAGCCGCTCCGAGCGCACCTTGGTGGCGATGTCCACCGCCTGCTCGGCCATCACCGCCGCCTGCTCGGCCTCCTTCTGCAGCAGGTGGACGCTGGCCATGCCGATCAGGTTGAAGGCGTACGAGCGCACGTGGTCGGCGTCCTGGCGGAACAGGTCGACCGCGGTCTCCATCACCGGCGCGGACATCGAGGCGTAGAGCTCGGCGTTGTCCGAGTGGTACGCGAGGTCGCGGAAGGAGTGCGCGTTCTCGGCGTTCAGCTCGGCCGGCGAGAAGAACTTCAGCCAGTCCGGATCCTGGTCCCCCTCGCGGATGTCGGTGAAGGTGTCCTCGGACAGCCGGACCGCCCGGGCGCAGCGGTTGACCTCGCCGATGGTGGCGTAGGCGCGCGCCTCCATCGCGTACAGCAGGGACTGCTGGCGCGCGGTGGCGGTGTCGCGGCTGCCGTACTGGGCCAGGTGGATGAGCTCCAGGGCGTCCTCGCCCCGGTTGAGGTGGATCATCTGGCGGCTCATGTCGGTGAGGATCAGCGCGCCGAACGGGCGGTCGCCCGCCTCCTTCGCCGCGTGCAGGGCGAGCACGTAGTACTTCTGCGCGCTCGGGTGCATCCCGACGTCGTACGACATCCACCCGGCCAGGTGGGCGAGTTCGGCGGTGAGCCGGAACAGCCGCTTGGTGGTGTCCTCGCTGTACGTCTCCTGGAGCAGGTCGGTGACCTCGTGCAGCTGGCCGACGACGGCCTTGCGGCGCAGCCCGCCGCCGTTCTGCGCGTCCCACTGCCGGAACATGACCGTGGTCTGCTCCAGCAGTTCGAGCTCGGGTTCGGAGAGCCGGCCGGTGAACGCCTCGCCGCCGTTGGCCGCGGTGAGGATCGGGGTGGGGACACCGGTCGGGCCGGGGGTGAGCCAGCGCTGCATCGGCTCGATCAGCGCGGCGCCCGCGGTCAGCGCCAGCGAGGTGCCGAGGAAGCCCCGGCGGTTGAGCATGAGGTCACTGCGGGAGTAGTCACTGATCAGCTGGACGGTCTGCGGACCGCTCCACGGCAGGTCGACGCCGCCGCCCACGGTCGAGACCGGGATCGCGGCGCGCAGGCCGAGGTCCTCGACCGAGACCACCGACCCGAACCGCTCGGAGAAGAGTTCCGACATGATCTTGGGGATCGGCTCGCGGGGCTGCTCTCCGTCGAGCCAGCGGCGCACCCGCGAGGTGTCGGTGGACACGTGGTGGGCGCCGATCTGCCGGGCCCGGCGGTTGACCTGGCGGGCCAACTCGCCCTTGGACCAGCCACTGCGGGCGAACCACGTGGTCAGCTTCTCATTCGGTTGCTTCTCTGCCATGGGTAACGTCCCCATCCCGCCCGGCCCCTAGCGGGGCCCCCGATCGTGACCGCCCGACGGTTGCGGGCTCTTGCCAGACGTGCCGTGCCTGAGGTGCTGCCGTGCCGCGGCACGGCCGTACCGCGACGCCCTCGCACTGGTGTGCCATCGTTGCGGACGATCCGTCAGATCCCCGACTCCCGCGCCCCTGTGGCCCGGAACAGACTCCTCGACGACATCCGCATGCTGAACGTAATGCCCCTCGCGGAGTCCGCGGGAGCGGCCCTGGCGAAACGCCACCTTTCGCCACCCCCAGGAGTGAACCGAAGCCCGGGGGCACACGCTTCACTTAGGGAGTCCCAACGGCCCGGCATATGCGGGCCGCCAAGTCCACCGAAGCATCCCGCAGGACCCGGCGGACACTGCAACCCACCGCAGCCACAGGCGAGTTCACCGTTCACTCGGGACGGCGACAGCCCCACGCACACGACCATGCCGCATCGGCGCCGCCCCCACAAGGCGGCGCCCGAGGCGCACCGGCGGAAGAGGCGCACACCACGCGCTGCGCGCCGCCACCGCACTACGCACCACACAGCTGACAATCGACACACAGTCACCGTCCCGTAACCATCGGCAACGAGAACCTGTTGGGGGAGGCATGGACAACCTGTTCGGCGAACTTCGACTGGGGCACCTGCGGCTGGCACCGCTGGGCGCGCGCCGCCGCACCAAGGTCACCGCGTCCCAGGCCGCCGCGGAGTACACCGGCCGCTGGGGCTGGGCGGTCGTCACCGGCGACCCGGCCGCCGGCACCCCGGTCACCGGCACCGCCGCCCCGACCCGCTGTCCCTGCGGCTCCCCCCGCTGCGCCGCCCCCGGCCTGCACCCCGCGCCGGGCGGCGGCCGGGCCCGCGCCCCCCGCGCCGAGGGCTCGGTGCTCTTCCCCACCGGCCGCGCCTTCGACGTCCTGGACGTCCCCGAGCAGGCCGGCCTCCAGGCCCTGGTCCGGCTGGAACGGATGGGCACCCAGGTGGGCCCGGTGCTCGCCGCCCCCACCGGCCGGCTCCAGTTCCTGGTCGCCGCGGGCACCGCCCGGCGCCTGCCCGACCTGCTGTACCGGATGGGCTGGGACGACGCCGCGCTCGACCTGACCTGCCACGGCGAGGGCAGCTACGTCGCCGCCCCGCCCACCGTCCTCGACGGCCTCGGCCCGGTCCGCTGGCTGCGCCGCCCCACCCGCGACAACGCGGGCTGCCCGCCGGAGGCCCGGCTGCTGCTCGGCACCCTCGCCTACGCCTGCCACCGCAGCCGCGAGCGCACCGCCGAGCCGGCCTGGATGGCCTCCTGACCCACCGCCCCGGCATGCGGAAGGGCCCGCCCCCGAGGGGCGGTTTCTACCGGTCGTCGCAACACGTGGTCGGTTTGATCAGGCCGCGATGAGTTTAGCCAGACGCTCGGCTGGGGTTTCCCAGCCG
>NZ_JBIWFT010000052.1:0-58191 GCF_044763205.1 Kitasatospora sp. NPDC096204
GATCCGCCAGTATTCTTCCTCGGCCCCATGCCCAAGGCATCGGCCGTTTCCGGCTCCGACGAAACCGATCCGTCAGGAACCGACTCGATCCGGTGGTCCGCCAGCAAGCTCATCAGTGTCTCCCTTGATCAGGGTGTCCACCGAATTCATGACACTCCCTGAGAAGTCGGCCGGGCCGACTTCCTGCGCGGGCCTCGTGATTCCCGCCGGGGTGGGTGGGGCGGGAGTTGGGTGAGGGCGGGTCAGGGGGTGGGGGTGAGGGGGCGGCCTTCGGGGGTGAGGGCGATGGCCCAGAGGCCGTGGGTGGCGGGGTGGAGGGGGGTGGGCGCCTGGCTGGCGAGTTGGTGGTCGAGGTAGGTGACGGTGTCCTGGTGGTTGACGGCGTTCCAGGCGTGCGGGCGGCCGTAGGCGTCGAGGGTGAGCAGGACGGCCTGGGAGCCGTGGCCGGCGCGGCGGAGGTCGTCGGCGAGGCGGTCGAAGGCCGGGCCGCCGTCGCCCAGGTCCCGGAACGGGGCGCCGAGTTCGCGTTCCGCGCGGTCGCGGCCGCCGCGTTCGCCGGCGTCGCCCTCGGTGGGGATGCGCGGGGCCGCGCAGGTCGGGCGGCCGGTGTAGCACTCGACCGCCGAGAGGGCGATCTCCAGGCTGTTGTTGGCCCGGCCCGGCTCGCAGTGGCCGCCGTCGTTGACGACCTCCGCCCAGCCGCCGACCGCCGGGTCGGGGTGGCGGACGGGCAGGCCGTCCTCGTCCCGGGGCACGCGGCGTTCGACCTCGGCCTGGTGCTCCGGGTCGACCGGCCCGAGCCCGCCCGGCAGGCCGTACGGGCGGCTGTCGGTGAAGCTGCGCGGCCGGGCCGCCGGGTCCTCCGGCGGGGCTCCGTGCCGTGCCCGCAGGGCGAGTTGGAGGGCCATCGCGTGGGCGGTCGCGACCGGGACCGCGCCCCAGGCGAGGGTGGGGTCGGCGGGGCCCGCCGCGTTCTCCCGCCGCCGGGGCTCCCCCGGGTGCGGCTCGGGCCGGCCGATCACCGGGGTGGTCCCGACGATCGGGGGTGCGGCCGGAGGCGGCGGGGCGGCGTGGACCGGCGGTCCGACGACCGGGTGCGGCGCGGCGCCGGCCGGGGTCCGGGCTCCCGGAGCGCCGGGCTGCGGCCCGCCGACGGCGGTACCGCCGCCCACCACACCGCCCGCCGCTCCACCGGCCCCACCCGCCGCGCCACCGGGGCTGCCGGACGCGCCCGCCCCGACGCCGCTGCCGAACGGAGCCGCCACGTTCACGGGCCCGCCGCCGCTGCCCGCCAGCGGCCCGGGCCCGACGGTGCCGACCGGCCCGGGCGCCTGGTACCCGCCGTGCCCGCTGTACCCGCCGCCGTACGCCGGGGCCGCGAACTGCCCGGGCACCGCGACCGGCCGGACCGTCGGCGGGGCCTCCGGCGCCGGGCCGTGCGAGGGACCGCCGACGGACGGTGCCGTGACGGGCGCGACCGGCGCACTCACCGAGTCCGTCCGTACGGTCACCGGCCCGCCGCCGACGCCACCACCGGCACTGCCGTGCGAGGAGGCCGCGGGCGCCTGGAGCGGGTAGTCCCCGTCCGACCAGCCCGCCGACCCGCCGCCCTGCCGGACCGGCGCGGCAGCGGACGGCGCCGAGTCGCCGCCACCGCCACCGCCACCCGCCGCCCGGTGCCCCGCCGAGCCCCAGAGGCCACCCCCGCCCCCGGCCGCCACCGCACCCGAGCCCACACCTGCACCCGCACCCGCCGAAGCGCCCGCCGCCACCGCCACATCCGGCCCGCCGACCACCGCCCCCGGGTCCGCCAGCGCGACCGAGGCCACCGTCACGGCCCCCGGCGCCTTCGGATCCGCCGGCCCGGCGGGCGTCCCACCCGCCGACGGCCTGTCGGCGCCGGGTTTGTCGCCACCCGGCCCGTCCGCCCCCGGTGTGAGCCCGGCGATCGGCACCCCGCGGACCGCCTTGCCGTCCTCGTCGGTGAGCACCGGCCGCCCGTGCTCGTCCAGCCGGACGGCCAGGTCAGCGACCCCGACCACGGGCTTCCCGTCCGGCCCGGGGACGACCAGCAGCCCGGTGGCGTCGGCCACCGGCGTGCCGTCGGCGCGCAGGATGACCGGCTGCCCGTCCGGGCCGAGGACCGGCTTGCCGTGCTCGTCCACCTTGACCGTCAGCCCGGGCACGCCGACCAGCGGCTTGCCGTCCTTCCCGGCGAGCAGGACCAGCCCGGAGCCGTCCGCGCCGAGCACGCCGGGTTCGCCGAGGGCGGCGGGCAGTCCGGCGGCGAGCGGGTCGAACGCGCCGGCGCGGTACGAGGCGGCGGTGATTCCCGTGCCCTGCGCGGTGCCGAGCTTCAGCAGGGCGACGGCGGCGGGCTCCTTGAGCGCGCCGGACAGGGCGTCCTTCATGGCACGGCCGAGTTCGGCGAGCAGTCCGCCGATCTTCAGCGCGGCGGCCTCGACGGCGACGGCCGCCACCCCCGCCGCGACCTGCTCGGCGGCGGCGTTCTTCAGCTTGGTGGCGAGGCCGCCGACGGCGGACTCCAGTCCGCCGACCACCCCGCTCTTCGTCGGGTCGCCGTCGACCGCCGCGGCGGCCCGGCCGGCCGCCTCCTTGGCCTTGGCGGCCTGCTCCTCGGCCTGCTTGAGCTCGGCGGCGAGCTGCCGCAGGGTCGCGATGATCTCGGCCTTGCAGGTGTCCACGGCCCGCGCGGCGGTGTCGAAGGCCCCGGCGACCAGCCCGACCGCGCTGTGCGCGTCGTCCAGGTGGCCCCTGCCGCCGCCGCTGAAGTCCTGCCAGTACGCGCCGAAGGCCTCGACCGCGTGGCCGGAGTTGTCGGCGGTGACCCGCCGGACGGACTCGCCGCAGCGCCGGGTGAGCCGGTCGGCCTCCTTGCCGAACTCGCGCCAGACCCCGGCGGCCTTGCGCAGGCCCTCCTCGTCGGCCTGCGGCCACTGCTGGCCGGTCCTGGCCAGCACCGGGGCCAGTTCCTCGGGCAGTTTCCTGGACACGCGCTTTCCCCCTTCGAGCCGGTCCGCCTTCGAACCGGTCCGCCTTCGAACCGGTCCGTCGTCGAACCCGGTCCGTCTCGAACCGCTCCGTCCTGGAGCCGGTCCGTCCTGGAGCCGGATCGGTCAGACCGACTTGTCCCCGGGGACGACGGGAACGGCCCCCGGGGTTGCCTCGGGCGCCGTCGAGTACACCGCGGACGTCACCGCCGGAACCGCCGGCACCGCCGACACCCCCGAGCCCGCCGGCGCCCCCGAGCCCTCCGGCACCGCCGTCGCCCCGAACCCGCTCGCCGCCGAGCTGTCCGTGTCCGCCGTCCGCGCGGCCATCGTGTGCAGCCCGGCCCCGACCCCGGTCACCCGCCCGGCCAACCCCCGCAGCCCGCCGACGAGCTCGCCGCGCGCCTGCCCGTACACGGTGGCGAAGCCGCTGCCCGGCTGGTCCGCGCCCCAGGGCGCGCCGACCGCGGCGAGACCCTGTTCCAGCGCGGTGACGGCCTTCGCCAGCTCGCCGCCGAGCTTCTCGAACTCCCGCCCCTCGCCATGCAGTTCCCACGGCCTGAGGACGAACTCCCCGTCCGCGCGGCCGGACGCCCCGGTGCTGCCGCCTGCCATCCCCGTACCTCCCCGTAGCGGGCCCGTAGCGGACCGGCCGCCATCCTAGGCACGCCGCCGGGCCCGCCCGCACGCCCCGCCGGACCTCTTCACCCCGCCTTCACCCCGGGCGTCCCCTCGGCCTGGGCCGCCGTCCGTCCCGCCCCCGGAACCGCCCCCGAAACCACCCCCGGGACCGCCCGCGGAACCTCCACCGGTCCCGCCACCGCGCCACCACCCCCGAAAGCTCTACCCTTGCCGAGTGGCACCAGCAGAAACGTCCAAGAAGAAGGCCAAGGCGAAGCCCAAGGCCTCCCCCGCCCCCGTCGACCTCGCGATGCCGACCCTGCGCCGCGAGATCCCGCGCGACGAGGTCCCGCTCGACTTCCCCCGCGCCTGGGTCGAGTTCGCCGACCCCGCCGACGAGGAGCAGGTCTTCCGCTGCGACCTCACCTGGCTGACCTCCCGCTGGTCCTGCGTCTTCGGCCAGGGCTGCCACGGCATCCGCGAGGGCCGGGGCGAGTCGGACGGCTGCTGCACGCTGGGCGCGCACTACTCGGACGAGGACGACGAGCAGCGCGTCCTGGGGCACGCGGCCCGGCTGACCCCCGAGCTGTGGGAGAACTTCGCCGAGGGCACCGACGCCAAGGGCCGGATCAGGTCCGACGGCGGCATCACCATGCTGGACGAGGACGGCGACCGCCAGACCCGCCGGGTCGGCGGCGCCTGCATCTTCGTGAACAGCCCGGACTTCGCGGGCGGCGCCGGCTGCGCCCTGCACGCGCTCGCGCTCAAGGAGGGCCGCGAGCCGCTGGAGACCAAGCCGGACGTCTGCTGGCAGCTGCCGATCCGCCGCACCTACGACTGGATCGACCGCCCCGACGACACCCGCTACCTCCAGGTGTCGATCGGCGAGTACGACCGCCGCGGCTGGGGCCCGGGCGGCCACGACCTGCACTGGTGGTGCACCGGCGCCCCGGCGGCCCACCAGGGCGCGGAGCCGGTGTACGTCAGCTACCGCCCCGAGCTCACCGAGCTGATGGGCAGGGCCGGCTACGAGGTGCTGGCCCGGCTGTGCGAGGAGCGGATCGCCACCAAGGGCGACCGCAAGGTGGCCCCGCACCCGGCCGACCCGGTCAAGAAGCCCAAGAAGGCCTGACCGGGGCGCCAGGACGTCCGGCCCACCGGACGTCCTGGCGGGCCGGAGCCCGGAAACCCGGGGCCGGGCCCGAAGCCCCTACTTGTCGATGTCCCCGACCACGAAGAACATCGACCCCAGGATCGCCACCATGTCCGCGACCAGCGTCCCCGGCAGCAGCTCGGTCAGCGCCTGGATGTTGTTGAAGGACGCCGAGCGCAGCTTGAGCCGCCACGGCGTCTTGTCGCCGCGCGAGACCAGGTAGTAACCGTTGATCCCGAGCGGGTTCTCGGTCCACGCGTAGGTGCTGCCCTCGGGGGCCTTGAGCACCTTGGGCAGCCGCTGGTTGACCGGTCCTGGCGGCAGCGCGGCGAGCTTGTCGAGGCAGGCGTCGGCGAGGTCCAGCGAGTTGAGGGTCTGCTCCAGCAGGCACTCGAAGCGGGCCAGGCAGTCGCCCTCCTCGCGGGTGACCACGGTGAGCACCTGCCGCAGTTCCTCGGAGCCGTACGCGAGGTACGGCTCGTCGCGGCGCAGGTCGAGGTCCAGGCCGCTGGCCCGGGCGATCGGGCCGCTGACGCCGTACGCCTCGGCCTGCGCCCGGGTGAGGACGCCGACGCCGGCGGTGCGGGCGCGGAAGATCTCGTTGCCGAGGACGAGGTCCTCGAAGACCGGCAGCTGCGATCGCACGGTGGCGACGGCGGTGCGGACCCGGCCGAGCCAGCCGGCCGGCAGGTCCTCCTTGAGGCCGCCGACCCGGTTGAACATGTAGTGCATCCGGCCGCCGGAGGCCTCCTCCAGCACGTGCTGGAGGTCCTCGCGGCCGTTGAAGGCGTGGAAGACCGGGGTGATCCCGCCCAGCTCCAGCGGGTACGAGCCGAGGAACATCAGGTGGTTGAGCACCCGGTTGAGTTCGGCGAGCAGGGTGCGGATCCACACCGCCCGCTCGGGGACCTCCATGCCGAGCATCCGCTCGACGGCCATGACGACGCCGAGCTCGTTGGAGAAGGCGGACAGCCAGTCGTGCCGGTTGGCCAGCATGATGATCTGCCGGTAGTCGCGGGCCTCGAACAGCTTCTCGGCGCCCCGGTGCATGTAGCCGATCACCGGCTCGGCGCTCACGACGCGCTCGCCGTCGAGCAGCATCCGCAGCCGCAGCACGCCGTGGGTGGCCGGGTGCTGCGGGCCGATGTTGAGCACCATGTCGGTGGTGCCCGCCGCGCCGGTGAAGTTCTCGGCTCCCGCCCCGATGCCGACCGTGGTCTCCCTCATGCCCCCAGAGTCTGCCATCCCGGCAGGCCCGCCAAGCTCACCGGTTCCGGCATGCGGACGGCCTGCACCAGCCACCCGAAGGCGCCGAGGCCGCCCGGGTCGGTCAGCTCGGCCCCCTCCCCCGCCCCGCCGAGTGCCCGCAGGTAGCCGGCCGGGTCGCTGGAGGCCAGCGCGAGCGCCGGGCGCTCACCACTCACGCCGAGCGCGCGCAACGCCTCACGCTGGGTTGTCCACAGGCTGTGGAGACCGGGCACGGCGGCGGAGTCCAGCGCGACGTGCGCGGTGACGTCGCAGGAGCCGTCCGGCACCGGGGCCACCTCCCGGCCGTCCCGGAAGCCCGCGTACGTGCCGAACGGCGGCCGCCGCCCGGCGGTGTGCCCGTAGTCGACGGCGACGGCCAGCCCGCGCTCCAGCCCGGCCACGGCCCGCGCCCAGGCGGCGTCGCGGGGCGCGCCGAACTCCACCACCTCGCCGGGCTCCGCGGCCGGCCACCAGCGGCCGGCCCAGGCCGCGTCGGCCGCCGAGACCGGCTCGCCGAGGCGCTGGTCGCCGGTCGCGGTGTCCACCTCGAGGTAGCGCAGCACCCCGTCCTCGTCCACCTCGCCGGCGTCCAGCGGGACGTTGTCCAGCCACTCGTTGGCGAACAGCAGCCCGGTCACCCCGCGCGGCGGCTCGTCCGTCCACAGGGCTGTGGACGGCAGGCCGGCCGGACGCCCCGCGATCTCCACGCCGTAGGGGCGCAGCCGCGCCAGCACCGGCGCGGGCAGCTCGGCCAGGACCCCGGTGAGCAGTTCGCCCCGTCCGGCCCCCATGTCGACCAGGGTCAGCTCCTCCGGACGGCCGAGGGCCTCGTCAACCTCCAGCAGCAGCCGGGCCACCGCGCGGGCGAACCTCGGTGAGGCGTGCACGGAGGTGCGGAAGTGCCCGGCCGGGCCCTCCGGCCTGCGGTAGAACCCCTGCCCGGGGTCGTACAGGGCCTGTTCCATGGCGGGCGCCCACCGCATCCAAGTCATGGGAGGCGACGCTACCCGGCCGCGGGCGGGCCCTCCCCATCGGCTCAGGTGCTTCTCCGACCTACGGAGTAGGGCGGATCGCCCTACCGGCGGACCTGGGCACACCGGGCGACTGCCTACGCTGGACACGTGCATCGACTCAACGCCTGGCTCCGCCGTCACCCCATGGTGGTCGACGCCGCCTGGGCGGCGATCGTGCTGTTCTTCGGCCTGATCCCGAACGAGGCCAACGTCGACGAGGGCTGGCGCTTCGACGCCTCGGTCGCGGTCGCGGTGCTGCTGCCGCTGCTGATGGTCTTCCGGCGGCGCTTCCCCGACCTCACGGTGGTCGTCGCCACCTGCGTCGGCGTCGGCCAGGTGATCGCGGGCGTCACACCGGGCTTCTCCTCGGTCGCCTACCTGGTCTTCGCCTACACGGGCGCCGCCTTCGGCCACAAGTGGACCTCCCGGCTGGCCCTGGCGGCCGGCCTGTCCGCCGGGCCGCTGGTGTTCTGGCAGATGAAGCCGGTGAAGACGGTCGTCGACGGGGCCGGCGACGTCCACACCCGCCCGTACGGCTTCGGCGAGGCGGCGATGATCACGCTGCTGATGAGCACGCCGTTCATCCTCTGCTGGGCCTGGGGCCGGCTGACCAGGGTCCGCCGCGCCTACCTGACCGAGCTGGAGGACCGCGCCGCCCGGCTGGAGCGCGAGCGGGACGCCCAGTCCAAGGTGGCGGTCGCCGCCGAGCGGGCCCGGATCGCCCGCGAGCTGCACGACGTGGTCGCCCACAACGTCTCGGTGATGATCGTCCAGGCCGACGGCGCCGCGTACGTCCTGGACAACTCCCCGCAGCAGGCGAAGGAGGCGCTCGGCACGATCGCCTCCACCGGCCGCCAGGCGCTGGTCGAGATGCGCCGGCTGCTGGGCGTGCTGCGCACCGCCGACACCAAGGCCGAGGAGTACGTGCCGCAGCCGGGCGTCGAGGAGCTGCCGGAGCTGCTGGAGCAGGTCCGCACGGCCGGGCTGGACGTGGACTACGCCACCTCCGGGCAGCCGCGCGAGCTGCCGCGCGGCGTCGAGCTGACCGTCTACCGGATCGTCCAGGAGGCGCTCACCAACGTCCGCAAGCACGGCGGCCCCGACGTGCACGCCCGGGTCGCGGTCGACTTCGGCGAGCGCGAGCTGGCCGTCCTGGTGGAGGACGACGGGCGCGGCAGCACCGACGAGCACCTGACCGCCGGCGGCGCGGACGGCCTCGGCCACGGCCTGATCGGCATGCGCGAACGCGTCGGCATGGTCAGCGGCAGCCTCGACGTGGGCCCCCGCCCCGGCGGCGGCTTCCGGATCCGCGCCGTCCTGCCGCTCAAGGCGGCCCACTAGCCCAGTCCGCCGTCCACCCCCTCCAAGGAGTCCCACCTTGACCATCCGCGTGATGCTCGTCGACGACCAGGAACTGCTGCGCACCGGTTTCCGGATGATCCTCCAGTCACAGGGCGACATCGAGATCGCCGCCGAGGCGGGCGACGGCGCTCAGGCCCTGGAGAAGCTGCGTCACACCGAGGTGGACGTGATCCTGATGGACGTCCGGATGCCACGGCTGGACGGCGTGCAGGCGACCCGCCGGATCTGCCTGGCCGAGGACGGCAGTCCGTTGCCGAACGCCCCGCACGTGCTCATCCTCACCACCTTCGACCTGGACGAGTACGCCTTCGCCGCGCTCAAGGCCGGCGCCAGCGGCTTCCTGCTCAAGGACGTCCCGCCGACCGAGCTGGTGGCCGCGATCCGCGCGGTGCACGGCGGGGACGCGGTGGTCGCCCCGACCACCACCCGCCGGATGATCGACCGCTTCGCCGAGGTGCTGCCCACCCCGCAGAGCGCGCCCGGCTCCGACGTCCTCGGCCCGCTGACCGAGCGCGAGCGGGAGGTGTTCCTGCTGGTCGCCCAGGGCCTGTCGAACGGCGAGATCGCGGCCCGGCTGGTGCTCTCGGAGGCCACCGTGAAGACCCACGTCGGCCGGATCCTGGCCAAGCTGGGCCTGCGCGACCGGGTGCAGGCCGTGGTCCTGGCGTACGAGGCCGGGCTGATCCGGGCCGGGGCCTCGGACTAGCCACCTCGGGCCCGGACGGGCCGCGGCGGCGCCCGTACACTGGGGCGGTACGTCCGGTACCCGTCGCGGACCGGAACGGTCATTCAGGACAAGGGTGGACATGGGTTCGTCCGACTTCAGCGAGTTCGCCCCGTTCGGCGACCCCGGTGACCCCGGCAACCGGCCCGCCCGGCTGGCCGTCGGCGTGGTCGGCACCGGCCGGGTGGGCCCCGCGCTGGGCGCGGCGCTCCAGCTCGCCGGGCACACCGTGGTCGCCGCCTCCGGGGTGTCCGCCGTCTCCCGCCGCCGCGCCGAGGCGCTGCTGCCGGGCGTGCGGATCGTCACCCCGCCGCAGGTCCTGGCCGCCGCCGACCTGGTGCTGCTGACCGTCCCGGACGACGCGCTGGCCGACCTGGTGGGCGGCCTCGCCGCCACCGGCGCCGTCCGCCCCGGGCAGCTGCTGGTGCACACCTCCGGCGCGCACGGCGTCGGCATCCTGGAGCCCGCCACCCGGGCCGGGGCGCTGCCGCTGGCCCTGCACCCGGCGATGACCTTCACCGGCACCTCGGTGGACCTGGCCCGGCTGGCCGGCTGCCCGTTCGGCGTGACCGCCCCCGAGGAGCTGCGGCCGGTCGCCGAGGCCCTGGTGGTGGAGATGGGCGGCGAGCCCGAGTGGGTGCCCGAGGACGTCCGCCCGCTCTACCACACCGCCCTCGCCCACGGCTCGAACCACCTGGTCACCCTGGTCGCCCAGGCGATGGACCTGCTGCGCACGGCCGGCGTCGCCGAGCCGGGCCGGATGCTCGGCCCGCTGCTGGGCGCCGCCCTGGACAACAGCCTGCGCTCCGGCGACGCGGCCCTCACCGGCCCGGTCGCCCGGGGCGACTCGGGCACCGTACGGCGCCACCTGGCGCAGCTCAGTACGGTGTCCCCGGACATCCCGGCGGCCTACCGTGCGATGGCCCGCGCCACCGCACAGCGGGCGCTCGCCAACGGGACGATCGACGAAACGTCGGCGGCGGCGCTGCTGGACGTACTGAACGAGGAGAAGCCCTAGATGGCACGCGGTAAGCAGTCGAACAAGCCCCAGCGGACGCCGAAGGTCCACCGGGCCGTCGTCACCCGCACCGTGGACGAATTCGAGGCCGCGTTCTGGCCGGACGAGCAGCCGGTGGACAACGCCGTCGTGATGACCATGGGCGCGCTGCACGAGGGCCACGCCGCGCTGATCCGGGCCGCCCGCAAGCAGGTCGGCCGGGACGGCCGGGTCGCGGTGACGGTCTTCGTCAACCCGCTCCAGTTCGGCGCGGGCGAGGACCTGGAGCGCTACCCGCGCACCCTCGACGAGGACGTGCGGCTGGCCGAGGAGCACGGCGCCGACGTGGTCTTCGCGCCGTCCGTCGACGAGGTCTACCCGAACGGCGAGCCGCAGGTGCGCCTGGTGGCCGGCCCGATGGGCGAGCGCTACGAGGGCGCCACCCGGCCCGGCCACTTCGACGGCGTGCTGACCGTGGTCGCCAAGCTGCTGCACATCACCGACCCGGACTTCGCGTTCTTCGGCGAGAAGGACGCCCAGCAGCTGGCGATCATCCAGCGGATGGTCGCCGACCTGGACTTCGACGTCGAGATCGTCGGCGTGCCGACCGTCCGCGAGGAGGACGGCCTGGCGCTGTCCTCGCGCAACCGCTACCTCTCGGCGGAGGAGCGCGCCCACGCGCTCGCCCTGTCCAAGGCCCTGTTCGCCGGCCGGGACGCCGCCGCGCAGGGCCCGAAGGCCGTCCGCGAGGCCGCCTCGGCCGCCCTGGACGGCGCCGAGGGCGTCACCCTGGACTACCTCGCCCTGATCGACCCGCACGACTTCTCGGAGGCGGCGGACGACTTCCAGGGCGAGGCGGTGCTGGCCGTCGCCGCGAAGGTGGGCCCGACCCGCCTGATCGACAACGTCCGCATCATCATCCGCTGATTCACCGGCGGCGACACCGGCAGCGACACCCGCAGCAACACCCCCCTTCAGGCATGCACTCACAGGAGGCGTGACCCGCAATGCTCCGCACCATGCTCAAGTCCAAGATCCACCGGGCCACCGTGACCCAGGCCGACCTGCACTACGTGGGATCCGTCACGGTGGACGAGGACCTGCTCGACGCCGCCGACCTGCTCCCCGGCGAGCTGGTCCACATCGTCGACATCAACAACGGCGCCCGGCTGGAGACGTACACCATCGCCGGCCCGCGCGGCTCCGGCGTGATCGGCATCAACGGCGCCGCCGCCCGCCTCGTCCACCCCGGCGACCTCGTCATACTCATCGCCTACGGGCAGATGGACACGGCCGAGGCCAAGGGCTACGAACCGAAGGTCGTCTTCGTGGACCAGCGGAACCGGATCACCGGCCTGGGCGGGGACGCCGCGGAGGCCCAGGAGGGCACCGGACTGCTCCGGGGGGACAAGGCGTACGGTGACGGCAACGGCGCGGCCGACGCCGCCTCGCGCTGAAGGAGCCACCCACCCATGTCCACGCACCGCCTCACCGCCCCGGCCCCCGGCTGGACCGCCACCACCGACGTGGTCGTGGTCGGCTCCGGGGTCGCCGGCCTCACCGTCGCGCTCAACGTCCGCAAGGCCGGCCTGCGGGCCATGGTGGTCACCAAGGCGATGCTGGACGACGGCTCCACCCGCTGGGCCCAGGGCGGCATCGCGGCCGCCCTGGGCGAGGGGGACACCCCCGAACAGCACCTGGACGACACCCTGGTGGCCGGCGCCGGGCTCTGCGACGAGGAGGCCGTGCGCACCCTGGTCACCGAGGGCCCGGACGCCGTCCGCCGACTGATCGCGGTCGGCGCCGCCTTCGACCGCGGCGCGGCCGGCGAGATCCTGCTGACCCGCGAGGGCGGCCACCACCGCAACCGGATCGCGCACGCGGGCGGGGACGCGACCGGCGCCGAGATATCGCGCGCCCTGGTCGCCGCCGTCCGCACCGACCCCGACATCGAGCTGATCGAGCACGCGCTGGTGCTCGACCTGCTGACCGACTCCGACGGCCACGCCGCCGGGCTCACCCTGCACGTGATGGGCGAGGGAGCGCGCGACGGCGTCGGCGCCGTCCGGGCCCGCGCGGTGGTGCTCGCCACCGGCGGCATGGGCCAGGTCTTCTCGGCCACCACCAACCCGGCAGTCTCCACCGGCGACGGCGTGGCGCTCGCGCTGCGGGCCGGCGCCGCCGTCACCGACCTGGAGTTCGTCCAGTTCCACCCGACCGTGCTCTGGCTCGGCCCGGAGGCCGAGGGCCAGCAGCCGCTGGTCTCCGAGGCCGTGCGCGGCGAGGGCGCCCACCTGGTGGACGCGGACGGCGTCCGGTTCATGCTCGGGCAGCACGAGCTGGCCGAACTGGCCCCGCGCGACATCGTCGCCAAGGCGATCACCCGGCGCATGCAGGAGCAGGGCGCCGAGCACATGTTCCTGGACGGGCGGCACTTCGGCGCCGAGATGTGGGAGCGGCGCTTCCCGACCATCCTCGCCTCCTGCCGCGCCCACGGCATCGACCCGGTCACCGAGCCGATCCCGGTCGCCCCGGCCGCGCACTACGCCTCCGGCGGCGTGCGCACCGACCCGCGCGGCCGCACCAGCGTCCCCGGCCTGTACGCCTGCGGCGAGGTCGCCTGCACCGGGGTGCACGGCGCCAACCGGCTGGCCTCCAACTCGCTGCTGGAGGGCCTGGTCTTCGCCGAGCGGATCGCCGCCGACCTGGCCGAGCGGCACGGGGCCGGCGAACTGCCCGAGCGCACCGTGGACGTCGAGGCCGCCCGGTCGGCGCACGCCGTCCCGCTGCCCGCCTCCGAGGCGCGCGCCGAGATCCAGCGGCTGATGTCGCGCGGCGCGGGCGTGCTGCGCTCGGCCGCCTCGATGGCCGGCGCCGCGGCCGGCCTCGCCCTGATCGCCGAGCAGGCCTACGCGCACGTCGCCGAGGAGAAGCCGGCCGACCCCCGGGTGGAGACCTGGGAGGCCGCCAACCTCCTCCTGGTCGCCACCGCCCTGGTCGCGGCCGCCGCGCAGCGCGCGGAGACCCGCGGCTGCCACTGGCGCGAGGACTTCCCCGAGCGCGACGACGCCCACTGGCGGCGCCACCTGATCACCACCCTCGCCGCCGCCGGCGGCCCGGTCAGCACCCCTGAGGAGCAGTAGAACCATGACCCACTCCCACGAGGAACTCCCGATGGCCGGCGGCTGCGGCGACGGCTGCGCCTGCGGGGACGGCGAGGGCTACGAGACCGGCCTGGACCCGCAGCTGGCCGAGCTGCTGGAGCAGGCCGGGCTGGACCCGGTCGAGGTCGAGGACATCGCCACCCTGGCGCTGGCCGAGGACCTCGCCGGCGGCGAGGACGTCACCTCGGTGGCGACCGTGCCCGCCGAGTCCGTCGCGACCGCCGACTTCACCGCCCGCCAGGCCGGCGTGGTGGCCGGCCTGCGGGTCGCCGAGGCGGTCGTCTCGCTGATCTGCGAGGAGGAGTTCGAGGTCGAGCGGCACGTCGAGGACGGCGACCGGGTGGAGGCCGGCCAGGTGCTGCTCTCCGTCCGCTCGCGCACCCGCGACCTGCTGACCGCCGAGCGCAGCGCGCTCAACCTGCTCTGCCACCTGTCCGGCATCGCCACCGCGACCCGCGCCTGGGCGGACGCCCTGGAGGGCACCGGCGCGGTGGTCCGGGACACCCGCAAGACCACCCCGGGCCTGCGCGCGCTGGAGAAGTTCGCGGTGCGCTGCGGCGGCGGCGCCAACCACCGGATGGCGCTCTCGGACGCGGCGCTGGTGAAGGACAACCACGTGGTCGCGGCCGGCGGCGTGGCCGAGGCCTTCCGGGCCGTCCGGGCCGCGTACCCGGAGCTGCCGGTCGAGGTCGAGGTGGACACCCTGGAGCAGATCCCGCCGGTGCTGGACGCCGGGGCGGACCTGATCCTGCTGGACAACTTCACCGTCGGGCAGCTGAAGGAGGCCGTGACGCTGGTGGCCGGCCGGGCGAAGCTGGAGGCCTCCGGCGGACTGACCCTGGCCAGCGCGCGCGAGGTCGCCCAGACTGGTGTCGACTACCTGGCCGTGGGCGCGCTCACCCACTCCTCGCCGATCCTGGACATCGGCCTGGACCTGCGCGCCTGACCGTCAGCGGTCGAGCACAGCCCCGTCCCGACTCGCAGAAAGCGCCCCATGCTCCTCACCATCGACGTCGGCAACACCCAGACCACACTCGGCCTGTTCGACGGCGAGGACGTGGTGGAACACTGGCGGATCTCCACCGATCCGCGCCGCACGGCCGATGAACTGGCGGTGCTGCTGCAGGGGTTGATGGGCAACCACACCGCGGTCCGGGAGGCCGCGGTGGAGGGCCTGGCGATCTGCTCGTCTGTCCCCGCCGTGCTCCACGAGCTCCGCGAGGTGACCCGCCGCTACTACGGCGACGTCCCCGCGGTGATCGTGGAGCCCGGCGTGAAGACCGGGGTGCACGTCCTGATGGACAACCCCAAGGAGGTCGGCGCCGACCGGATCGTCAACGCGCTGGCCGCCAACCACCTGTACGGCGGCCCGTGCATCGTGGTCGACTTCGGCACCGCGACCACCTTCGACGCCGTCAACGCGCGCGGCGACTACGTCGGCGGGGCGATCGCCCCGGGCATCGAGATCTCGGTCGAGGCGCTCGGCGTCCGCGGCGCCCAGCTGCGCAAGATCGAACTGGCCCGTCCGCGCAACGTGATCGGCAAGAACACCGTCGAGGGCATGCAGTCCGGCATCCTCTACGGCTTCGCCGGCCAGGTCGACGGCCTGGTCGAGCGGATGGCCCGGGAGCTCGCCAAGGACCCGGACGACGTCCAGGTGATCGCCACCGGCGGTCTCGCCTCGCTCGTCCTCGGCGAGGCCACCACCATCGACGTGCACGAGCCCTGGCTGACCCTGATCGGCCTGCGCCTGGTGTACGAGCGCAACCGGCCCGCCGCCGCCTGAGCGGCGCTCAGCTTCCGGGCGTCGGGAAGGCGGACAGGGTGGTCGGCCCTGACATCGGCTCCGCGGAGGGGGACGGGGTGCCGCTCCACGCGCCCTCCCCGGGGAGGGGTCGGGGAAGAGCCGGCCGGAGGACCCCCTCGGGCGGCGACGGCAGCGGGAGGGTCGCTCCCGGGGTCGGCTTCCCCGCCCGCGAGTCCTTGACCGCCGCCGCGACCTTCTTCCAGCGCGGGTCCTTCACCACCGCGGCGAGCTGCTCCAGCGTCAGCGGCGGGTCGGCCCGGGTGATCGGGGTGCCCTGCTCCAGCGGCTTGCGGTTCCACTCCTGGAGCATCATCAGGTAGCCGTCCCCGGCCAGCTTGGCGGACCAGGCCTTCGCCCCCTCCGGTTCGCCGCTGCGCGTGCCGGCCTGGTAGACGGTCAGCTTGGTGCCGTCCGGAAGGACCGACGCGGAGCAGGCGTCCGCGGTCGGCTGCCCGGCCGGCAGCTCGGTCGGCACGCCGGCCGGGCAGCCCATCATGTCGGTGCTGCCCCCGATGATCCAGAACAGGTACTGCACCGGTCCGTGGCCGTCGTCCAGCACCAGCCGCAGCTGCGGGCTGCCACTCTCGGTGCCGCGCGCCTCGCCGACCGTCACCGTCCCCTGCGGCAGCAGCTCGGTGAGCATCCGCAGGAACTCGGGGCCGGAGACCGGGGCGGCGGACGGGTGGCTCGACGCCGTACCGCCCGCCGCGCCGACCACCGCCGTGCCCTGCCCGGGCAGCAGGCCGCCGAGCGCGGCGCCACCCACCCCGACCAGGGCCAGGGCGGCGGCGCCCGCCGCGGTGCCCACCCGCCGCCGCCTGCGAAGCCGGCGGCCGTACGACCAGCCGGTGTCGACCAGCCGGGTGCCGTCGGTGTCATAGGCCCCGCCGGCCCGGCCGAGGGCCTGGGTGAAGGCCCGCTCGAACCGCTCGTCGGGCCCGTCGTGCTCTGCGGACATGCTGAACCAACCTCTCTGCCAACTGATTTGACGTGACGAACGGGCGGCCCGGCGGCTTCAGCGCCCGGCCAGTTCACCGATGCCGTCGCCGAGCACCGTCCGGATCCGGCCGAGCGCGCGGTGGGACTGGGTCCGGACGGCGCCCGGGGTGAGCCGCAGGACGGCCGCGGTCTCCTCGACGCTGCGGTCCTCCCAGTAGCGCAGGACCAGTACGGCCCGGTCGCGGGGCGCGAGCCGGCCGAGCGCGTCCACCAGGGCCAGCCGCAGGTCCGGGTCCCCCTGCGGGGCCGCGCCGTCCGGCACCTCGTCGACCGGCCGCTCGCCGCTGGAGCGGCGGCCGCGGTGCGTGAGGAAGGCCCGCACCAGCACGGTGTGGGCGTACCCGGTCGGGTTGTCGATCCGGCGTTTGGCCCCGAACCACGAGGTGCGGTGCCACTGGACGTAGACCCGCCCGAGCGCCTCCTGCACCAGGTCCTCGGCCAGGTGGGTGTCCCCGCCGGTGAGCAGGCAGGCCGACCGGTAGAGCGGTCGGGCGCGGGCGGCTGCGAAGGCCTGGAATTCCTCGTCCCGCCGCCCGCCCCGGGCCGCCTTCCCCTGACCGTCCGGTTGCATCCTGCCCGGCCCCCTCACTCGTTCTCCCCTGACACCTGGATGACCAGGTGTCCCCCCGGCGGCGTTACAGGCGGCGGCGAAAGGCTTCTTCGCCGGGCCGAACGTGGGTGGTTCGGCGCGACGTTACCGACAAATCGGATATTCCTCACGTAGTGTCAGCCCATGCCTACGCCACACGGATCGCGCGGCGGCATGGCCTTCAGCGCCGACGAAGTCCGCGTGCTGCGCCGCGCCCTCGCCCAAGCCCTGCACCCCGCCGTCCCCGTCCACCTCCAGGGGCCCGACCGGCCGGCGTTCGCCGGGCCGGGCGCCGAACTGTGGGCGGAGGACGTCCAGGACGCCCTGCGCCTGACCGAGGCGATCGACGAGGCCGTCCAGGAGGGCGGCCGGCTGCGCGCCTTCCTGCTCGCCGACCTCGGTCGCTACCGCTCCGCCCTGCCCGGCAGCGCCCCCGGCTACCTGCAGCGGCTGGAGGAGGCGGTGACCGACGGGTACCTGCCCGGGCCCGAGGACCTCACCGCGCTGCGCGGGCTGACCCGCCAGCCCTGCGGCCAGGGCGAACGGGCCCGCCGCTCCCGGCTCGCCGGGCGCTGCCACGCGCTGGCCGAGGCCGCCGTCCGCGAGCGGCTCGCCCTCCACACCGGGGCGCCCCGCCACCTGGTGGCCGTACCGAGCCCCGCCGCACCGCCGAACAGTCACCCCACCCCTGTAGGAGGACGGACCCCCATGAGCAGCACCGACTCCCGCCCGGAGCAGCCCGCCGCCGCGACGAACCCGCCGCCCCGTCCGCACCGGATGCCCACCCCCGCCGAACTGTTCGGCCGCCGCCCCAAGCCCCCCACCCGACCGGCCCCGCCGGCCGACCGGACCCCCGAGGACGTGGAGGACGTCGAACTCGCCACCGGCACCGGCTGAGCCGGCCACCGCCCCCGGAGGGGAGACCGCCCGTCGCGGTCTCCCCTCCGTCCGCATGCCGGTCCATGTGTCGACAATGCCGTCGTTCCGCCGGCCGCCGACGGTCACGTCTTCATAACTTCCCCCCGCTGACCAGGCCGTTCGATCCCGGCCTGGGCGAATTGATGACGGATCAACCGGGTTGACGGCCGCTCGACAGTCCCTAGGGTGCGGATCCTCATCACTCCATTCGCGGGGGACTCACATGCACTCGACTCGCACGCGCCGGTTCCTCGGCGCGGGCACGGCCACGGTCGTGGCCGCCCTGGCCGCCGGCACCGCGGCCCTCCCGGCGCACGCCGCCGGCACCCAGCTCAGGATCTTCCCGACCGGCACGATCCAGATCTCGACCCAGCCTGCCCCCCAGCCCCAGTTCGGCGAGAACATCCACCTGCGGATCGGCCGGACCGGCACCGAGGTCGTGAACGGCGCCAAGCTCGCGTTCGACACCACCGGCATCGACGGGCTGGCCACGCTCAGCGTCCCGGGCTGCGCCACCGCGGGCAAGGTGATCACCTGCGACATCTGGCGCCTCGACCTGGAGAACATCAACATCACCAGCCACCCGTGGCTGAGTGCCGTCGCGGGCGTGCGCCCCGGCTCCACCGGGACCGTCCACGCCACCCTCAGCGCGCCCGGCGCCGAGACCGCCGAGGCCGACATCCCGGTCGAGATCGGCGGTGCCGGCTTCCGCACCAAGGAGCCCTCGGAGCAGAGCGGCGTCAAGGTCGGCAGCACGCTCCCGTCGACCCTCGAGTTCGCCAACCGCGGCGAGTCCCCGGCCCGGCGGGCGGTCGTCGAGGTCTACCTCGCCCCCGGCCTGGACGTGGCCACCTGGCCCTCCAACTGCGAGTACGCGAAGGACAAGGGCGAGTGGGCGGGCCGCGGCTTCGGCTACCCGATGCCCACCGTGCACGGCATCTGCACCGTCGACGGCGAGATCGCCCCCGGGCAGGCGGTCAAGCTCTCCGGTCTCGAGCTCACCGTGGGCACGGACGCCTACTCCACCTTCGCCGGCTACGAGGTCTACCCCGCCGAGGGCGTGTACGGCGGCAGCGCCGCGGACCTGCGCCGACGGCTGTCGTTCCAGCGCGGCACCGGCGCGCCCGCCACCCTGGTCAAGACCTCCGGTGACGGGATCCCGGACGGACTCGACGTCAACCACTCCACCGAGCAGCAGGTCCTCGCCGACAACTCGGCCGACTTCGCGGTGAACGGCTCCTGGGCACCGGACGCCTCCGGCACCACCGGCACCTTCACCCTCGGCGCCGTCAACAACGGCCCGGGCTCGATCATCGACCGCAGCCTCGGGGAGGGCGCGCCCTCCCTCCACGTGCAGTTCCCGGAAGGGGTCACCGTCACCGGCCTGCCGTCGACCTGCCAGCCGTACGACTACGTCCTGGGCCAGAAGTCCGACAAGCCGCTCAACAAGTTCTCCTGCGAGGGACTGGGCGGGTTCTTCATGCCGGCCGGCGCCACCAACTCCCACAAGCTGACCCTCTCCGTCCCCGAGGGCACCGGTGAGCTGACCGCGACGGTCTCCCTGCAGAACATGACCAGCGAGTACGAGCCGGGCCACCCCAGCGCCGTCATGAGCTGGGACCGCAACCCCGCCAACGACCTGCTGAAGGTCGACCTGCGGGCCACCCCGGGCAGCACGCCCGGCACCGGCGGCACGCCCGCCCCGACCCCCACCGGGACGCCCACCGAAGCGCCCGTCACCGAACCCTCCCCCGCGCCGACCGGCGCGGTCGTCCCGGCCGGCCTCACCGGCAAGGACTCCGCCGGTCCCGACGCGGCGGCCGACCCGGGCACCGGTGGCACGCGCGCCGGCTCCACCACGCGCACCGGCACCGGCACCGACCGGGCCACCGGCGGCAACCTGGCCAGCACCGGCAGCTCCGCCGCCCTCCCCCTGGCCGCGACGAGTGCCGCCGCCGTGCTGCTCGGCACCGCCGGTCTGGTCACCGCCCGCCGGCTCCGGGCCCGCCGCGACCGCTGACCCCGCCGCACCGCCGCACCGAGGGGGGACCGCCGTCGCGGTCTCCCCTCACGGCAATCCCGGCGCGGAGCACCACGTGTGGCTGGCTACCCTTGTGGGGTGAGCGATCAGAGCCTTGTTCCCGCGACCGACGACCTTCCCGAGCAGATGCGCGTCCGGCGCGAGAAGCTGGACCGGCTCCGGGCGGCCGGTGTCGACCCGTACCCGGTCGGATTCCCCCGCACCACCACCATCGCGGACCTGCGTACCAAGCACCCCGACCTGGAGCCGGACACCGCCACCGGCGAGCGGGCCGGTGTCACCGGCCGCGTGATCCTCTCCCGCACCGGCGGCAAGCTCTGCTTCGCCACCCTGCGCGACGGCACCGGCGACCTCCAGGTGATGTTCTCCCTGGACAAGCTGGGCGCGGAGCGGCTGGCGGCCTGGAAGGCCGACATCGACCTCGGCGACCAGGTCGGCGTCGAGGGCGAGGTGATCACCTCCAAGCGCGGCGAGCTGTCCGTGATGGTGGACCGCTGGGAGCTCACCGCCAAGTGCCTGCGCCCGCTGCCGGACAAGCACAAGGGCCTGACCGACCCGGAGGCCCGGGTCCGCCAGCGCTACGTGGACCTGATCGTCAACCCCGAGGCCCGGGAGATCCTGCACCTGCGCAGCAAGGTCGTCCGCTCGATCCGCCGCACCTACGAGGACCGCGGCTACATCGAGGTCGAGACCCCGATGCTCCAGCCGGTGCACGGCGGCGCCAACGCGCGTCCGTTCAAGACGCACATCAACGCGTACGACATCGACCTCTACATGCGCATCGCCCCCGAGCTGTACCTCAAGCGGCTGGTGGTCGGCGGCGCCGAGAAGGTCTTCGAGATCAACCGCAACTTCCGCAACGAGGGCGCGGACTCCACCCACAACCCGGAGTTCACCTCGCTGGAGTCGTACGAGGCGTACGGCGACTACGACACCCAGGCCGAACTGATCCGCGAGACGATCGTCAACGCGGCCCGGGACGCGCTGGGCACCACGGTGATCAGGGGCGTGGACGCCCACGGCGTCGAGCACGAGATCGACCTGGCCGAGCCGTGGGAGGAGGTCCGCGTCTACCCGGGCATCTCCGCCCGCCTGGGCGCCGAGGTCACCCCGGAGACCAGTGTCGAGGAGCTGCGCAAGCTGGCCACCGAGCACGGCATCCCGTTCGAGAAGGACTGGGGCCACGGTCAGATCGTCCTGGAGATGGTCGAGCGCCTGCTGGAGGAGAACGCCGTCCGGCCGACCTTCATCAAGGACTACCCGACCGAGGTCTCCCCGCTGACCCGCCAGCACCGCTCGCAGCCCGGCGTGGCCGAGAAGTGGGACCTGGTGATCTTCGGGACCGAGATCGGCACCGCCTACTCCGAGCTGGTCGACCCGGTCGAGCAGCGCGCCCGCCTCACCGCCCAGTCGCTGCTGGCGGCCGGCGGCGACGTCGAGGCCATGCAGGTGGACGAGGACTTCCTGCGCGCCCTGGAGTACGCGATGCCCCCGACCGGTGGCCTCGGCCTCGGCGTGGACCGCCTGATCATGCTGCTGACCGGCAAGAACATCCGGGAGACGGTGCTCTTCCCGCTGGTGAAGCCGGAGCCGAAGGCTTCCGCCGCGACGGCGGAGAAGACCGAGGAGGAGTGACCTGATGGACTACGTCAGCGCGATCGTGCCGCCGCTGGTCATGGCGATCGGCTTCGGATTCCTGGTGCGGGCCATCATCCGCAGCCAGGGCGGGGCCCAGCGGGCCAAGGAAGACCTCGACTGACACCGTCAGCCGCCCGAACGACCGGCGCGCCGCCATTCCCATTCCCGGGGGTGGCGGCGCGCCGGTTTGGCGCACTTCACAAGATTTGCCCCATTCACTCCCTATCCTGGCCGCACTATGGTCCGGCAACTCGGCGAACTTGAGAACGCCATCATGACCCGGGTGTGGCAGTGGAACCGACCGGTCACGGTTCGCGAGGTTCTCCTGGATCTGCGGTCGGAACGCGAAATCGCGTACACCACGGTGATGACCGTCCTGGACAAGCTCCACAGAAAGGGCTGGCTGCGCCGCGAGCGGGTCGGCCGGGCCTATCGATATGAACCGGTCTCCTCGCGTGAGGCGTACACGGCGGCCCTGATGAACGACGCCTGGGCCACCAGTGACAATCCGGCGGCGGCCCTGGTGCACTTCTTCGGCCTGATGTCCCCCGAGCAACGCGAAGCGCTCCGGGACGCCTTGCGGGTGGCCGCGCTGTTCCCGTCCGATCCGACCGGCGCGGATTCCGCGGACGACGGACCGGATACCGGTGGGACGGAACCGGGAGCGGCGCGATAACGTCCCGACCATGGAGGTCACCATCCGCCGGGCGCGGACCACGGACGTGCGGGCAGTGCGCGGGCTCATCGACGCCTACTCCCGCGACGGCATTCTGCTGGACAAGCCCACAGTCACACTGTTCGAATCCGTCCAGGAGTTCTGGGTCGCGGAACGCGACGACAACGGCGCGGTGGTGGCCTGCGGCGCACTGCACGTGATGTGGGAGGACCTCGCCGAGGTCCGCACGCTCGCCGTGGATCCGGTCGTCCGGGGCCACGGGATCGGGCACCTGCTGCTGGAGAAGCTGGTGCAGACGGCACGCTGGCTGGGCGTCCGTCGGATTTTCTGCTTGACGTTCGAGGTCGCGTTCTTCGCGAAACACGGTTTCGTCGAGATCGGCGAGGTCCAGGAAACCGATGATGGTACGACAGACCCGGCGGCGATCGCTACGGATGTCTATGAAGAACTTCTCCGCTCGTACGATGAAGGCGTCGCCGAGTTCCTCGACCTGGAGCGGGTGAAGCCCAACACACTGGGCAACTCGCGCATGCTGCTGCACCTCTGAGCCGCTCCACCCGGGTCAAGGGTTTGTGTTTTCCGGAGAAAGGCGCTTTCCTTTCCTTAGGCAATGGGTCGTTTAGCGGAAAGGGAAGCCCGTGGCACAGAGGGTGCAGGTCATTCTTGAAGACGATCTCGACGGCGGTTCGGCGGACGAGACGGTGACGTTCGCGCTCGACGGCGTTGCCTACGAGATCGACCTGAAGAGCGCGAACGCGGACAAGCTCCGCGGTCTGCTGGCGCCGTACGTCGAGAAGGGCCGCAAGCAGAGCGGCCGGCTCGCCGGTGCCCGCCGCCCGGGCCGCGGCGGTGCCGCGCGTCCGTCCGGCGGCGGTGCGCCCGACACCGCCAAGATCCGCGCGTGGGCCAAGGAGCAGGGCCTGGAGGTCAACGACCGCGGCCGCGTTCCGAGCAACGTCCGCGAGGCCTACGAGAAGGCCAACGCGTCCTGATCCCGGCGCCGCAGGCCCGCCGGAGCGGGTGCGGGGCCCCGGCGGCCGGAGACGGCACCGCCATCACACGCACGGGGCGCGGAGGATCTCCTCCGCGCCCCGCGGCGCGTGCCCACCAGGGCCGCGCCACCACCGGTACCGAGGGCCGCGCGGAGCGCCGGCTCGGGCGGCGGAACAACGACGGCCTGTGCAACGCTGTAGGGGCGAAGCGGCAACGCGGACACCTCCGGGCGGTGCACCCGGGTCCCGGCCGCCGTCGAACCGCCGTCCCCACGGCCCGACTTCTCGCCAGGCGAACACCGCCACCGCGGAAACTGCGCGAGAAGCGCCCCGATACCGGGTATGAATGCAGGTGGACGGGTTCTTCGGCCCGTCCAGGGGCAGTAAGTGCGACCGGCCGGAGCCGTTCCGGCCGCGCCCCGGCGGCACGTGTTCGCCGATGGCGTAGCGGAATCCGGTGCATCCGGCCCGTCTGCGGGAACACCGTTTCCCAGCATCGGGTTGGGATTGGTGTCGGCTGGTCGCGCAGCATCTCGCTCCTCTACCGGGGAGTGAATCCGTGGGCCGCGCCGCTGAGCGGGACTAGCATGCGGAAGGACAGGGCGGGGACGGACCCCGAACTGCCCGACCGCTCTGAGGAGCGATAAACGATGTTCGAGAGGTTCACCGACCGCGCGCGGCGGGTTGTCGTCCTGGCTCAGGAAGAAGCCCGGATGCTCAACCACAACTACATCGGCACCGAGCACATCCTCCTGGGTCTGATCCACGAGGGCGAGGGCGTCGCCGCCAAGGCCCTGGAGAGCCTCGGGATTTCTCTTGAGGCCGTTCGCCAGCAGGTCGAGGAGATCATCGGCCAGGGCCAGCAGGCCCCGTCCGGCCACATCCCCTTCACCCCCCGGGCGAAGAAGGTCCTGGAGCTGTCGCTCCGCGAGGCACTTCAGCTCGGTCACAACTACATCGGCACCGAGCACATCCTGCTCGGCCTGATCCGCGAGGGCGAGGGCGTCGCCGCCCAGGTCCTGGTGAAGCTGGGCGCCGACCTCAACCGGGTGCGCCAGCAGGTCATCCAGCTGCTCTCCGGCTACCAGACCGGTGGCGGCGGCAAGGAGTCGGCCACGGCCGGCGGGCCCGCCGAGGGCACCCCGTCGACCTCGCTGGTCCTGGACCAGTTCGGCCGCAACCTCACCCAGGCCGCCCGCGAGGCCAAGCTCGACCCGGTCATCGGGCGCGAGAAGGAGATCGAGCGGGTCATGCAGGTGCTGTCCCGCCGCACCAAGAACAACCCGGTGCTGATCGGTGAGCCCGGCGTCGGCAAGACGGCCGTGGTCGAGGGCCTGGCCCAGGCGATCGTCAAGGGCGAGGTCCCGGAGACGCTCAAGGACAAGCAGCTCTACACGCTGGACCTGGGCGCCCTGGTGGCCGGCTCGCGCTACCGCGGTGACTTCGAGGAGCGCCTGAAGAAGGTGCTCAAGGAGATCCGCACCCGCGGGGACATCATCCTGTTCATCGACGAGCTGCACACCCTGGTCGGCGCGGGCGCCGCCGAGGGCGCCATCGACGCCGCCAGCATCCTCAAGCCGATGCTGGCCCGTGGCGAGCTGCAGACCATCGGTGCCACCACCCTGGACGAGTACCGCAAGCACCTGGAGAAGGACGCCGCGCTGGAGCGCCGCTTCCAGCCGATCCAGGTCGCCGAGCCCTCGCTGCCGCACACCATCGAGATCCTGAAGGGTCTGCGCGACCGCTACGAGGCCCACCACCGGGTCTCCATCACGGACTCCGCCCTGGTCGCCGCCGCCACCCTGGCCGACCGGTACATCTCGGACCGCTTCCTGCCGGACAAGGCGATCGACCTGATCGACGAGGCCGGCTCCCGGATGCGCATCCGCCGGATGACCGCGCCGCCGGACCTGCGCGAGTTCGACGAGAAGATCGCCGACGTGCGCCGCGAGAAGGAGAGCGCGATCGACGCGCAGGACTTCGAGAAGGCCGCGTCGCTGCGCGACGACGAGAAGCAGCTCCTGCAGGCCAAGGCCAAGCGCGAGAAGGAGTGGAAGGCCGGCGACATGGACGTCGTCGCGGAGGTCAACGAGGAGCTCATCGCCGAGGTCCTGGCCACCGCCACCGGCATCCCGGTCTTCAAGCTGACCGAGGAGGAGACGTCCCGCCTGCTGCGCATGGAGGACGAGCTGCACAAGCGCGTCATCGGCCAGAAGGACGCCATCAAGGCGCTCTCCCAGGCCATCCGGCGCACCCGTGCGGGCCTCAAGGACCCGAAGCGCCCCGGCGGTTCGTTCATCTTCGCCGGCCCGTCCGGCGTCGGTAAGACCGAGCTGTCCAAGACGCTGGCGGAGTTCCTGTTCGGCGACGAGGACGCGCTGATCGCGCTCGACATGTCCGAGTTCTCCGAGAAGCACACCGTCTCCCGGCTGTTCGGCTCCCCGCCCGGCTACGTGGGCTACGAGGAGGGCGGCCAGCTGACCGAGAAGGTCCGCCGCAAGCCGTTCTCGGTCGTCCTCTTCGACGAGGTCGAGAAGGCCCACCCGGACATCTTCAACTCGCTGCTGCAGATCCTGGAGGACGGTCGCCTGACCGACTCCCAGGGCCGCGTGGTCGACTTCAAGAACACCGTCATCATCATGACGACCAACCTCGGTACCCGGGACATCTCGAAGGGCTTCAACCTCGGCTTCGCGGCCACGGGTGACACCCAGACCGGGTACGAGCGGATGAAGGCGAAGGTCGGCGAGGAGCTCAAGCAGCACTTCCGCCCCGAGTTCCTGAACCGTGTCGACGACATCGTGGTGTTCCACCAGCTGTCCGAGGACGACATCATCCAGATCGTCGACCTCATGATCGCCAAGGTGGACGAGCGGCTCAAGGACAAGGACATGGGCCTGGAGCTCAGCGTCGAGGCCAAGAAGCTGCTGGCCAAGCGCGGCTACGACCCGATCCTGGGTGCCCGTCCGCTGCGCCGCACCATCCAGCGCGAGATCGAGGACCACCTCTCCGAGAAGATCCTCTTCGGCGAGCTGCGGGCCGGCCACATCGTCGTCGTCGACGTCGAGGGTGAGGGCAAGGACGCCAAGTTCACCTTCCGCGGTGAGGAGAAGTCGGCCGTCGCGGACACCCCGGCCGCGGTCGCCTCGTCCGGTCCGGACCTGACGAAGTAGCCCAACTTTTAACAGACAACTTCACAACCGACGAGCCCCCGGCGTTCGCGCCGGGGGCTCGTCGCGTGCGCCTCCCACCAGGGACGGAGCCGGTGCGGACCGGGATGGCGGCTCCCATGCTGGCTGGTGCGGGTGCGCCCGGTTTCTCAGCGAGCTTTAACCAACATACGGTTGACAGATGGTCAGGTGATGGGAAGTCGCGGAGCATAGCGCCGTGGCCATGTCATGGTCAAGGTCTATCTTTTCTGTGCACGCTTGTATCAAATGACGTCCACCTGTCTTTCATTTTGGTTTGCCGGGCTTTGGCCATGCGCTTGGCCCCGGTCGGGGAGGACGTCACAACGTTGAAGAACACCAGGAAAGCCGCTGCGGCCTCGACGGCCGCAGCGGTCATAGTCGCGCTCGGCGCGGGCCTGTTCCCGGGCACCGCCGTCGCCGCCGGCTCGGCCCCGGTCCCGAAGGACCCGGCCGACGCCGTCCAGAACACCGAGCACAACATTCCGGGCCCGCTGACCGCGAAGGTGGAGGCGGAGCAGAAGGCCGCCACCGAGAAGCTGCTCAACGGCACCGCGCAGGTCGAGCAGCACAACGGCAGCACCAGCGTGAAGCTCGGCAAGGACAAGTACGTCGAGCTCGCCCGCGAGCGCACGGACAAGATCTTCACCATCCTCGTCGACTTCGGTGACCAGGTGGACAACACCACCAAGACCGCCGACGGCAAGGTCAAGTACGGCGGCGAGCCCGGCCCGAAGCACAACCAGATCGAGGCGCCGGACCCGGCGACCAACAACTCGACCGCCTGGCAGGCCGACTACAACCAGCAGCACTTCCAGGACCTGTACTTCGCCAAGGACAAGCCCTCGCTGAAGACCTACTACGAGAAGCAGTCCTCGGGCCGCTACTCGGTCGACGGCGTGGTCTCGGACTGGGTCCGGGTGCCGTGGAACGAGGCCCGCTACGGGTCCGACTACTGCGGCTCCAACGTCTGCGCCAGCGCGCAGGACCTGATCCGCGACGCCGTGGACATCTGGTACAAGGACCAGCTGGCCAAGGGTCAGACCGAGGCGCAGATCAAGGCGACCCTGGCCCAGTACGACCAGTGGGACCGCTACGGTTCGCACCACGACGGGAACTTCAACCAGCCCGACGGGTACATCGACCACTTCCAGATCGTGCACGCCGGCGAGGACAAGTCGGCCGGTGGCGGCAAGCAGGGCAGCAAGGCCCTGTGGGCGCACCGCTCGTACGTCTACGGCAACCTGCAGGGCACGGCCGGCCCCGAGGGCAACAAGCTCGGCGGCGTCCAGGTCGGCAGCAGCGGCCTGTGGATCGGCGACTACACGATGCAGCCGGAGAACGGCGGCCTCGGCGTCTTCGCCCACGAGTACGGCCACGACCTCGGTCTGCCGGACCTCTACGACACCGCCGGCAAGGGCATCGACAACTCGGTCGGCTTCTGGTCGCTGATGTCCTCCGGTTCCTGGCTCGGCGAGGGCAAGAACAGCATCGGCGACATGCCGAACGACCTCGACGGCTGGAGCAAGTACCAGCTCGGCTGGCTGAACGCCGACCGCGCCAAGGCCGGCACCGAGTCGACCCACCACATCGGCCCGGCGGAGTACAACAGCAAGCTGCCGCAGGGTCTGATCGTCGACCTGCCGAAGAAGAGCATCACCACCGACATCAACAAGCCGTTCGGCGGCACCAGTGAGTGGTGGAGCGGCAGCGCCGACAACCTGAACGTCACGCTCACCCGTGACATCGACCTGACCGGCAAGGCCAAGGCCAGCATCAACGCCAAGGCCTGGTACGAGCTGGAGCAGGACTTCGACTACGCGTTCGGCGAGGTCTCCACCGACGGCGGCAAGACCTGGACCGTCATCGACGGCACCTGGAACGGCACCGCGCTGCCGCGCGAGAACGGCCGTCCGGCCATCAGCGGCCAGGTGGCCGCCTGGGGCGACCTGTCGTTCAACCTGGACGCCTACGCCGGCCAGCAGATCAAGTTCCGCTACCACAACACCACCGACGGCGGCCTGCACTTCCGCGGCCTGACGCTGGACAACATCGCGGTCGTCGCCGACGGCGCCACCGTGTTCAGCGACGACGTCGAGAAGGCCGACAACAGCTGGGCGGCCGACGGCTTCACCCGCTTCGGCGGCTCGTACACCAAGGACTACGCGCAGTACTACATCGCGGAGAACCGGCAGTACGTGTCCTTCGACCAGACGCTGAAGACCGGTCCGTACAACTTCGGCTTCGCCGACAAGCCGAACTGGGTCGAGCACTACTCGTACCAGCCCGGCCTGCTGATCTGGTACTGGGACGAGTCGCAGACCGACAACAACGTCAGCGTCCACCCGGGCCACGGCCTGGTCCTGCCGGTCGACTCGCACCCGGCTCCGCTGAAGTGGACCGACGGCAGCCTGATGCGTCCGCGCGTGCAGGGCTACGACTCCACCTTCGGCTCCCGCCGCACCTCGGGGCTGACTCTGCACAAGGCCGGCGTCGAGACCGTCATCCCGAAGGCCAAGGGCGTCGACGAGTTCAACGACCTGAAGTCCTGGTGGAGCAAGGACAACCAGTACAGCGGTGTCGACGTCCCGAAGACCGGGACCAGCATCGAGGTCGAGAACGAGTCCTCGAACTACCTGGAGACCTGGATCCGGGTCCGCCCGGTCGACAACTGATCGCCACCCCGGTAGCGATCGGCCTGTGACCAGGCAGCTCTGACAACTCCACGTCCGGCCCGTCCCCGCAGCTCGCGGGGGCGGGCCGGACGCTTTGTCGGGTCCGGCCGGTCGGGCCGGACGCTTTGTCGGGCCGGTCGGGGTCGGGCCTGGGTTCAGGACCGCCCGGCTCCGGGGCCGACCGGCAGCCGGTCCAGGAAGGCGGCGACCGCCACCGTGACGTCCGCGCCGGTCCAGTCGAGGGCGGGCGTGGCGACCGTGACCTCGGTCATCGAGAGCCCGGGAGGCCCGCACTCGCGCCAGGCGCCGAACAGCCCGATCCCGGTGTCCTCGGCCAGCCCCAGCCCGGCCTCCTCCAACTCCGCGGCCGGGTACGGCAGCCAGAGCTGGAACTGGTGGGTGTGCGGCGGGGCCGGGTGCACCCGCGCCCCGGGGACGACGGCGACCGCCCGGGCCAGCGCTCCGGCGACCGTCCGGGCGTGCGCCACGTACCCGGCCAGCCGCGGCAGTTCGCGCTCCAGCCCGGCCAGGGCGGCCAGCGCGAACGGCCACTGCTGGTAGAGCTGCCCGCCGTAGCGGTGCCGCCAGGCCCGGGCGGTGCGGACGAAGCCGCCCGGGCCGGCCAGCGCGGCACCGCTGATGCCGCCGAGCGTCTTGTAGAAGGAGACGTAGACCGAGTCGGCCAGGGCGGCGACCTCCGGCAACGGCCGGCCGAGGGCGACCGCGGACTCCCAGATCCGGGCGCCGTCCAGGTGCAGCGCCGCACCGTGCTCCTCCCGCACCACCGCGGCCAGCTCCACCAGCTCCGCCCAGCCGGGCAGCACGAACCCGGCGTCGCGCAGCGGCAGCTCCAGGCTCAGCGCGGCGTACGGCTCGTCCAGGGCGCGCAGTTCCTCGGCGGTGGGCTGGCGCGGCGCGGTGGTCGGCCAGAGGCTGCGCAGGCCGGACAGGACGCCGAGCGCGTGCCGCTCGTGCCGGTCGGTGTGGGCCAGCGGGTGGGTGACCACGGCGCGCAGCCCGGCGGCCTCGGCGTGGATCCGCAGGGCGGTCTGCTGGGCCATCGTGCCGGTCGGGAAGAAGGCCGCGTCCTCGACGCCGAGCAGCTCGGCGACCCGGTGCTCCAGGGTGCGGACCACGCCGTCGCCGTACTGGTCCGGGCGGCCGTCCAGGTCGGGGGCGGCGTGCGGCTCGGGGGTGGCCCCTGGCTCGCCCGGCGGCCGGCCGGCCAGGTCGGCGAGGCGTTCGCGGATGCTCTGCGGCCGGGCCCCGGACAGCAGCCGTTCGCAGCCGCGCAGGGCGGCGAAGCGGCGGTCCGGCAGGCTCGGGCGGTCACTGGCGTCGGGATCTTCGCTCCTGTTGCCATACATGGCTCGATGGTCCCGCAGCGGGCCGGACCGGTCAGCGGTGCGCGCGGAAAGCGGTCCGAGTCCGTCAAACCCCGGCCGTGCGTGGTGCTGGTCACAGCCCTCCGGCGCGGTACGACCGGCGGTAGTAGTGGAGCGGGCGGGATCGGCGGTCCGCTCCCGAGCCGTGATGGACGATCGAATCGCATGATCATTACTCCATCGGTTTGAATCTCCGCCGCCACGCTGACTACACGCCGTAGTACGTCACCGCGTTTGGGACTCCGCTCAGTGACCGTTAAACCTGAGTGGTCCCCCGCTCAGCACGCTCCCGAACGGGCCCTTCGTGCTGCCCTCGTACGATCCGTGAGGTACGGCAAGCGATGTCCACCATCCCGCCCGTCGGGCCGGCCCTCCGCCGGCTCGCCGCCCGAGCGGTGGCCCAGGCCGCGGCCCAGGCCGCCGTCTGGCGACCCCGGATCGGCCACGCCGTCCGCACCCAGGCCGCGCCGCTGCGCACGCTCGGTTCGCCCCGGCACACCACGCTGCCCGGCAGTCGCCAGCGCGCCGAGCACGACCACGCGCTGGCCTCGGCCGGGGCCGCCGCCGTGCTGCTCGCCGGCGTACTGCTGGTGGCCACCCCGGGCACGGCCTCGGCCCAGACCGTACGGCCCACCACGCCGGGCAGCTCGGCCTTCACCGTGCCGCAGGCGGAGGTGCCGAACGCCGGGCTGGTGCAGGTGGCCGGCCCCAGTCCGTACAAGCTGCCCGACGACGGGGACTCGGCGCAGCAGTCCGTGGGGGTGGCGGCCAACCTGCTGCCGCTCGAACCGCCGGCGCCGGAGCCCGAGGAGGAGCCCGCCGGAGAGCCGGCCCCGGAGCCCGAAGCGGTACCCGAGCCCGAGCCCGACCCGACTCCCGGGTGGTCGGCGCCGGTGCCGAACGCGCCGACCAGCAACCCGTACGGCAAGCCCAACCGCCACTACGCGGCCGGGTACCACACCGGGGTGGACTTCGCGGTGGCCCCGGGCACGCCGCTGCTGGCGGTCGGCGACGCGACCGTGGTGTCGGCCGGCTGGGACGGCGCGTACGGCAGGGAGGTCGTGCTGCGGCTGGCGGACGGGCACTTCGCGCAGTACGCCCACATGTCCTCGGTCTCCGTCTCGGCGGGCCAGCGGGTGGCGGCGGGCGAGCGGATCGGGTCGTCCGGGAACACCGGCAACTCGACCGGCCCGCACCTGCACTTCGAGATCCGCACCAGCAACCGCTACGGCGCGGTGGTCAACCCGATCGCCTACCTCGCGGGGCACGGCGTCACGGACTTCTGAGCCGCCCTGCGGTCGTCAGCCGGCGCTGGGGGCGGGGTGGCTGATCCGGGCGCCGATCTCCAGCGCGATGTCCCGGGCCGCCTTGATCGCCTCGTCCAGCTCGGCCGGGGGCGGCTGCTCGCCCCACACGTTCGGGGCGTGCTCGCAGTCCGCGTTGTCCTGCTTGACCAGGAACAGCGACGAGTGGACGGTGAACAGCGCCATCGCGGCCCGCAGCCGGTCGTGGAAGTCCGCGCCCGGCCCGTGCACCAGCTGCATCATGGTGATCATGCGGTCCTTGAAGGCCAGCCCGGCCGGGGACTCGCGCAGCGCGGGCTGGTTCTCGTGGAAGAAGCGCAGCAGCGGGGCCCGCTCGGCCATCCCGTCGGCGAAGCGGCGGATCAGCTCGTCGCGCATCTCCGGGCTCCAACTCTGCTTGCGGCCCCACGCGATGGTGTCGTCGATCGGCGCGGCCATCCGCTCGACGATGCCCAGGACGATGTCGTCCTTGGTCTTGAAGTGGTAGTAGAGCGCGGCCTTGGTGACACCCAGGCGGTCGGCGATCTCGCGCAGTGAGGTCTGCTCGTAGCCCTGCTCGGAGAAGAGCTCCAGGGACACCTCGATGATGCGAGCCCGGGTGTCGCTACGGGGGCTGTGCGGAGTGCCCATGGCCTGCCTCATGACTGCGTCGGTGACTACTGCGGACCCCGGGGCGGTGTCCGCCCCGGGCTCATTCTCCCTGCCCAGAAGGCCGGTCGGGAAACTGGCTTGACGACCGGCTAGTGAACAACCTACCGTGCCGACGGTCGATAAACTAGCCGGGCGACAAGTAAGTGAGCCGCCCCACGGCACCACGCTCCGCCCGCACCACCCTCCGGGAGACCCACCTCATGTCACAGTCCAAGACCGCCGGCCCGGTGCCGGAGGACAAGACGGCCGAGGAGGAGCAGCCGCGGTCGCCGCGCGAGATCCGCCTCGTGATGGTCGGCCTGGTCGTCACCATGCTGCTGGCCATGCTCGACAACCTGATCGTCGGCACCGCGATGCCGACCATCGTCCACGACCTCGGCGGCGCCGAGCACCTGTCCTGGGTGGTCACGGCGTACACCCTGGCCACCGCCGCCTCCACCCCCATCTGGGGCAAGCTCGGCGACATGTACGGCCGCAAGGGCACCTTCCTCACCTCGATCGTGATCTTCCTGGTGGGCTCGGCGCTGTCCGGCCTGTCGCAGACCATGAACGAGCTGATCGGCTTCCGCGCCGTGCAGGGCCTGGGCGCCGGCGGTCTGATGGTCGGCGTCATGTCGATCATGGGCGCGCTCGTCCCGCCGCGCGACCGCGGCAAGTACCAGGGCATGTTCGCCGCGGTGATGGCCCTCGCCACCATCGGCGGCCCGCTGGCCGGCGGCTTCATCACCGACCACCTGAGCTGGCACTGGACCTTCTACATCAACCTGCCGCTCGGCGTCGTCGCGCTGGCCGTGGTCGTCGTCACCCTGAAGCTGCCGAAGGTCCGCAGCAGCGCCAAGATCGACTACCTGGGCGCGATCCTGCTCACCACCGGCATCACCTCGCTGGTGCTGATCACCACCTGGGGCGGCCAGGAGTACGCCTGGGGTTCCAAGGAGGTCCTCGGCCTGGCCGCGCTCGCCATCGCCTCGCTGATCGGTTTCTGTTACGTGGAGCAGCGGGCCGAGGAGCCGATGCTGCCGCTGGGCCTGTTCCGGAACCTGAACTTCACCCTGGTCTCGATCATCGGCTTCATCGTCGGCTTCGTGATGTTCGGCTCGACCGTCTTCCTGCCGCTCTACCAGCAGACGGTCCAGGGCGCCTCGGCGACCAACTCCGGGCTGCTGCTGATGCCGATGATGTTCGGCATGCTGATCATCTCGCTGGTGGTCGGCCAGGCCGTCACCAAGACCGGCAAGTACCGGATCTTCCCGATCATCGGCACCCTCGTGATGACCGGCGGCCTGATCCTGCTCTCCACCATGGGCACCGAGACCAGCAGGTTCACCTCGGCCTGCTGGATGATCGTGCTGGGCGCCGGCATGGGCTTCCTGATGCAGATCACCATGCTGGTCGCGCAGAACAGCGTCGAGCTCAAGGACATGGGCGTGGCCAGCTCCACCGCCACCCTGTTCCGCACCATCGGCGGTTCCTTCGGTGTCGCGCTGTTCGGCGCGCTGTTCAACAACCGGGTGACCGACACCATGAAGGAGCGGCTCGGCGAGCAGGCCGCCGCCGGTGGCGGCGCGCAGGACCCGAGCCAGATGAGCATGGACGACCTGCGCAAGCTGCCCGAGGCCGTTCAGGACGCCTACCACCACGCGGTGTCCAACGGCATGCACACCGTCTTCCTGTGGGGCGCCGGCGTGGCCGTGATCGCGATCGCCGCGGCGGTGTTCCTGCGCGAGGTGCCGCTGCGCGGGACCGGCAAGGGCGAGAAGCAGGCCGAGGCCTCGCTGGAGGCGGCGGCCGTCTGACGGCTCCGCACCGTACGGCGCCCCCGGGAGGTTCGTCCTCCCGGGGGCGCCGTCGTTCCGTGGTTCCGTGGGCGCCGTCGTTCCGGGGCCGTGGGGCTTGGCGGGGGCCGCGTGGGTTCGGCGCGGGAGGTGCCCGCTACTGGGGCAGCCGGTAGACGCCCTGCTCCACCGGCTCGACCAGGCCGTCCGCCACCAGGCCGTCCAGCGCGCGGGCCCGCTGCACCGCGTCCGGCCAGACCGCGTCCAGCCGGGCCTGCGGCACCGTTCCGTGCGCCTCGCGCAGCACCGCGAGCAGCTTGCCGCGCACCTGGCGGTCCGTGCCCTCGTAGGACTGGCCGCGCCGGGCCGGGCCCTCGTACGGCGGGCGGCCGGCCCGCTGCCAGGCGCAGGTGGTGAACAGCGGGCAGTCCCCGCACTCCGGGCCGCGCGCGGTGCAGACCAGCGCGCCCAGCTCCATCACGCCGACCGCCCAGGTGGCGGCCGTCTCGGCGTCGTCCGGCAGCAGCGCGGTGGCGGTGCGGCGCTCGGCGGCGGTGGTGGCCTGGGCCGGGTACTCGACGCCGGTCACCGCGCGGGCGAACACCCGGCGGACGTTGGTGTCCAGCACCACGTGCCGCTGGCGGAAGGCGAAGGAGGCGACGGCGGCGGCGGTGTACTCCCCCACCCCGGGCAGCGAGAGCAGGGTGGCGTGGTCGTCCGGGACCTCGCCGCCGTGCTCCTCGGTGATCGCCACCGCGGCCGCGTGCAAGCGCAGCGCCCGGCGCGGGTAGCCCAGTCGGCCCCACATCCGGACGGCCTCGCCGGGCGCCTCGGCGGCGAGGTCGGCCGGGGTCGGCCAGCGGGTGAGCCAGGCCTCCCAGGCGGGCAGCACGCGCTTGACCGGGGTCTGCTGGAGCATGAACTCGCTCACCATGACCGCCCAGGGCGTCGCGTCGGGGGTGCGCCAGGGCAGGTCCCGCTTGCTCGCCTCGTACCAGTCCAGGACGGTCGAGTGGAACAGCGGCAAGGGCATCGGCGGCCGGACGGCGGCGGCGGCGGCAGGGGCGGTGATGGCAGTCATGGCCCTTCGATCCTCCCACGCCCGCCGACCGGGCCGAAGTGGACCGGGGTGGTCCGGATCGCGCCCGGGACCCACCGGAAATCGTCCGGTTGGGGCTCGCTCGAACGGATCAAATGGCGGATCATGTGAAGGAAGGGGCGACTGTGCGGTGTTGGTGAGTCAATCGCCACACACAGTCTCGTAGAGTTTGATCGTGCCTTCTCTGCGTCAACCAGTCGGACCACTGCCGGCCTCGATCTACTGGCGTCGGCGCGTCGTCGTGCTCGTCGCCGCCGCGGCGGTCGTCGCGCTGATCGCATGGCTGATGATCGATCAGGGCGGAGGGGGTGACGGCGGCTCACAGGGCAAGGCCGCACAGGCCGTTCCGTCCGAGTCCCAGAACCAGACACCGGCCCAGGCCATCACGCCCGGCGCCTCCCCGAGCGGCCCCGCGGCGCGACCAGGCGGGGGCGGGCCGGTGGCGGGCGGCGGCGGCACCGAGGTCAACCTCAGCGGTGGCACCGGCGCCGGCGCGGCCAACCCGGCCCCCGGCGGCGGCGCGGCGCCGGCCACGGGCGGCGGCACCGGCGGCGGCGCCGGCGGTACGGGCGGGGCCGCTCCGGCGGTCAACACCCCCGAGATCATGGCGCTGCCGGTCTGCGCCTCCTCCCAGGTGGCGCTGGAGCTGGCCGGCACCCAGAACTCGTACCAGCCGAAGGACAAGCCGCGGCTGGCCCTGACGGTCAAGAACTCCTCCGGCAGCAACTGCCGGGTGGACCTCGGCCGCACCGCCTCCGTGATCACGGTGAGCGGCAGCAACAACGACCGGGTCTGGTCCTCCGGCGACTGCCCGGCCGACAAGGGCAACATCTGGGTGCAGCTCGGCGCGAACGGCAGCCAGACCGAGACCTTCACCTGGGACCGCAGTCGCAGCAAGCCGCAGTGCGCGACCGCCGACCAGACGCCGCCGCCGAGCGGCACCTACGTGGTGCTCGCGGAGCTCACCGGGGTCGCCGGGGACAAGGTCTCGGCCCGGGCCTCGATCCGACTGGACGGCTGAGCACCGGTCACCTCACCTCGGAGCCCCCGTCCGCCGCGCGGACGGGGGCTCCGTCGTACCCGTCGCGCCCCGTCGTGCCCGTCCTGCCCCGGGGTTGCCGGCGAGGTGGGGTGCGGATGTGCGACGGCCCCCGGGGAGGTGCTCCCCGGGGGCCGTCGCCGTGTTCGTCCGGCGTCCGTACGGCCGCGCGCGCGGTCAGACGTAGCGTTCCAGGATGGACGATTCGGCAAGGCGGGACAGGCCCTCACGGACCGAGCGGGCGCGGGTCTCGCCGACGCCCTCGACGGTCTGCAGGTCGTCGATGCTCGCGGCGAGCAGCTTCTGGAGGCCGCCGAAGTGTTCGACCAGGCGCTCTATGACCGTGTTGGGCAGGCGCGGGATCTTCGCCAGCAGGCGGTAGCCGCGCGGCGAGACCGCGGCGTCCAGCGACTCCGGTGAGCCCGAGTAGCCGAGCGCCTTGGCGACGGTCTGGAGGTCCAGCAGCTCGGCGTGGGTGAGCGCCTCCAGGTCGGCCAGCACCTCGGTGACCGTCCGGCCCTTCTTGGCGGCCCGCTCCGGGAAGTAGTCCCGGGCGACCAGCTCGCGCTCCGGCTCCACGCCCGCGATCAGCTCGTCCAGCTGGAGCGAGAGCAGCCGGCCGTCGATGCCGAGCTCCAGCACGTAGCCGGCGATCTCGGTGGCGATCAGCCGGACCATCTCCAGGCGCTGGGCCACGGCGGTGACGTCGCGGACCGTCACCAGGTCCTCGATCTCCAGGGCGGAGAGCGTGCCGGCCACCTCGTCCAGGCGCAGCTTGTAGCGCTCCAGGGTGGCCAGCGCCTGGTTGGCGCGGGACAGGACGGTGGTGGAGTCCTCCAGCACCCGGCGGGTGCCGTTGACGTACATCGCGATCAGCCGCATCGAGTGCGAGACCGCGACCACCGGGTAGCCGGTCTGCCGGTTGACCCGCTCGGCGGTGCGGTGGCGGGTGCCGGTCTCGTCGGTGGGGATGGTCGAGTCCGGCATCAGGTGCACGCCGGCCCGGACGATCTTGGTGATGTCCTTGTCGAGCACCACCGCGCCGTCGAGCTTGCACAGCTCGCGCAGCCGGGTGGCGCTGAACTCGACGTCCAGGACGAAGCCGCCGGTGCACAGGGACTCGACGGTCTTGTCGAAGCCCAGCACGATCAGACCGCCGGTGTTGGCCCGCAGGACCCGCTCCAGGCCGTCACGAAGCGCGGTACCGGGCGCGATGGCGGTGAGGGAGGCCCGCAGCAGGGCCTCCTCGCGGGAGGCCTTGTCCGCCCCCCGGTCGCTGGCTGCCACGTGACTCCTCCGGTCGACCCGTGCCGCGCGCCTCACGCCGTGCGCCGGTCCGCGGTCTGTTGCTCTGTCGCTCAGTACCGCTCGGTACTGCCTTCTGGCCAATGAGACTGGGGAAAGTCTAACTGTGTGTGGCCTCGGCAGGGCTTGGGTCAGCGCAGTTCGTCGGAGTCGAGCGGCTCCCAGCCGTCCATCAGCTCCTCGGGGTACGCCGCCGGACGCTCCGCACCCCGGGCGGAACGCGGGGCCGGCGGCGCCGACGGTGCCTCACCGCGCTGTTCGGTGCGCGGCTTGGCGGCGGAGCGGCGACGGCCCGGGATGGCCCGCAGCGCCTCGCCGATGTCGGCCACCTCGACCACCTTCATGCCCGGCGGGACCTTGCCCGGGTCCGGCGGGACCAGCGCGTGGGTGAAGCCCAGCCGGTGCGCCTCGGCGAGCCGCCGCTGCACCCCCGTCACCCGCCGTACCTCGCCCGCCAGGCCGACCTCGCCGATCGCCACCAGGTTGCTCGGCAGCGGGGTGTCGGTGGAGGAACTGGCCACCGCGAGCGCCACCGCGAGGTCGGCGGAGGGCTCCGTCAGCTTCACCCCGCCGACCGTCGCGGTGTAGATGTCCTGCTTGCCGAGCTTCACCCCGCCGTGCCGCTCGACCACGGCCAGGATCATCGCGATCCGGGGGGACTCCAGGCCCGAGGTGGTGCGGCGGGGGGAGGGGATCTGCGAATCCACCATCAGCGCCTGCACCTCGGCCACCAGCGGGCGCTTGCCCTCCAGGGTGACGGTGAGGCAGGTGCCGGGGACGGGCTTGTCACGCCTGGTCAGGAAGAGGCCGGACGGGTCGGCCAGGCCGACGATGCCCTCGTCGTGCAGCTCGAAGCAGCCCACCTCGTCGGTGGCGCCGTAACGGTTCTTGACCCCGCGGATGAGGCGCAGCCGGGCGTGCCTGTCCCCCTCGAAGCTCAGCACCACGTCCACCAGGTGCTCCAGCAGGCGCGGGCCGGCGATCTGGCCGTCCTTGGTGACGTGGCCGACCAACAGGGTGGCCATGCCGCGCTCCTTGGACGCCCGGATCAGCGCGCCCGCCACCTCGCGGACCTGGGCCGGGCCGCCGGGGGCGCCGTCCAGCTCGGCGGAGGCGATGGTCTGCACCGAGTCCAGGATCAGCAGGCCGGGGTTGACCGCCTCGATGTGCCCGAGCACCGCACCGAGATCCTGCTCGGCGGCGAGGTAGAGGTGCTCGGAGAGGGCGTTGATCCGGTCCGCGCGCAGCCGGACCTGGCCGGCCGACTCCTCGCCGGTGACGTAGAGCGTGCGGTGCTGCGCGGTGGCCGCCTTGGCGGCGACGTCCAGCAGCAGGGTGGACTTGCCGACACCGGGCTCGCCGGCCAGCAGCACCACCGCGCCGGGCACCAGGCCGCCGCCGAGCACCCGGTCCAGCTCCGGCACGCCCGTCGAGCGGGCCGTCGCCACCTGGCCGTCCACCTGGGCGATCGGGCGGGCGGGCGCGCTGACCGGGCCGGCGGCCGTGGTGCGGATCGGCACCGCGCCGTACTCCTCGACCGTGCCCCAGGCGTTGCACTCCGGGCAGCGGCCGACCCACTTGGGCAGCTGGTTGCCGCACTCGGTGCAGCGGTACGCCGGGCGGGGCTTGGCGGTGGTCTTGGAACGCGGAGGCATGCGGCCCACCGTAGCGCCTGGGTCCGACAGTGCCCGGGCGGACGGCGGCGGGGCCGGCGGCGGGCTCGCGGTGTGGGGAACGCGCGCCCGACCGCGCGCCCGGCCGTGCCTCCGACCGCGCGTCCGGCCGTGGCATCCACACAGATGGGCGATGTTGTTACCCGAAAGAAGTACATACGCCTCGAATGGTCGGGGTCAGCCGGCCGCGTTCTCTACGGTCGGACGGGTGACGACGAGAACTGTTGGGCAGGCCGGGGCGGCGCGGGCCGCAGCCGCGCTCGCGGCGTACGACCGGCAGGTGGACGGCCTGTTCACCTACTGCCTCTCGGTGCTGTGCGAGCACGACGCGGCCGCCGACGCCCTGGGCGAGGTCCGCGAGCTGGCGCGGCTGCACGGCGCCCGGCTGGCCGAGCCCGGGCTGCTGCGCGCCTGGCTGTTCTCGCTGGCCCGGTACTGCTGCCTGCGCCGGCTGGCGGGCGGAGGGCCCGGGGCGACCGGGGCGGGCACCGGGCGGGTGGCCGGGGCCGAGGGCGGTCCGGCCGGGGCAAGTGAGGCCGAGGCGGCCCGGCGGCGGCGCGAGCTGGCCTCACTCGCCTGGCCCGAGGCCGCCGGCACCGACCCCGAGCAGCGCGAGGCGCTGGAGCTGTCCGTCCGGCACCGGCTGACCCCGCTGGAGGTGGCGGCGGTGCTGGGGCTGCCGTTCGAGCGGACCCGCGCGCTGCTCGCCGGGGCCGAGGCCGAGGTGGCCAGGACCAGGGCGGCGCTGCTGGTGCTCGGCGTGGGCAGCTGCCCGGAGCTGGACCGGCTCGGCGGGGCCGGAGCGGAGTCCTGGCGGGACTGGGTGCTCGGCCCCGCGCTGCGGCGGGAGCTGGTGCAGCACGTGGTGGACTGCCCGACCTGCCGGGGGACGGCGGAGCGGGTGGCGGCGAGCCAGGCGGCGGAGTGCTCGGCTGGTTCGGTGCGTGCGGCTGGTTCGGCGGGGCTGGCGGGGCTGGCGGGACTGGCGCTGCTGCGGGCTCCCGCGGTGGCGGGCCGGGAGGTGGCGCTTCGGGAGGTGGCCGGCCGGGCGGCGGAGCCGGGGCCGCGGTTCGACCAGGGCGGCTTCCCCCGGCACCGGGCGCCGGACGCGGGGCGCGGACTGGCGGTGCGGCGGCGGGTGGTGACCACCGGGGTGCTCGCGGCCGTACTGGCGGCACCGGTGATCGCGCTCTGGGCCGGGCACCGGGGCGGTGGCGGATCGGGGGCGGGAGCCTCGGTGTCGGCGGTGCGGGTGGACGAGTCCGGCCGGGCGGGCGGCCGGCGGCCGCAGCCCGCGGTGGACGGCCCGGCGGGGCCTGGTGCGTCCGGCATGCCCGGGACGGAGCTGGCGGGGACCGGGGGCGGGCTGGTCACGGGCGGTGTCGGCGCGGGCGGTGCCGGCATGGGCGGTGCAGAAACGTTGCTTCCCGGATTCCAGCGACTCAGCTTCCAGGGCGCGGTGATCCCGGTTCCGGCCCACGGCGCAGCGCCGCTCGGCAGCCCGACCCTGGCCGCCGCACCGGTCCCCTCGGTCGACCGGGCCTCCACGACGGACGCCGGCGGACCGACCCCGGCCGGACTGCTCACCGTCGAGGCCGGCGGGTACGGCAGCCGGACCATCCTCACGCTCACCAACTCCGGCACCACGGAAATCCGTTGGCACGCGGTGACGGACGCCGGCTGGCTCCGGCTCAGCCGCGACTCCGGCACCCTGGCGCCCGGCCAGCGGATCACCGTGATCGTCACCGTGGACGAGGACCAGGCGCCGGCCACCCACTGGACCGCCCGGATCGCGCTGCCGCCCTCGCAGGCCGTGGTCACCCTGGAGGGTGGGCCGCACAACCGCGGCGGCGCCACCTCCGCCCCGGCCGATCCCTCGCCGTCCTCCACACCGGCCCCGACCGGTTCCGCCACCGCCACCACCTCCGCGACGGCATCGCCAACCCCCTCACAGACCCCCACGGCACCACCCACTTCGGACGCCTCACCGCATCCGACGGCCACCGCAACCGCCTCCCCGTCGGCGCCGAACTAGGTTGAGATGGCGCCGGGTTGACTGCGCGAGACGTCGACCCGACCGCCCCGAACGCACGCGCAACAGGCTCGGTACGGCGCGAGCAGGCGGACCGGCTGCCCACTCCCCCGGCACCGGACGCACCAGAAGTCGACCCGGTCGACTTCTGGTGCGGGGGCCGGGCGTCAGATGCGGTGGATCGGGGGGATCTGGTAGGTGCCGTCCAGGACCGGGGGCTCGGGCTGGTAGATGCGGAGGATGGGGCGGAACTCGGCGGGTGGGGTGGGGAGCCAGTTGGCGGCGGCGGTCGGGTCCTCGGGCTGGTCGTGTTGGAGGGTCAGGGTGAGGGAGCCGTCCTCGCCGTGGACCAGGCCGGGGGTGCGGTCGCCGATCGAGTAGCGGTCGATCGGGTTCTCGACCAGGTAGTAGTCCGGGACGGAGTACATCGTGACGGCCCAGAACGCCCCGGTCGGCGGCGGCTGGTCGAAGTGCAGGGTGTAGCTGTGGAGGCCGGTGAGGGGCCGGCCGTCGGAGTCGTCGTAGGTCATCGCGTACGAGGCCTCGTACGCGTGGTTGCCCCAGAGGCCGGCCCGGGCGGCGGCGGCCCGGCTGAGGTAGGCGGCGCGGCGGTCGGGGATGCGCCACTCGGGGTCGTCCAGGGTGCCGGGGCCCAGGTGGTCGGTGTTGTAGTCGAAGAGGTGGAGCGCGCTGCGCCACTCGCCGGGCGGGTGGTCCTCGGACGGGCGGCTGGCGTCCTCGACCCGTTCGCGGCCGGCGGCCAGGCCCTTGGCCAGCGCCAGCGTCCACTCGGCGGCGGCGGCCCGGTACGGCGAGGCGCCGTCGTCCAGCAGGCCGAGCGGGGCGAAGCGGCGCTGGTACTCGATGTCGACGGTGGCGGGCGGGAAGGCCTGCATCCAGACCCGCAGCCGTTCGAAGAAGGCCAGCCGCTCGGGGACGCCTTCGTCCGGCTCGGGCAGTCCGGCGGCCAGGCCGCCGGGTTCCAGCGGCTCCAGTTCCAGGGCGGCCTGGAGGCCCCTGACCCGGGGCAGGTCGTCCGGGCCGGCGCAGGCGAAGCGGCCGACGAGGGTGCCGACGGTGGTCGGCAGCTCGATCACCCGGCTCGGGTCCGGCGGGGTGCCGTGCCAGCCTGGCGGGACGATCAGCCAGGTCTGCGCGTCCGTGCCGGTGGCCCGGCGGCCGAGGTAGGCGACGTTGTCCGTCCAGGCGTCGATGACCTGCAGCACGTAGTAGGCGCCCCCGGTGTCCGGGACACGCAGCACCTGGGGGCCTTCGGAGAGGTCGAGCTGGGCGATCGAGTAGATCATGTCGTTGTTGACCGAGACGAAGCGGTCGGCCGGACCGGCCAGCCGGGTGGCGTGGCTGATGTGGTTGAACGGCGCCGCCGGCAGGGTGCCCAGGCCGCCCCGGGCGAAGCGCTCGACCATGGTGAGGCCGGCGACCAGCGGGTAGCCGTAGACGTACGCGTCTGCGGCCAGGGCCTCCAGCTCGGGCTGGTTCATCACGGGTCCTTCGTCCGGGGCGGGCACCGGGCCGGGGTGCGGTCGCCGACCGCGGCACGGGCGGCACGGGCGCACAACCGGCACAAGCCGTACAGATCGGATGCTAAGGGGGCCCCGGAGGCGCGGCACGTCGGACCGGACGCCGCTCGGCGCCGCCGACCCGACATCTGCCGACCGCTAATCCGGGCGTACGGGCCGGGCGTACGAGGCAGGGTCGTCGTCATGAAGATCCTCCTGCTTGGGGGCTCGTCCTTCCTCGGACGGGCCTACGCTGCCGAGGCCCTCGCCCGGGGCCACCGGGTCACCACCTTCAACCGCGGCCGCAGCGCCGCCGACCTGCCCGGAGTCGAGGCCGTCCGGGGTGACCGCGACAGTGCCGGGGACCTCGCCCGGCTGGTCGACGGCCGCGGCTGGGACGCCGTCGTCGACACCTCCGCCCAACAGCCCGCCCAGGCCGCGCTCAGCGCCCGGCTGCTGCGCGGGCGGGCGGGCCACTACACCTTCGTCTCCTCCGTGCACGCCTTCGCCGACTGGCCCGCCCGGGTGATCAACGAGGACTCCGCGCCGCACCCCTGCCCCGCCGACACCCCGCCCGGCCAACCGCCCGGCAACGCCCTGAAGGCCGGCTGCGAGCGCGCCGTGCTGGCCGGGTTCGGCGCCGAGCGCACGCTGGTGCTGAACAGCGGGCTGCTCGTCGGTCCGTACGAGTTCGGCGGCCGGCTGCCCTGGTGGCTGGAGCGGATGGCCCGCGGCGGCCGGGTGCTCGCGCCGGGGGATCCGCGACGGACCATGCAGGTGATCGACGTCCGGGACTTCGCCGCCTTCGGGCTGGACCTGCTGACGGCCGGTACGGCGGGGCGGTTCGTCACCACGGCGCCGCCCGGCCGGCTCCGCTTCGGCGAGTGGCTGGAGACCTGCCGGGAGCTGGCGGGCACCGCGGACACCGAGCTGGTCTGGGTGCCGGACGGGCCACTGCTCGCCGAGGGGCCGGACCAGGTCGGCGCGTGGACCGAACTCCCCCTGTGGGCACCGGATCTGCCCGAGCTGGCGGGCGCCTGGCTGGCCGACACGAGCCGGGCGGAGGCGGCCGGGCTGCGCTGCCGGCCGTTCGCCGAGACGGCGCGGGACACCTGGGAGTGGCTGCGGACGCGCGGGCCGGCCGAGGACACCGACGCCGAGGGGCGCAAGGGACGGCCGGGGGCGGCGGTGCGGCAGGGCATCGAACCCGCCAAGGAGCAGCGGCTGTTGGCGGCCTTCGGCTGACGGCGGACCGCCTCGGAACGCAGACGCCCCGGGACGCGGCAGGAGCGGGAAGCCGGCCCGGCCGGCTTCCCGCTCCCGATGACGCTTCCGAGCCTTCCGAGCGGCGTTGGTGGCGGGCACCCCGCTCAGTGCGTGCGGCGGGTGACCAGTTCGGCGAGCACCAGCAGCTCGTCCGCCGCGGCCGGCTCCGGCACCGCGGCGGCCAGCTGCGCCATCGCCGCGGCCATCCGCTCACAGGACTCGCCCTGCGCCCAGCCGCGCCCGCCGGCCGCCTCGACCGCCGCCGCGCACTGCGCCAACTCCTCGGCGTCCAGGGGGCGTTCGATCGCGTACAGCTCGGCCAGCCGCTTGCCCTCGACGGTGCCGGAACCCAGCGCCGCGACCACCGGCAGCGACTTCTTCCGGGCGACCAGGTCCGCACCGACCGGCTTGCCGGTGACCGCGGGATCCCCCCAGATGCCGATCAGGTCGTCGATCAGCTGGAAGGCCAGGCCGATCTCCCGGCCGAAGCCGTCCAGCGCCTGGGCCGCCTCCTCGGAGGCGCCACCGTACAGGGCGCCCATCGCGCAGGCCGCGCCGAGCAGCGCGCCGGTCTTGGCCTCCGCCATCGCCAGGCACTCGGGCAGCGAGACGTCGTTGCGCCGCTCGAAGGCACAGTCGATCTGCTGGCCCTCGCAGAGCTCGACCACGCAGTCCGCGAGCCGGCGGATCGAGCCGTGGGCGGCCGGGTGGCTGTCCTCGGCGAGCAGGCGCAGCGCGAGGGAGTGCATGGCGTCCCCGGCCAGGATGGCCTCGGTGGTGCCGAACACCCGCCAGGCGGTGGGCCGGTGGCGCCGGGTGTCGTCCCGGTCGATGACGTCGTCGTGGAGCAGGGTGAAGTTGTGCACCAGTTCCACCGCGGCGGCCGCGGCGACGGCCTCGTTGGGCTTGCCGCCCAGGGCCTGGGTGGCGGCGAGGACCATGGCGGGCCGGATCGCCTTGCCGGCGGAGGCCTCGGCGGGGGTGCCGTCCGCCTCCCACCAGCCGAAGTGGTAGCCGGCCACCTTGCGCATGGTGCCGGGCAGCGAGTCGACGGCGGCCCGCAGGACCGGATCGACCAGGGCGCGGGTCCGGGCGAGGATGTCCGCCGCCTCGTGCCCCTCTTTGTGGTCCCGCTCCAGCGTGGGACTCGTCATGGGTGTTTCCCCCTGTCGGGCGCCTGTCGTGGGACGGCCCGCCGACGGCGGGCCGGGGTTGCGCTGCGGTGCCGGGCGCGGTCGCGCACCGCCCGTGGCCGCCCTCGGGCGGGGGCGGGCCTGGCCGGTACGCGCCGGTGCGCACCCGGGGCGCGCGCCGTCCGACCGGGGCCGTCGGGTGGCCCCGGCGGGCGGCGCGGCCCTGCGGCCGGCCCCGCGCGCCGTCAGTACTGCGCGATGTCCACGTTCTCCAGGACACCGACCGCGTCCGGCACCAGGATCGCGGCGGAGTAGTAGGCGCTCACCAGGTAGGAAATGATGGCCTTGTCGTTGATTCCCATGAACCGCACCGAAAGGCTCGGCTGGTATTCGTCCGGAATTCCGGTCTGGTGCAGGCCGATGACGCCCTGGTTGTCCTCGCCGATTCGCATCGCGATGATCGAGCTGGTGCCCCCGACGATCGGGATCTTGTTGCACGGGAAGACCGGGACCCCGCGCCAGGACATGATCTGCCGGCCCTCGACCTCGACCGTCCCCGGGTAGAGGCCGCGCTTGTTGAGCTCCCGACCGAAGGCGGCGATCGCCTTGGGGTGGGCCAGGAACATCCTGGTGCCGCGGCGGCGGCTGAGCAGCTCGTCCATGTCGTCCGGGGTGGGCGGGCCGGAGTGGGTCTGGAACCGCTGGTCGTACGCGGCGTTGCTGAGCAGGCCGAACTCGGGGTTGTTGACGAGCTCGTGCTCCTGGCGCTCCCGCAGGGCCTCGATGGTCAGCCGGAGCTGGTGCTCGGTCTGGTTCATCGGCTGGTTGTAGAGGTCGGCGACCCGGGTGTGCACCTTGAGGATGGTCTGCGCGACGCTCAGCTCGTACTCGCGCGGCTTCAGCTCGTAGTCCACGAAGGCGCCGGGCAGCCCGTACTCGCCCTGGTGGCCGGCGGAGAGGTCGATCGCGGCCTCGCCGTGCTTGTTCTGCGCCTGCTGGAAGCCGTTCAGGTACTCGATGATCTGCAGCTGGAGCGCCTCGGAGCGGTCGTGCAGCTCCTGGAAGGAGGGCCAGGACAGCGTCAGCACGGTGCCGGAGGTCGCGGCGCGGACGGTGTACGGCCAGTCGCCGCCGTCCTGCCGGACCGCCTCGTCGCCGAGGTGGTCGCCGTCGGCGAGGGTGCCGACCACCGTCTCCTCGCCGTACTTGCCGGCACCCAACCGGTCGAGCTTGCCGTGCGCGATCAGGAACACCTCGGTGATCGGCGCCCCGGCCCGGACCAGGACGTCGCCCGCGTTGAAGTCCCGCTGCACGAAGCGCGAGGCCAGCTCCTCCAGCACGGCCTCGTCCTGGAAGCCGCGCAGCACCGGCACCTCGGCCAGCGTGGGCGGGACGACCCGCACCTCGGCGCCGGTCTTGACGAAGCTCACCCGACCGCGGCCGACCGAGTGGCGCAGGCGGCGGTTCACCCGGTAGGTGCCGCCGGACACCTGCACCCAGGGCAGCTTCCTGAGCAGCCAGCGCGGGCTGATGCCCTGCATCTGCGGCGCGGACTTGGTGGTCGTCGCGAGGTTCCGCGCGCCCGCCGTGCTCAGACTCTGCTGCTGCCGGATCTCCGACCGCGCACCTGGCGCGGGTGCTGGAATACCGGCATTGGTTTCGGTCGACATGAGGGGAGCCCTTCGCATACCCGATGAAGTGTCGCCTTGCACATGCGTGTTGCAGCTTCATGGTGGGCCCATTCGAGGGCGTCCCGCAATCACTCGTTCGAGTGGTTCGGAATGGCCGAACAAATAGTACGAATAGATCACCCGATCGATATTGTTCGACTATTTATTCGAACATATCGGCGCGCCAGGCCCCATCCTCCCGCATCCGCGCCGACGCCGACGCCACCCCTTGACACGGTGCGCGGGTTGACACGATGCGCGGATCGACATGATCCGCCGGCAACCGGGCGCCGCCCCTACAGCGGGCCGTCCCAGTCGAGGGTCGGCTCCAGCACCCCCTCCAGGGTGAGCAGCCAGCGCTTCACCTCGATCCCGACCCGGCCGCCGCCGAAGCCTCCGATCCCGTCCGCGGCCACCACCCGGTGGCAGGGCACCAGCAGGGGGACGGGGTTGGCGGCCATCATCTGCCCGACCGTGCGGGCGGCCAGGCCGGGCTCCGTGACGTCCTCGAACACCCCGCTGCGGGCCGCCAGTTCGCCGTAGGTGATGGTCCGGCCGTACGGCACCTCGCGCCAGAGCGTCCGCAGCACCGCGCGGTGCGGTCCCGAGCTGAGGCTCCAGTCGATCGGCAGGCCCAGCTCGCGGGTGCGGCCCGCCAGGTACGCGCCGATCCGCCCGGTGACGGCTTCGATCTTCGACTCGTCGGTGCAGGGCGGCACTTCACCCCCGCTCGACCCGCCGTAGCCGGCCGACACCACGCCCAGTGGGGTCACCGCGATGCGCATCGGCCCGCTGGGCAGCGGGGTGGGCACGGTGAGCCAGGACATCGACCAGGACTGCGGCACGCTCGGGCCCCCACCCTCCGCCGGACCGGCCGCCGGCCACCCCGGCACCCGGGGGGCGTCCCCGCCCCGCGCGCCATCGTACGGCGGACGGCCGACGGCAGAAGCGGCTACGGCCGGAGTCGCCCCTTCGGTCAGAGCTGCCCCTTCAGGCCGCGGGCGTTCGACGCGCACCAGTGCACCAGCTCGGCACGGTCCGGGGTGCGCCCCTCGCACAGCACGGCGAGCTGTTCGTCGGTGATCCGGTTGGGCCCCGGGATCTCCAGCAGGTACGCCAGGTCGGCCAGCACGGTGGCGAGCCGCTGCGCGTCCACGTGGTCCACGCTGACCGCGGACTCGTGATGGCTGATGGTGAGCGAGCCGGGCATGATCGACCTCCTCCGTCACCCCCGACCTCCACCGTACGTCCGGGTCGGCCGCCCCGCCCGCCGCGGAGGCGCACGTGCGCGGGAGGGGCAGCCGTTCGCGCTCCGGGGCCGGCCGGGCGCGGTGCGCGGTGGGCCGGGGGTGCGCCCCGAAGCCGTCCGAGGGGTTGGTCAGCTGTCCGGGCCCTCCTCCCAGCGGCGGTTCCGTACCGCCGGTACGGTCAACACTACGACCCCGGCCACCAGTTGCCAGACCGCCCCGAGCAGCAGAACGGCGCCCGCGCCGAACCGGTCCGCCAGCGGACCGGCCGCCGCCAGCCCGAGCGGGCCGAGGGCGAAGGAACCCAGCACGCCGAAGGCCGTCATCCGGCCGAGCAGTTCCACCGGCACCCACTTCTGCGTGGTGGTGTTGTAGAGCGTCCCGCAGACCGCCGAGCCGACCCCGGCCACCAGCGCGCCGACGGCCACCCAGGGCAGCCCCGCCCCCGCCGCGAGCGCCCCGGAGGGCAGGGCCCACGCCAGTGCCGCCACGGACGCCACCGCGAGCGGACGGGCGGGCGCCCAGCCGAGCATCAGCAGGCCGCCCAGCACCGCACCGGCGCCGTACCCGCCCATCACCAGGCCCCAGGCGCGGGCGCCGCCGAGGTCCCGCTGCGCGAGCAGCGGGCCGAGCACCAGGAAGGGGGCCCAGACCAGCAGGTTGAACAGGCCCATCTGCGCGGTGGTGATCCACAGCCACGGGCGGGAGACGAACTCCGACCAGCCGGCCCGCACGTCCCGGATCACGGACTCCCCGTCGGCCGCCGCCCGCTCCGGCAGGCGCAGCCTGGCCAGCGCGAAGGCGCCGACGCCGTACGTCACCGCGTCGGCCAGCAGCACCGCGGCCGGGCCCCAGCCGGCGGTCACCAGCCCGGCGACGGCGGGGCCGACCACGGTGGACACCGAACGGGCGAGCCCCAGCAGGGTGTTGGCGTCCGCCATCAGCTCCCTGCGGCGCACCAGGTCGGGCACGATCGCGCCGAACGCCGGCATGAACAGGCCCTCGCCGATCCCCCAGACCGCCACCAGGGCGACCATCGCCCAGACCGGCGCGTGCCCGGCCACCAGCAGCCCGGCGAACAGCGCCTGGACCAGGCCGCGCAGCAGGTCCGAGCCAAGCATCACCCGGCGGCTGCCGAGCCGGTCCGCGATCACCCCGCCGGCCAGCAGCACCAGCACCACCGGGAGGATCCGGGCCGCCATCACCCACCCCAGGTCGGTGCCACTGCCGGTGCTGCCGGTGCTGCCACCGCCACTGCCGCCACCGCCGTCGAGCACCGCGAAGGCGACCGCGACCGGCGCCATCGAGGAGCCGACGAGGGAGGTCGCGTACCCGAGGAAGAACCACCTGAATTCGCGCTCGCCGAGCACGGCGAGACGGTCTCCCGGACGCCTTCTGCGGGCCGGGATCCGTTCGGTCTGCACTGCCATGCTCAGCAAGTCTGCGGTTCGACGGGGAACGGATTCAAGGGATCACGGAGAAAAAGTTGAGCCTTTTGGAGTCAATTTGCCGAGCAGGCCGAACTGCCGCAGTAAATTCCCCTTTTCAGCCTCTCCACCTGCCATTTACCGCGAATACCGACTAGGGTTCGCGTGGCCTGAGACGGGTTGACGAAATCGATTTACTGCGGAAGAGGGCGATCGTGACGGAAACTGCGGCAGGACTCCCACCGGTCGAGTACGCCGTCGCCGTCGAGCGCTACCTGGCCGCCTCCGGGCTCGCCGACGGCTCCCGGCGGATCTACCGGATCGCCCTGGACACCTGGGCCTGGGCGCTCGCCGACCGACCCGCCCCCACCGGCCCCGCACGGCGGCGGGCCCGGCCGCCCGTCCTGCCACTCGCGCTGCTCGACCACCCGGACGCCGCCGAGCGGCTCCGCGCCGCGGCCGCCCGGCGCGCGACCGACACCGACCCGCGCACCCTCAACCGGGAACTCTCCACCCTGCGCGCGGCCGTGGCCTGGTGGCGGTCCCGGGGCTGGCTCGACGGCGACCCGACCACCGCCCTGACCCCCCGCCCACTGCCCGAACCCGCCGCGGCCGCAAGCCCGTTGAGCCCAGAGGAGCTGCGCGCCCTGTTCGCCCTCCGCGCGCCGCTGCGCGAACAGGCGCTCTGGCACCTGCTGCACGAGTCCGGCGCCGCGATCGAGACCGTCCTCGCCCTGGACACCGACCACCTCGACCTGCCCAGCCGCCGCACCCGCCCGGGCAGCGCCCCGCTGCACTGGCAGTCCGGCACCGCCCGGCTGCTCCCCCTCCTGCTGGCCGGCCGCGCCACCGGCCCGCTCTTCCTCACCGACCGCCGCGCCCCCGCCGGCACCCCCGCCCGCGACCGCTGCCCCCACACCGGCCATGCCCGCCTCTCCTACCGCCGCGCCGCCGAACTCTTCACGGCCCACACCCGGCCGCTCGGGCCGGACTGGACCCTCCGCCGGCTGCGGGCGGGGCGGTAACGGCGGGACGGCGGGGCGGTAGCGGCGGGGCGGGTGACGCGGGACGGGCAAGGCAACGCGGGGCGGGGCGGGTGACGCGGGGCGGCCGGACGTCACGAGCGGCCCCGCCGCGCCGTTACGCAGCCGATGGGCGGCCGTGACACGACCGGCCGAGGACCGCGACACGGCCCTCCTAGCGTCATCGACGACGCCCCGGCCGAACCCGGTCGGAAGGCGTCCGCGACGAGGACGCACGCGTCCGGCGCCGACGACGTACGTCCCCGCGACACCAGCACGCCGAGTCCCGAGGACCGCACCGCGGACCGCACCGCGGACCGGCGGGCCACCACGTACCGACCGATGCAGACGATGGAGACACCCCGCATGAGCAGGAGCCGTACCCACCACTCGCCCGCCCGCCGCGTCCTGGCGGCCTGCGCCCTGACCGGCGCCGCGCTGCTCGCCACCGTCACCGGCGGGCAGGCCTGGGCCGACGGCGTGCCGACGCCGGTCGCGACCGCCCCCGGAGCCATCCCCAGCGTCGTCCCCAGCGCCGCCCCCAGCATCGCCCCGGGCAGCGGCACGGCGCCGAAGACCGCCACGCCCGCGCCCGCGGCCACCCGGGCCGAGGCCTCGCCGGCCGTGTCCGCCCCGAAGGGCACCGCCACCCCGGCCCCGGCCGCCCCCGGCGGCGCCCGGCCGCAGGTCCGCGAGGTGCCCAAGGGCGCCGCCCAGGCCGGTGACGGATCCGCCGCCGCCGACGGTTCCGGTCTGATGCTCGCCGGTGGCGGTGCCGTCGCGGCCGTCGGCGCCGCGGCCCTGGGCTTCGCCGTCCTGCGCCGCCGCTCCGGTGCGCGCGGCTGACACCGGTCCCGAGTCCGCCGGGCTCCCCGGCGCCGCTTCCCCGTACCCGGCCAGTCGGGGAAGCGGCGCCGGGGTCGCCCCGGTGGCGGGGACCGCCAGCCACCGACGCGCCAGGGCGCACCACCGGGAAGACCGCCGGGACGACCGGCGGGGACGCCGGCGCGCCCCCCGCCCCGGCCCGGGCCCCCTGCGCCGCACCGCCTTCGGCACCGCGGGCCTGCTCTGCCTGGTGCTCGGCACCTCGCTCGCACTGTCCGGCCGGGAGACCCCGGTGGTGCGGGTCGAGACCTCCGGGCACGGCACCGTCACCGGCACCGACGCCCCGGCGACCACCTCGGCTGCCCCGGCCACGACCGGCGCCGCGGCCACCGCCCCGAAGCCGTACCCGCCCTCGCCGCCGACCCGCCTGCTGGTCCCCTCCGTCGGGGTTGACGCGCCGGTGGCCGAGCTCGGCCTGAACGCGGACGGCACGGTCGAGGTGCCGCCGGCCGACCGGGGCCAGGAAGTCGGCTGGTACCGCAACGGCCCCACCCCCGGCGAGACCGGCCCCGCCGTGCTCATCGGGCACCTCGACACCGTGCACGGCCCGGCCGTCTTCAAGCAGTTGCCGAAGCTGCGGCCCGGCGAGCTGATCCGGATCCGTCGCGCGGACGGCGGCACCGTGGACTTCAAGGTCCGCACGCTGCTCCAGGCCCCCAAGGACCACTTCCCCACCGAGCAGGTGTACGGCGACACGCCGGCGCCCGCGCTGCGGCTGATCACCTGCGGCGGGCAGATCGGCTCGGACGGCCACTGGACGGACAACATCATCGTGCTGGCGGACCTGGCCTGAGGGTGGCATGTGCTGAGGTGGGAAACGGAACCACCCGCCGCCGTCCACGCGACCTACCAGCGCGGGACGGTGACGGAAGCGACGACCGGAGCGAAGCCGCAGAGCAGGAGGACGAACACCGACCGTGGTAGCAACCCCAGCACCCCGTCGCCGACCCGGCGCCGTCCCGGTGGCCACCCTGGCCGGCCTGGTCGTCGTCCTCGCCCTCGCCGCCCTGGCCTTCGGCCGGGCCGCCCCCGGCGACCTGCGCGACCAGGGCCCGGCCCGGGCCGTCACGCCGCCGCCGGTGTCCCTGCCGCTCTGGCCGCAGCTGCCCACGGCCACCCCGGTGGCCGCGCCCGCGGCCGGCGTCACCCAGGAAGCCCCGCAGCCCGTACCGGATCTGACCGTCCCCGGCCACGACATCACCGCGGTCGACGTCCGCACCGTCCTCGCCAAGGACCCGAAGCTGGGCCAGGAGGAACGCCAGGCGCTCGGCTCGTGCGCCGGCTGCGACATCCGCACCCCCGAGTTCCGCGACCTCACCGGGGACGGGCAGCCCGAGCTCATCACCGCCGTCACCACCCCCGGGCGGGTCGTGCTGCACGTGTACACCCTCGTCGAGGACCACCTCCTGCCCGTCCTCCAGGTGCAGGTCCAACCGGCGTTCAACGCCACGACCATCGGCACCGAGCTGTGGCTGTTCGAGCCGACCGCCGCCTACGTCGTGACCCGCAGCCACTACGAGTGGGACGGGACCAGGCTCGTCCTGAAGGAACGCACGGACGAGGGCCTCGGCCTGCTCCCGCCGACCGGTCCGGACACCGGCCGCGCGGCCACCGCCGCGCCCGAACCCGGCCCGGCACCGATGCGCCCCGGCTCGCTCGTACCGAAGCAGACGGCCCCCGAGGCAGCCGTCCCGTCCCCGCGCACCGTCCGGCCGACCGCGGTGCCCTCCGCGCCCTCCGTCCCGCCCTCCGTCCCGTCCGTGCCCTCCGCCCCCGCCGTGATCCCGGAAGCGAAGCGATGACCCCCGCCGCCACCGCCCCCGCCCCTCCGCACATCCTCCTGGTCGAGGACGACGAGGTGATCCGCGAGGCCACCAGGATGGCCCTGGAGCGCTACGGCTTCCCGGTCACCACGGCCGCCGACGGCCTGGAGGGGCTGGAGGCCTTCCACGCCGTCCGGCCCGACCTGCTCCTGCTGGACGTCATGCTGCCGCTGCTCGACGGAGTCGGGCTCTGCCGCCGGATCCGGGAGGAGAGCCAGCTGCCGATCCTGATGATGTCCGCCCGGACCGACCCGGTGGACGTGGTCTCCGGGCTGGAGGCCGGGGCCGACGACTACGTGGTCAAGCCCTTCGAGAGCGCCGTCCTGGTCGCCCGGATCCGTACCGTGCTGCGCCGCATCCGGGTCGTCCCGGCGGCCGAGTCCCCGGCCGACGCCCTGCCCGGCGCCCCCGGCGCCCCCGGGACGCCGCAGCCGCCGCGGGCGCCGGGGTCCGCCCCTTCCCCGTCCCTCCGCAGCTTCGACGGCCTCCAGGTGGACACCGACAGCATGGAGGTCCGGGTGGACGGCCGCCTCGTCCCGCTCACCCCCACCGAACTGCGGCTGCTGCTGGAGTTCACCGCCGCGCCCGGGATCGTGCTGGAGCGCTCCACCCTGCTCGAACGCGTCTGGGACTACGAGTGGGGCGCCGACACCCGGGTCGTGGACGTCCACGTGCAGCGGCTGCGCGCCAAGATCGGCTCCGGCCGGATCGAGACCGTCCGCGGCTTCGGCTACAAGCTGCGGCGCCCGGCATGACCCTGCGCCGCCAGATCGCCACCGCCGTCGCCGCCATCGCCGTCCTGGTCGCGGTGGCCGTCGGCCTGCTGGTCCACCAGGCGATGATCCGTCAGCACGTCGACCAGGCCCGCACCTCCGCACTCGCCGCACTCGACTCCGCGCTGGACGCCTACAGCCGCGACAGCGAGCCGGTCGCCCGCGGCGGCGCCGTGAACGACCCGGCCCTGCCCGAGCGGCTGCGCGCCCTCGCCGACGGCGGCCGGCACGGCTCGCTGCTCGCCACCGACGGCACCGGCGAGTCGATGTGGGCGGCCGGCCCGGTGCGGAACGGGGTGCTGTCCGTCCGGGTCGACTTCGCCCAGCACCGGCAGGCCATCGCCGACCTGGACCGGATCATCCTGTTCACCGTCGTCGCCGCGGTCTTCACCACCGTGCTGGCCGGCGTGCTCGTCGCCGACCGGATCAGCCGCCGGCTGCGCACCGCGGCCACCGCCGCCCGGGGCATCGCGGCCGGCGGCACGGACACCCGGATCGGCGAACTCGTCGACGGCAAGGACGAGGTGGCCGACCTCGCCGCCGCCATCGACCTGATGTCCCGCACCCTGCACCGGCGGCTGGAGGACGAGCAGCGCTTCACCGCGGACGTCGCCCACGAGCTGCGCACCCCGCTCACCGGACTGGTCACCGCCGCCGAACTGCTGCCGCCCGGGCGCCCCACCCAGCTCGTGCAGAACCGGGTCCAGGCGCTGCGCGGCCTGGTCGAGGACCTGCTGGAGGTCTCCCGCCTGGACGCGGACGCCGAGTCCCCCGACCTCTCCGCCGTCCCGCTGGAACGCGCGGCGCGCCGCACCGTCTCCCTCACCGGCCTGGACGTCACCGTCGAGATCACCGCCGACCGGCAGGTCCGCACCGACCTGCGCCGACTGGACCGCATCCTCGGGAACCTGATCCTCAACGCCCACCGCCACGGCGCCGGCCCCGTCCACCTGACCGTCGACGGCCTGCGGATCACCGTCCGCGACCACGGCCCCGGCTACCCCGAGGACCTCCTGCGCCACGGCCCGCAGCGCTTCCGCACCAACGCCCCCGAACGCGGCCGCGGCCACGGCCTCGGCCTCACCATCGCCACCGGCCACGCCCGCGTCATCGGCTCCACCCTGACCTTCGCCAACCACCCCGACGGCGGCGCACTGGCCACCCTCACCCTCCCCCCGGACTGACCCCCGACCACAACGAAAGGGCCGGCCCGACACCCGTCGGACCGGCCCTTCCCACCTGCGCAGAGCCCCCTGTCGGGTTCGAACCGACGACCCCCGCTTTACAAGAGCGGTGCTCTGGCCAGCTGAGCTAAGGAGGCACGGTGGCCGTCCGCGAGGGATCACGGCGGCACCGGGGGCAGTCTACCGGGCGCGGGGGACGGGATGGGGGGATATCCAGGGGTTGGTGGGATGGGTGGACGTGATGGAACCGATGCCGAAATCGGGTCGGGTGGGGGCTGACAAGCGGCGGAAGCGCAGGTAGCGTCGCCGGGAGTCGGCTCGTGCAGTGGTTCAGACCACTGGTGGGCCGGCGAAGCACGAACCCACCCCCTTTACTCGGATCGTCCGGCACGTTCCTGCCGGTGAAGGAGAGCAACGACCATGGCTTCTGTCACGTACGACAAGGCGACCCGCGTCTACCCCGGGGCGGACAAGCCCTCGGTGGACGCGCTGGACCTGGAGATCGCGGACGGCGAGTTCCTCGTGCTGGTCGGCCCCTCGGGCTGCGGCAAGTCGACCAGCCTGCGCATGCTGGCCGGTCTGGAGGACGTCAACGCCGGCGCGATCCGGATCGGCGACCGCGACGTCACCCACCTGCCGCCGAAGGACCGGGACATCGCCATGGTGTTCCAGAACTACGCGCTCTACCCGCACATGTCCGTCGCCGACAACATGGGCTTCGCGCTCAAGATCGCCGGCGTGAACAAGGCGGAGATCCGCACCAAGGTCGAGGAGGCCGCGAAGATCCTCGACCTCACGGCGCTGCTGGACCGCAAGCCGAAGGCGCTCTCGGGCGGTCAGCGCCAGCGCGTCGCGATGGGCCGTGCGATCGTCCGCCAGCCGCAGGTCTTCCTGATGGACGAGCCGCTGTCGAACCTGGACGCCAAGCTCCGCGTCTCGACCCGCACCCAGATCGCCGGCCTGCAGCGCCGCCTGGGCATCACCACGGTGTACGTCACCCACGACCAGACCGAGGCACTCACCATGGGCGACCGGGTCGCGGTGCTCAAGGACGGTCTGCTCCAGCAGGTCGACACCCCGCGCAACATGTACGACAAGCCCGCCAACCTCTTCGTGGCCGGCTTCATCGGCTCGCCGGCCATGAACCTGGTCCAGGTGCCGCTGGTGGACGGCGGCGTGAAGTTCGGCGGCTCGGTCGTCAACATCTCCCGCGAGAACCTGGCCGGCGCCGGCGCCGACAAGACGGTGACCGTCGGCATCCGCCCCGAGCACTTCGAGATCGTCCCGGCGGGCGGCATCGAGGGCGTCGCGGTGACCGTCAACGTCGTCGAGGAGCTCGGCTCGGACGGCTTCGTCTACGGCACCACCCAGATCGGCGGCGAGGACCACGACCTGGTCGTCCGCGTCCCCGGCCGCCAGATCCCGGCCCGCGGCGAGACCATCCACGTCGTGCCGATCGCCAACGAGACCCACGTCTTCTCCACCAGCTCCGGCCTGCGCCTGAGCAACTGACGCGGACTGCACGTCACTAGGCGTCACGGCGCGTCACGGCGCGCCCCGGAGCCCGTCGGACCCTCGCGGTCCGGCGGGCTCCGCCCGTACACCCCCGTGTCAACACGGCAAGGGGACGAAACGGGACACCGTGTCACTCGATGGTGTAACGGAGGGCGATTCGGCCCGTACCCACCGCTACTCTCCTGAGGGTGAAGCAGCTGTTGCGCCGTATCGGCCAGACCGTCGCCCTGACCCTGCCGGTCGTCCTGGTGACCACCGGCACCCTCGCCGTGACCCGGGTCCCGTGGGCCCCGCCGACCGGGCTCGACCAGCAGGTCGTGGCGGCGTCCAGCGGCGACGGCACCGGGATCGGGCGCTCCAACAACGCGGCCGGCGCCGTGGCCAAGGCCGCGGACGGGCTCGCCCCGCAGGAGTCGCTGCGGGTGGCCCTGCTGGACGAGCTGCGCGCCAAGAACCCTTCCGCCGCGCTGGACCTGCTGGAGCGCTCGATGCGCGAACAGCCCTCGCTGACGCCCTACTGCACCTCGCTGTCCACGGAGTTGGGCAAGGCGGCGGTGCGCAAGTACCAGGGCGACGTCCAGCGGGCGCGCTCCTTCGCCCGCCCGGTCTGCGACGGTTCGTTCGCGGCCGGCGTCGTCGGCTGAGGACGTAGGGCGTAGAGGGTGTAGAGGACAGCGCGGACATCGAGGGCCCCAAGGCCCCGAAGGCCCGAGGCCCGAGGCCACCGAGGCGGCGGACGCCCCCGTCCGCCGCCTTATTGTTCAGGCATGAGCGCTGACTCCGGCCCCGCCGCCGACCTTCCGTCCGCCCCGCACCCGCAGCCCCGGCCGACCACGACGCCCGTGACCCAGGCCGTCATCCTGGCCGGCGGCCAGGGCTCCCGGCTGCGCCCCTACACGGACGACCGCCCGAAGCCGCTGGTCGAGATCCCCGGGACGGGCACGCCGATCCTGGGCCACCAGCTGGCCTGGCTGGCCGAGGAGGGCGTCACCGACGTCGTGGTCTCCTGCGGGCACCTCGCCGACGTGCTGGAGGAGTGGCTGGACAAGGCGGACCTGCCGCTGCGGGTACGCACGGTGGTCGAGGCGGAGCCGCTCGGGCGCGGCGGCGGGCTCAAGTACGCGGCCAAGGCGCTGCCCCGCCCGGACGAGCCCTGGTACGCCACCAACGGCGACATCTGGACCCGCTTCAGCCTGCGCGAGATGGCCGCCTTCCACCACGAGCGGGACGCCGTCGCGACGCTCGCGCTGGCCCGCCCGCGGATCCCCTGGGGCGCCGTGGAGACCGACCAGTTCGGCAACGTGCTGGACTTCATCGAGGCGCCGCCCTCGCCCTTCCTGATCAACGCCGGCCTGTACGTGTTCAGCCCGGAGTTCGCCGAGCTGCTGCCGGACGTGGGCGACCACGAGCGCACCACCTTCCCCCAACTCGCCCGCGGCAAGCGGCTGGCGGGCTACCAGCTGCCGCAGGGCGTGTACTGGCGGGCGATCGACACCGCCAAGGACCTCACCGAGGCGGCCAAGGAGCTCGCCTCCGGCGCCGGCCGGACCCCCCGCTAGCCCCGGACTTCGCAGATGGGGTTTTAGGTTTCCAGCCAGCGGGGTCGGGTTTCGTCGATGCCGAGGAGTTCGAGCAGGTGTGCTTGGA